>JBBNAI010000132.1:0-6240 GCA_037994305.1 Pseudomonas sp. | reverse complement strand
TGGTTGCCGACATGGCCCAGGCCATCGAAGTGGCCAACCGTATCGCGCCGGAACACCTGGAGCTGTCGGTGGAGAACCCCGAACAGTACCTGCCGTTGATTCGCCATGCTGGCGCGATCTTCATGGGTCGCTACACCGCCGAAGCGCTGGGCGACTACTGCGCCGGGCCGAACCACGTGCTGCCGACCTCCGGCACCGCGCGCTTCTCTTCGCCGCTAGGCGTGTACGACTTCCAGAAGCGCTCGTCGATCATCCATTGCTCGGCCGAAGGCGCCTCCGAGCTGGGCAAGGTTGCTTCCGTGCTGGCCCGTGGCGAGTCGCTGACCGCTCACGCCCGTAGTGCCGAGTACCGCATCAAGCCGTAAGCCAACCGAACCCTGTAGGAGCCAGCAAGCGGTTCCTAATACACACGAATTCGAGGAGAGAAGGGCAGATGAGCAAATTCTGGAGCCCCTTCGTCAAGGACCTGGTGCCCTACGTGCCGGGTGAGCAGCCGAAACTGGCCAAATTGGTCAAGCTCAACACCAACGAGAATCCCTATGGCCCGTCGCCCAAGGCGATCGCCGCCATGCAGGCCGAGCTGGGCGACAACCTGCGCCTGTACCCGGACCCCAACAGCGACCGCCTGAAGCAGGCGGTGGCTGACTACTACGGCGTGCAGACCGCCCAGGTGTTTGTCGGTAACGGTTCCGACGAGGTGCTGGCGCACGCCTTCCACGGCCTGTTCCAGCACGGCCAGCCGCTGCTGTTCCCGGATGTCACCTACAGCTTCTACCCGGTCTACTGCGGCCTGTACGGTATTGCCTACGAGGCTCTGCCGCTGGATGAGCAGTTTCAGATTCGGGTGGAAGACTACGCTCGCCCCAATGGCGGCATCATCTTCCCCAACCCCAATGCGCCGACCGGCTGCGCCCTGGGGCTGGATGCCATCGAGCGTTTGCTCAAGGCCAATCCGGATACCGTGGTGCTGGTCGACGAGGCCTACATCGACTTTGGTGGCGAGACGGCAATCAGCCTGGTCGACCGCTATCCGAACCTGCTGGTGGCGCAGACCCTGTCCAAGTCACGCTCGCTGGCAGGCCTGCGGGTTGGCCTGGCGGTTGGCCATCCGGATCTGATCGAGGCGCTGGAGCGGATCAAGAACAGCTTCAACTCCTACCCTCTGGACCGCATGGCGATTGCCGGCGCGGCAGCGGCGTTCGAGGATCGGGCCTACTTCCAGCAGACCTGCCAGGCGGTGATCGACAGCCGCGAGCAGGTGGTTGCGGCGTTGGCCGGGCTGGGCTTCGAGGTGCTGCCGTCGAAGGCCAACTTCGTTTTCGCCCGTCACCCGCACAAGGATGCCGGCGAACTGGCAGCGGCGCTGCGTGAGCATGGAGTGATCGTGCGGCACTTCAAGCAGCAGCGTATTGCCCAGTTCCTGCGCATCACCATTGGTGCGCCGGAGCAGAACCAGGCGCTGCTGGATGCGTTGGCTCAGGTACTGTAGTTGCGTTGACACTGCTATGAAAAAAGGCGCCTTTCGGCGCCTTTTTTCATTCTTCCTGCGGCTTGGTTTCCTGCGGTGGGCGTACGCCAATTTCCGCGGTCAGCTCCATCTTCTCGCCGTTGCGCAGCACTTCGACGATGATCTTCTCGCCGGGTTTGGCACGTGCGACCTGGTTCATCGAGCGGCGGCCGTCCACGGCTTCCTCGCTGCCGATGCGCATGATCAGGTCGCCGGGCTGCAGTCCGGCCAGTTGCGCCGGGCCGCCGCGGTAGATGCCAGCAACCAGGATGCCAGCGCGCCCTTGCAGGCCGAAGGACTCGGCCAGTTCCTGGGTCAGCGGTTGCACTTCGATACCCAGCCAGCCACGGATCACCTGGCCGTGCTCGATGATGGCTTTCATCACGTCGAGCGCCAGTTTCACCGGAATGGCGAAGCCGATGCCTTGCGAGCCGCCGGACTTGGAGAATATCGCGGTGTTGATGCCGATCAGGTTGCCGTGCGCATCGACCAGGGCACCGCCGGAGTTGCCGGGGTTGATCGCCGCGTCGGTCTGGATGAAGTCCTCGTAGGTGTTGAGGCCCAGTTGGTTGCGCCCGGTGGCGCTGATGATGCCCATGGTCACGGTCTGGCCGACGCCGAACGGGTTGCCGATGGCCAGGGTGACGTCGCCGGTTTGGATCTGCTCGGAGCGCCCGAGGGTCATGGTGGGCAGACCTTTGAGGTCGATCTTGAGCACGGCCAGGTCGGTTTCCGGGTCGCTGCCAACCAGGCGGGCGACGGTTTCGCGGCCGTCCTTGAGCGCCACGACGATCTGATCGGCGCCGGCGGTGACGTGGTTGTTGGTCAGCAGGTAGCCTTCCGGGCTCATGATCACCGCCGAACCGAGGCTGGACTCCATGCGCCGCTGCTTGGGCAGGTTGTCGCCGAAGAAGCGGCGGAACACCGGATCGTCGAACATCGGCGAAGTCGAGCGGCTGACCATCTTGGTGGTGTACAGGTTGACCACCGCCGGCGCAGCGTTAGTCACTGCGTCGGCATAGGACACCGGGCCTTCCTGGGCGACGCCATAGCGCGGTGCCTGCTGCAGGTACACGTCATGGCTGGGCAGGCCGACCCACTGCGGGTAACGCTGGATGATCAGCATCGCCAACAGGAGACCGGCCAGCAGGGGCCAGCCATAGAAACGCAGGGCCTTGAACATCGGGGGAGAATCCTGAGGGTTGCGAGGGCAAAGAGTGGCCCTTAAGGTGGCGGCATTATAGAGGGGTGCCTGGCAAGAAAGCAGTGCCCGAAACAGATTGAAGAGGATTCTCCATGGCCATCGCCCTGACCACCCTGGTGGAGGAAGCGGATCGCTTTCTGAGCGCCGCGCGCATCAGCGATTACTGCCCCAACGGCCTGCAGGTCGAGGGGCGCCCGCAGGTGCGCCGTATCGTCAGTGGTGTCACCGCCAGCCAGGCTTTGCTGGATGCAGCGGTGGAGGTCGAGGCCGACGTGGTGCTGGTGCACCACGGCTACTTCTGGAAGGGGGAGGACGCCTGCATCACCGGGATGAAGCGGCGTCGCCTGCAAACCCTGCTGGGTAACGATATCAGCCTGCTGGCCTATCACTTGCCGCTGGATCTGCACGCGGAGGTCGGCAACAACGTGCAGTTGGCGCGTCAGCTGGATATCACCGTGGAAGGTCCGCTCGACCCGAACAACCCGAAAGTGGTCGGCCTGCTGGGTTCACTGGAAGAGCCGATGAGTGCCCGCGACTTCGCCCGCCGCGTACAGGAAGTACTCGGTCGCGAGCCGCTACTGGTGGAAGGCGACAGCATGGTCCGCAAGATCGGCTGGTGCACGGGTGGCGGCCAGGGCTACATCGACAACGCCATCGCGGCCGGTGTCGACCTGTACCTGACCGGCGAAGCCTCGGAGCAAACCTTCCACAGTGCGCGCGAGAATGGCATCAGCTTTATCGCCGCCGGCCACCATGCCACCGAGCGTTATGGCGTGCAGGCCCTGGGTGATTATCTGGCGCGGCGTTTCGCGCTGGAACACCTGTTTATCGATTGCCCGAATCCGATTTAAGGCGCAAATACGGCCTTTCCTGCAGGCATAAAGCTAGATCGTTTCGATCTAACCGAGCTCCTGAATAGAATAGGGTGCTGTGATAAAGTGCCGCCCTCGTCCACGGCCCGTAGGCCGTCCAATAACGCTCTCTTCGTGAGATAGCCGTGAGTAGCCATGCTCGATAAATTGACGCATCTGAAGCAGTTGGAGGCGGAAAGCATCCACATCATCCGCGAGGTAGCCGCCGAGTTCGATAACCCGGTGATGCTGTACTCCATCGGTAAAGATTCCGCCGTGATGTTGCACCTCGCGCGCAAAGCGTTTTTTCCCGGCAAGCTGCCGTTCCCGGTGATGCACGTCGATACGCGCTGGAAGTTCCAGGAGATGTACAGCTTCCGCGAGAAGATGGTCAAAGAATACGGCCTGGACTTGATTACCCACACCAATCCCGATGGCGTGGCGCAGGATATGAACCCCTTCACCTACGGCAGTGCCAAGCACACCGATGTGATGAAGACCGAGGGTCTCAAGCAGGCGCTGGACCAGTACGGTTTCGATGCCGCCTTCGGTGGCGCGCGCCGCGACGAAGAGAAGTCGCGTGCTAAAGAGCGCGTGTACTCCTTCCGCGACAGCAAGCACCGCTGGGACCCGAAGAACCAGCGTCCCGAGCTGTGGAACGTGTACAACGGCAACGTCAAAAAAGGCGAGTCGATCCGCGTATTCCCGCTGTCCAACTGGACCGAGTTGGATATCTGGCAGTACATCTATCTGGAACAGATTCCAATCGTGCCGCTGTACTTCGCCGAAGAGCGCGAAGTGATCGAGATGAACGGCGCGCTGATCATGATCGACGACGAGCGCATCCTCGAACACCTTACCCCTGAGCAAAAAGCCAGCATCCATAAAAAGATGGTGCGCTTCCGTACCCTGGGTTGCTACCCGCTGACTGGCGCGGTGGAATCCACCGCCAGCACCCTGCCGGAAATCATTCAGGAAATGCTGCTGGCCAAGACCTCTGAGCGCCAAGGCCGAGTCATCGACCATGACTCTTCCGGCTCGATGGAAGAGAAGAAACGTCAGGGGTACTTTTAATATGTCGCACCAATCCGAATTGATCAGCGAGGACATCCTCGCCTACCTGGCCCAGCACGAACGTAAAGAGCTGCTGCGCTTTTTGACTTGCGGCAACGTCGATGACGGCAAAAGCACCCTGATCGGCCGCCTGCTGCATGACTCCAAGATGATCTATGAAGACCACTTGGATGCCATCACCAAAGACTCGAAAAAAGTCGGCACCACCGGTGAAGATATCGATCTGGCGCTGCTGGTCGACGGCCTGCAGGCCGAGCGCGAGCAGGGCATCACCATCGATGTGGCGTACCGCTATTTCAGCACCACCAAACGCAAGTTCATCATTGCCGACACCCCCGGCCATGAGCAGTACACCCGCAACATGGCGACCGGTGCCTCCAACTGCGACCTGGCGATCATCCTGATCGACGCGCGCTACGGTGTGCAGACCCAGACCAAGCGCCACAGCTTCATCGCCAGCCTGCTGGGCATCAAGCACATCGTCATTGCCGTCAACAAGATGGACCTCAAGGGCTTCGATCAGGGCGTTTTTGAGCAGATCAAGAGTGATTATCTGGCGTTTGTCGAGGGCATTGCCTTCAAGCCAAGTTCGATGCATTTCGTGCCGATGTCGGCGCTGAAAGGCGACAACGTGGTGAACAAGAGCGAGCAGTCGCCCTGGTACACCGGCCAGTCGCTGATGGAAATTCTCGAGACCGTCGAGGTCGCGGGTGACCGCAACTTCAACGACCTGCGTTTCCCGGTGCAGTACGTCAACCGTCCCAACCTGAACTTCCGCGGTTTCGCCGGCACCCTGGCCAGCGGCATCGTGCGCAAGGGCGACGAAATCATCGCCCTGCCGTCGGGCAAAGGCAGCAAGGTCAAGTCCATCGTCACCTTCGAAGGTGAGCTGGAGCAGGCCGGCCCGGGCCAGGCGATCACTCTGACCCTGGAAGACGAGATCGACGTGTCCCGTGGCGACATGCTGGTGCATGCCGACAATCGCCCGCAGGTGGTCGACAGCTTCGACGCCATGCTGGTGTGGATGGCCGAAGAGCCGATGCTGCCGGGCAAGAAATACGACATCAAGCGTGCCACCAGCTACGTGCCGGGTTCGATCGCCAGCATCGCCCACCGCGTCGATGTAAACACCCTGGAAGAGGGCGCGGCGAGCAGCCTGCAGCTCAACGAGATCGGCAAGGTCAAGATCGCCCTCGACGCACCGATCGCCCTCGATGGCTACGCGCACAACCGCACCACCGGTGCCTTCATCGTCATCGACCGCCTGACCAACGGCACCGTCGGTGCCGGCATGATCATCGCCGATGCGGTGGGTGCGGGTGGCTCCAGCCACCACGGTGCCCTGGCCCATGTGTCGACCGAGGAGCGTGCCACGCGCTTCGGCCAGCAACCGGCCACCGTGCTGTTCAGCGGCCTGTCCGGCGCCGGCAAGAGCACCCTGGCCTATGCCGTGGAGCGCAAGCTGTTCGACATGGGGCGTGCGGTGTATGTGCTGGATGGCCAGAACCTGCGCCACGACCTGAACAAGGGCCTACCGCAGGACCGTGCCGGGCGTACCGAGAACTGGCGCCGTGCCGCCCACGTGGCGCGCCAGTTCAACGAAG
>JBBNAI010000131.1:0-4383 GCA_037994305.1 Pseudomonas sp. | reverse complement strand
TGCCAGCTGTACCAGCGCTCGGCCGATATCTTCCTCGGCGTGCCGTTCAACATCGCCAGCTATGCCCTGCTGACGCTGATGGTGGCCCAGGTCTGCGGCTTGCAACCGGGCGAGTTCATCTGGACCGGCGGCGACTGCCACCTGTACGCCAACCACCTGGAACAGACCGACCTGCAACTGACCCGCGAGCCGCTGCCGTTGCCGGTGATGAAGCTCAATCCCGAGGTGAAGGACCTGCTTGGCTTTACCTTCGAGGACTTCGAACTGGTCGGCTACCAGGCCCACCCGCATATCAGCGCGCCCGTCGCGGTCTGATCGTCACTCCGGTAGGCGGCCGCGCCGCTAGTGGGCGCCTGCCGGATCATCGCGACGTTCGCTCTCGCGAGCGATCCAGGTCGACACTAAGCAGCCGGCTTCGCCAACCCCTCGGCCAGATGATCGATCAGCACCCGTAGCTTCGGCGGCAGGTGGCGGGTCGGGTGGTAGAGGATCCATGCGGTGCCCTGGTAGGAGCCGGTGTAGCGCCACGTGGCCAGCACCTGGTGCAACTCGCCACTGGCCAACGCCGCCGCTGCGGTGAAATGCGGCAGGCAGGCGATGCCCAGGTCGCTCAGCGCGCCATTCAGGCGCACCTCGCTGTGGTTGCTGGCGAAGCGCCCCTGCACGGCCACCACGCACTGCTCGCGGCCGTTGCTGAAGTGCCAGCGGTGATCATCGCTGCTCTCGTCCAGATACAGGCAGGCATGCCGCACCAGCTCCTGCGGGTGCTGCGGGGTGCCGTGGCGCTGCAGGTACGCGGGGCTGGCGCAGAGCAGTTGCTGCACGCTGCACAGCGGCCGCCCGGCCAGGCCCGGTGGCGGCTGGTCGGTGATGCAGACGATCAGGTCGAACTGTTCGCCAATCAGATCCGGGCTGCGGTCGCTGAGGTTGAGGCTGACATCCACTTCCGGATAGCGCTGCAGAAAGTCTGCCATCAGCGGCGCAATCAGGTGTTTGCCGAACGCCTTGGGCACGCTCAGACGCACTTGCCCGCGCGGGTGGCTCATCAGCCGCTCACCCACCGCCATGGCCGCCTGCGCCGCGCCGAGCATCTCGCGGCAGCGCTCGAACACCTCGCTGCCGGCCTCACTCAGGCGCAGGCGTCGGGTGGTGCGCTCCAGCAGGCGCAGGCCGAGGGCCTGTTCCAACTGGGCGATCTGCCGGCTCACCGCCGAGGCCGTGCTGCCCTGCTGGCGCGCGGCGGCGGAGAAGCTGCCGCACTCCACCACGCGCACGAAGCTGGCCATCAGGGGCAACAGGTTGCTAGGCGTATTTGTGCTCATGGTGAACAAGTCTTGTGCGAAGTGCCTGGATTATCCTTTCTGGTGCCGCAATGGACAATCTCGGTCTGACGTTATCGCCACCGAGACCACCGCCATGTCGACCCTGATCCGCCCCGCCCACACCCGCCTGCTGCAGTTCAGCGATGTGCTGCTACTGCTCGTGGCCCTGGTCTGGGGCACCAGTTACGGGGTGGCCAAGCTGGCGCTGGAGTTCTACCCGGTGCTGGGTTTTCTCGCGGTGCGTTTCTGCCTGACTTTCCTCATCCTCCTGCCGCAGTTGCGTGGCGAGGGGCGCCGGGCCTGGGCGCCGGGTTTGCCGCTGGGCGGGGTGATGCTGGCGATCTTCCTCTGCGAGACCTACGGGGTGCTGCTCACCAGTGCCAGCAATGCGGCCTTCCTGATCAGCCTGTGCGTGGTGATCACCCCTTTCGTCGAGTGGCTGTTGCTCGGCCAGCGCCCGGACTCGCGCCTGCTGCCGGCGGTCGGCCTGTCGTTGCTGGGGACCTGGCTGCTCAGCGGCGGCGTCGACCTGCAGTTCAACCTCGGCGATGGCCTGATGCTGCTGGCCGCTGCGCTACGGGCCCTGCTGGTGTGCCTGACGCGGCGCTGGACCGCCGACAGCGGGGTGCCGGCGCTGGCCCTGACGGCGGTGCAGACCGGGGTCATCGGTGGCGGCTGCCTGCTGCTCGGCACGCTGTTGCTACCTGGTGGCTTACCGGCGCTGCCGCGCGAACCGGCGTTCTGGATCGGCAGTCTTTACCTGGTGCTGTTCGCTACCCTGTTCGCCTTCTTCGTGCAGAACTGGGCGCTGGGGCGTAGCAGCCCGACCCGAGTCAGTCTGCTGATGGGCAGTGAGCCGTTGTTCGGCGCGCTGTTCGCGGTGCTCTGGCTGAGCGAGCAACTGAGCGTGCAGGCTTGGCTCGGTGGCCTGCTGATCGTTGCTGCAACGCTGTGGACCAGCCAGGCGCGGCGGTAGTCCGGAGCGCGCTTCAGCGGTATTCGCTGTCGCGCTTGGGCGAGCGCAGCAGTGGCCACCATAGTTGGGCATACCAGGGGTCGCCCGGATCCTTGGGGATGCCGTAGCGGCTCGGGTAGCGATCACGGGTAAACCTGGCCGTGCCAAACAGGGTGTCCCACAGATACAGCAACTGGCCGAAGTTGTGGTGCGGTGGCTGGCCGTGTTCGTCCAGCTCTGCGTGGTGCGCGCGGTGTGTCGAAGGCAATTGCACCAGGCGCTCCAGTAGCCAGGTCAACGGTGCCAGCCAGCGCGTGCGATACAGGCCGCGATCCCAGGCGAAGGCACTGTGCACCAGCACGTTGGCGCTGCCGAAGATCAGGTTGCTGATCAGCACTGCCTCGCCCAGGCCGAGGGCGACCATGAGGCCGGCGTACCAGATGTCCGGCATGCACAGGTACCAGCGCCAGTTTTCCCGGTAGGCCACCGTGATGCTCATGGCCGTCGCCGTATGGTGGGTACGGTGCATGCGCCACATGAACGGCAGCGTGTGGCCGAGTCGGTGGTACCCGTAATGCAGCAGGTCGGCTGGCAGGATCACCAGCAACAGCGCCTGCCACAGCGGCAGGTCACCCAGGGCACCGGCCCAGTGCGGTGCCAGGGTGAGCAGCAACAGGCCAGCGGCAGCGACTACAGCCGGTTTGATCAGCAGGGCGAACTGGCCGAGGCTGAGCAAGTCGACCCACAGTTCGTCGGGCTGGCGCCGTCCAAGCAGACGCCCGGTCAGCAATTCCAGAGCGCCCAAAAGCACCAGCAGGGCGGTGACTACGCCTACATCCAGGTGAGACATCGTGAAATCCCCAGGTTGTGTCGAGGGGGCAGTCTCAGGGTTCGCGCAGCAGGCTGGCTTGAAGGGTTTTGTGGTCGCCGGCCTGCGACGGGCGCAGACCGAAGGTACGACTGCAGATCCGCGACAGGTGTGCCGAGTCGGCGAAGCCCACGGCGTGGGCGATCTGCGTGGCCTGGCGTTGCTCCACCAGGGCTTCCAGCGCGCGACGCAACTTGCGCCAGAGCAACAGCTTGCGTAGCGACAGGCCGATGCAGTCCTGGAGCCAGTGTGAGCAGTGTGCCTGGCTGCTCGGGTAGCGGGCGCGGAAGGATTGCCACAAGTGTTCCGCACGGCTGTCCAGGTCGCTGGCGGCGAGCAGCTCAAGCAAGTACTCCAGGCGTTCGCTGCTGGCCAGCCGGGGTTGTTGGTAGGCCTCCAGCAGCGCCTGTAGCCAGTCATCGAATGCCGCCTGGCTGTCGAGTCCGGCCAGCGTTGCCAAGACGGCCGCGCTCGGTGCGGTTGCCAAGGTGCCGGGGGTGTTGCGTGCCCAGTGCAGAAAACTGCAATAGCTGGGATGACCCGGCTCGATGGTGATACTGAAGTGGCGTTGCGGGGTGATGAAGCGCCGTTTCACTTCCGGGGCCAGTAGCAGGGCCAGGCCGTGGACATCGGCGGCGCCTTCGATCTGTACGTGCAGCGGTTGCTCGCGGGCCAGTAACAGCGTGACCCCGGGACGCTGGTTAAACCCGGTCGGCAAGCATTCGGCGCTGACGATCAGGCTGTGACGGCCGATGCGGATCAGGTTGGGGGCTGGCAATTCAGCGTCGGTGGGCATGGCGACGATTCAAGGCTGCACATCGACTGCGGCCAACTCGCTGCTCAGGTGCTCGACCTGGACCTGGCGCTCGGCCTGCTCCAGGCGGGCGCCGGGGTTCAGCGACGACCATTCGGGATGGGCGCGGGCTTTGCGCAGGGCGACGGGCAGCCTGGCTTCGCGCCAGCTCTTGTCCTGTGGCGTGTCGAGCTGGATCGCCGTGGTCGCGGCATGGCCACGGGCGTTGAGGGCGGCGAGCAACTGGCGCTGGCGCAGGGCGAGCAGGCGCAGCACGTTGTCGTCGACGGTCAGCTCGCGCTGGCCCTTGAGCTTGCCGAGCAGGCGGCCGCCGTAATTGCGCGCGGTCTGCAGGCCGCCGCCGGCCAGGGCGCCGAGCAGTGCAGCGGCGCCCAGGGTGATGCCGCCGACCAGCAGGTCGACACCGGCGCCGGCCGCAGCGCCT
>JBBNAI010000130.1:0-5112 GCA_037994305.1 Pseudomonas sp. | reverse complement strand
GTCAACAGGCGCCTGGCTTCGTCGAAGCAGGCTTCGGCCAGGGCCGAGCGCGGCAGGCTGCGGCGCAGGATCAAGCCGAGAGGGGCGAGGGTGTGGGCATCGTCGATGGGCGTCAGCGCCAGCTCCGTGCTGAACCCATCGAGGCCGCTGTCCAGCGGGATCACCGCGCAGCACAGGCCAGCGCTGGTGGCTTGCAGCAGCTGGTGCACGGCATCGCTTTCCAGTCGGGGTTGCGGCGCCAGGCCACGGCTGCGCAAGGCATGGTCGATGGACTGGCGAAAGTGCATGCCGCTCGACAGCAGGCCCAGCGGCAACGCGGCCACGGCGTCCCAGCTCAGGCTCGGACTGTTGAAACTGAAATGGCGACGGTCGTGCAGCAGGCCCATGCGCGTTTCGGCCAGCTCCAGGCTGCTGAAGTGCTCGCGGTCCAGGCGCTCCAGGTAGGAAATGCCGAGGTCCAGCTGGCTGCGCCCGAGGCGCTCGAGAATCTGCTCGCTGCTCAGGGCGAACAACTGGAAGCGCAGCCCCGGATGGGCGTCGGCGAACAGCGCGATCAGGCGCATTGGGTCGAACCCCGCCAGCGGCACCACGCCCAGACGCAGGGTGCCCACCAGCTGCCCGCGACAGGCGGCCGCTTCGGCATACAGGCCATCCTGGGCGGCCAGCAGGCTGTGGGCCCACACCAGCACGCGCTGGCCGGCCTCGGTGAAGCCCTCGAAGCGCTGGCCGCGGCGTACCAGTTCCAGGCCGAGTTCCTCTTCCAGGTTGCGCAGGCGCATGGACAGGGTCGGCTGGGTCACGTGGCAGCGCGCGGCGGCCTGGCCGAAGTGGCGCGTCTCGTCGAGGGCGATCAGGAACTTGAGTTGCTTGATGTCCATGGCGTGGCCAGTGGCAGGTGTGGTGTGGCGACGATACTGCCTGCGCTGGCGCCTGTCAGCCGGAGATCGCGCATAAGGCGTGTGTCAAAAATATAGAACTGTCCGGTTCTGGTGCTTGACACAAACCCCACTGTTTTCAGTGTATTGGAGGTTGTAACGAGGCGTGTCGTCGGGATGTTTCAGTAAAACGACCAATTTCGTTTGACATATTTTACGCTTTTGCGAAACTTCGCCGCCGCGTCGGAACCCCTTGCGTGCTGCTTGGGTCCGCGCGAAAGGCTCATAACAACAACCTTATGGTTCGCCGCTCCTTGCCCCGCGTCAGACGCCGGGCTGCAGGCGGTGAGCTGACGTCACTGGACGGGGAAAAATGCTGATCTGGTTCGTTGCGTTCTATCTGCTGGTCACCGTAGGCATCGGCTTCTACGCCGCCACCCGAGTGAAAAACTCCCGCGACTTCGCTGCCGGCGGTCGTAGCATGGGCTTTCCCATCGTCGCTGCCATGGTGTTCGCCACCTGGTTCGGCTCCGAGGCTGTGCTGGGTATTCCCGCCACCTTCATCGAAGAAGGCTTCGCCGGGATCATCGAAGACCCGTTCGGCTCCTTCGGCTGCCTGATGCTGGTCGGCCTGATCATCGCCCGTCCGCTGTACCGGATGAACCTGCTGACCATCGGTGACTACTTCAAGAAGCGCTTCGGGCCGAACGTCGAGCTGCTCATCAGCCTGGTGATCATCGTTTCCTACCTGGGCTGGATCGCCGCGCAATTGACCGCCCTCGGCGTGGTGTTCAACGTGATCTCCGACGGTGCCGTCAGCACCACCCAGGGCATGATGCTGGGCACTGCCATCGTCCTGCTGTACACCCTGTTCGGCGGCATGTGGTCGGTAGCCCTGACCGACTTCTTCCAGATGATCATCATCGTGGTTGGCCTGGTCTACCTGACCTGGCTGATCGGTGACATGGCTGGCGGGGCCGACAAAGTGATCGCCCACGCGGCCAGTGAAGGCAAGTTCACCTTCATCCACCACTTCGAGGCCAAGGACATCGTCGCCTTCATCGGCGCGGCGCTGACCATGATGCTTGGCTCGATCCCGCAGCAGGACGTGTATGCCCGCGTGATGTCGGCCAAGACCGAGAACATCGCCGCGCGCGCCTCGATGTTCGGTGCCGCCTTCTACCTGTGCTTCTGCATGCTGCCGATCTTCCTGGCCTACGCCGCCTCGATGATCGACCCGGAGATGGTCAAGCGCTGGCTGGCGGAAGACTCGCAGATGATCCTGCCGCACCTGATCCTCGAGAAGACCCCGCTGTTCGCCCAGATCATGTTCTTCGGCGCGCTGCTGTCAGCGATCATGTCCACTGCTTCTGGCACCCTGCTGGCGCCGTCGGTGACCTTCACCGAGAACGTGCTCAAGCGCTTCATGCCGGTGATGAGCGACAAGCAGTTCCTGCTGGCCATGCGTATCACCATCGTGGTGTGTGCCGCCGCCACCCTGACCTTCGCCCTGTACTCGGACGCGAGCATCTACGAGATGGTCGGTAACGCCTACAAGGTGACCCTGGTCGCCGCCGTGGTGCCGCTGTTCGCCGGCCTGTTCTGGAAACGTGCGACCACCCAGGGCGCGCTGTTTGCCATCGCCTTCGGCCTGGGCTCCTGGGTCTACCTGGAATACAGCCTGACCGACGCCGCCTTCTGGCCGCCGCAACTGGCTGGCCTGTTGTTCAGCCTGGCGGGCATGCTGATCGGTTCGCTGCTGCCGCAGTGGAGCGCCAACCGTTCCGAGCAACTGCAGGCTCAGCCGCAGTAAGCGCTGCGCTACCTGCTCTGCAAAACCCCGCCACTTGGCGGGGTTTTGCGTTTTCCACCTGTCGATTTCAGCCGCGGATGTTCGATCAGCTGGCATGCTCTGCTGGAGCATGAGCGGAGATGGGCCTACCTTTGCCTGTCCCCTGGAGGCTGGATGAGGGCGTGATGGATAACGACATCGAGGAGCAGCTGGCGCGCTTGTACCGCGAGGAATCGCGGCGGGTGCTGGCGACCCTGATTCGCCTGCTCGGCGATTTCGACCTGGCCGAGGAGGCGCTGCACGAAGCCTTTCGCGCCGCCATGGAGCAGTGGCCCACGCAAGGCGTGCCGGCCAATCCGCGGGCCTGGCTGGTCTCTGCCGGGCGCTTCAAGGCCATCGACCAGTTGCGCCGCCAGGCACGCTTCCAGGCCCTCGACGAGGTGCCCGAGCCGATCGCCGAGGGCGAACAGGTGTGGGACGGCGAGCTGCTGGAGGATGACCGGCTGCGCCTGGTGTTCACCTGCTGCCATCCGGCCCTGGCGGCCGACGCCCAGGTGGCGCTGACCTTGCGCGAGGTCTGTGACCTGACCACCGAGGAAATTGCCCGCGCCTTCCTCAGCACGCCGAGCACCATCGCCCAACGCATCGTGCGGGCGAAGAACAAGATTCGTGACGCGCGCATCCCGTATGAAGTGCCGGGCCGCGCCGAGCTGGGCGAGCGCCTGGAAGCGGTGTTGCGGGTCATCTACCTGGTATTCAACGAGGGCTATTTCGCCAGCTCTGGCGAAGTGCTGACGCGCAAGCAACTGTCCAGCGAGGCGATCCGTCTCGGTCGCCTGCTGCATGAACTGCTGCCCGAGGCGGAAGTGCAGGGCCTGCTGGCGCTGATGCTGCTGGGCGAGTCGCGCCGCGCCGCACGCACGGCGGATGACGGCCTGCCGGTGTTGCTGGAGGATCAGGATCGCGGCTTGTGGGATCGCACATTGATAGAGGAGGGCGAGGCGCTGGTGATGGCCGCCTTCCAGTCCGGCAGCATCGGCCCTTACTGCCTGCAGGCGGCGATTGCTGCCGTGCACGCCGAGGCAGACAGCGTGGCCAGCACCGACTGGGAACAGATCGTCGGCCTGTACGCCGTGCTGCTGAATGCCGCGCCATCGCCGGTGATCGAACTCAACCGCGCGGTGGCCCTGGCCATGTGGCGCGGACCGCAGGTCGGCCTGCAGCAGATCGACGCGATCCTCGCGCGCGGCGAACTGGCCGACTATCACCTGGCCCATGCCGCCCGCGCCGACCTGTGTCGGCGCCTCGGGCGCAACGATGAGGCACGGGATGCCTACCAGCGCGCCCTGCAGTTGAGCCAGCAGGGCGCCGACCGGCAGTTTCTCGAGCGGCGCCTGGCCGAGCTGGCCGAGTGAGTTTTTTGCCTCTGCGTGGGAGCACTAGTTTCTTGGCTATGTCCCAGTTACATGTGGCGTCATCTGGCTAGCTGCTTTCCGTACTGCAGGATGCCTCTGGGTTCCCGCGCAGGCGGGAATCCAGTTCGGTGCTGGGCGAGCAGGAGATTCTTTCCCCTGGCAACAAGTAGCTGGGGAATGATTTATTTTTTACCGGCCTTGTCGATTGGCCGGCGGGTGGTGCGACTAGTGGATAACCGCAGCGAAAACCGCTGCCAGGGAGGAAGCGATGAAATACCTGTGCCTGATCTACAGCGATGAAAAACTCCTGCACAGCCTGCCGGAGAGCCCGCACGACGGTGAGTGCCACGACTATTTCCAGAGTGTGCAGCAGAGCGGTCGGATGCTCGCCGCCGAACCGCTGGAACCGGTCGCCACCGCCACCACGGTGCGTGTGCGCGGCGGCAAGCTGAGTATCACCGACGGCCCTTTCGCCGAGACCAAGGAGCAACTGGCCGGCTTCTACCTGATCGAGGCGCGTGACCTCAACGAGGCGCTGCAGATCGCCGGCGGCATTCCGGCGGCGCGGGTTGGCAGCGTCGAAGTGCGCCCGGTGCGCCAGCTGCAGATCTGAGGTCGTCGCCATGTGTCCGTTCTGCCTGATCGCGCTGGCCATCGGTGGTGCCAGTGTCGCCACCGCTGGTGGTGTCGGCCTGATGCTGGGCCGTCGTCCATCCCCAACCGGGAGCAAAGCTGATGAACGCTGATTACCCGAAAGTCGCCAGCCGTGAGCAATGGCTGGCCGCCCGCCTGGAGCTGCTTGCGCAGGAGAAGGCCCTGACCCACCAGCGCGACGCGCTGAATGCCCAGCGTCGGCAATTGCCGATGGTGGCCATCGATACGGATTACCGCTTCACCGGCCCCGAGGGCGAGATGGGCCTGGCCGAGCTGTTCGCCGGACGTCGCCAACTGATCGTCTACCACTTCATGTACCACCGCGACAAAGGCGAGGGCTGCCCCGGCTGTTCCTTCCTCGCCGACAACATCGGCC
>JBBNAI010000129.1:0-8942 GCA_037994305.1 Pseudomonas sp. | reverse complement strand
TCACCCTGGAAGACGGTACGCAGAAGCGCATCGGCATCACCCGCGCGCACCTGGAAGAAGACGCCGGCAAGAGCCTGCACGAAGACTTCCACGGCATGAGCGGCATCGACCTCAACCGCGCCGGCACGCCGCTGCTGGAAATTGTCTCCGAGCCGGATATCCGCTCGGCCAAGGAAGCCGTGGCCTACGTCAAGGCGATACACGCCCTGGTGCGCTACCTCGGCATCTGCGACGGCAACATGGCCGAAGGCTCGCTGCGCTGCGACTGCAACGTCTCGGTACGGCCCAAGGGCCAGGCCGAGTTCGGCACCCGCGCCGAGATCAAGAACGTCAACTCATTCCGCTTCATCGAGAAAGCGATCAACCATGAGGTTCAGCGCCAGATCGAACTGATCGAGGACGGCGGCAAGGTCGTGCAGGAAACCCGCCTGTACGACCCGAACAAGGACCAGACGCGCTCCATGCGCAGCAAGGAAGAAGCCAACGACTACCGTTACTTCCCCTGCCCGGACCTGCTGCCGGTGGTGATCGAACAGAGCTTCCTCGACGAGATCCGCGCCAGCCTGCCGGAATTGCCGGTGCAGAAGCGTGAGCGCTTCGAACGCGAGTTCGGCCTGTCCGCCTATGACGCCGACGTACTGGCCGCCAGCCGCGAACTGGCCGACTACTTCGAAGCCGTCAACGGCGTGTGCGGCGATGCCAAGCTGGCCGCCAACTGGGTGATGGGCGAGCTGTCCAGCCTGCTCAACAAGGACAACCTGGAAATCGACCAGTCGCCGGTATCCGCCGAGCAACTGGGCGGCATGATCCTGCGCATCAAGGACAACACCATCAGCGGCAAGATCGCCAAGATGGTCTTCGAGGCCCTGGCTGCCGGTGAAGGCGCCAGCGCCGATGAAGTGATCGAGAAGAAAGGCCTCAAGCAGGTCACCGACTCCGGTGCCATCGAGTCGATGCTCGACGAAGTGCTGGCAGCCAACGCCGAGCAGGTCGAACAGTACCGCGCCAGCGACGAAGCCAAGCGCGGCAAGATGTTCGGCTTCTTCGTCGGCCAGGCCATGAAGGCCTCGAAAGGCAAGGCCAACCCCGGTCAGGTCAACGATCTGCTGAAGAAGAAGCTGGAGGGGTGAGCCGGAGCAGTCAACGCCTGCGTTGACCCGGCGAACGACCGGCCATGGATGGCCGGGCCGGACTTCCCTACCAGCCAAGGATGGCTGGCTATATCGACGCCGGGCTTGCCCGGCGTTGCCTTATTCGCAGGCTGGCTATCCACCCCATGGAAAACGTGCGGCGGATGGCCGCCCCGCGTTTCCGCCAAGGCTGGTGGATGTGCTGCGCGACATCCACCCTACAGGGAGCTCGCATGTTTAAAAGCCTTTTGCCGTTGATCATCCTGCCCCTGCTGCTTGTCGGTTGCGCCAGCCAGGGCGTGGTCGCCCCCCACGGTTACCGCGCCGAAGGCCAGGCCTCCTGGTACGGCGCCAAGCACCACGGACGCAAGACCGCCAGCGGCGAGCGTTTCGACCAGAACGCACTGACCGCCGCGCACCGCGAACTGCCCTTCGGCACCCAGGTACGGGTAACCAACCTCAGCAACAGCAAAAGCGTGGTCGTGCGCATCAACGACCGTGGCCCACACACCCGCAATCGCCTGATCGACCTGTCGCAACAGGCGGCCAAACAGATCGACATGCTGCGCAGCGGCGTAGCGCCGGTGCGCGTCGAAGTCCTCGAGTAGCACGCTACCCTACGCATCAATCATCCGGAGAACAGTCATGAGCGAAGAGAAGAAAAGTGGCCTGCAGGTACGCCGCGAAGTGATGGGCGACGCCTTCGTCGACCGCGCCCTGGGCAATGCCACCGAGTTCAACCAGCCGTTGCAGGACTTCATCAACGACCACGGCTGGGGCGGGGTATGGAACCGCGAAGGCCTGGATCGCAAGACCCGCAGCCTGATCACCCTGGCCGCACTGACCGCGCTGAAATGCCCGCAGGAGCTCAAGGGCCACGTGCGCGGCGCACTGAACAACGGTTGCAGCGTGGTGGAAATCCGCGAGGCCCTGCTGCACTGCGCGGTCTACGCCGGTGTGCCGGCGGCCGGCGAGGCTTTCCGCGCCGCCCAGGAAGTCATCGATGCCTGGCAGGCGCCAAGCGCCTGACCTGTAGGGCGGATTGTTTCGCAGGGTGGGTCGTGCTGCAGCGACCCACCCTGCGGGTTGAGGTGGAAGAGCAGAGTTTCATCCACCCTACGCAGCCTGATTCCTCCAGCTCCCGCGGATTTCAGGGATAGCTGAAGCGCTTGACCAGGGTCAGCTCGCCGGGCGCACGCATCGGCACCAGGAAGGACTCCTGCTTCTCGTTCGGCGTGCCCTCCTCGGTGATCAGGGTGATCTGCGCCGTGGTCAGGGCCACCGCCGCGTTGCCGTCGTCGCCATACCCGCCGCCGAAGTAATTGACGTAGACCAGGTACTGGCCCTTGAGCGGGGTCGGCGAAGCGATCATTTCCGGGCCGTACCCGGTGGTCACGTCGACATCCTGAGCCGCGCCATTGGCCAAGGAGCGCTCGCCGTACCAGACATGCCCGCCATCCGGCGTCACCAGGTGCAGGTCGAGGTCGGTATTGTCGCTGTCCCAGGACAGCACCACGCGCAGCTTGGCCGGCGTCTCGCCGCTGCCCTGGTTATAGAACTGCACGCGGCGCGTTTGCTGGCCATCCGGGCTGCGCACTTCGACGTTGTTGCTGCCGGACGGGAACACGAACGGCCGATCGAAACGTCCATCCTCCTGCACCTTGAGCGGCATGCTGATGCCATTCACGACCAGCCGCGCCGGCTTTTCCGCCACCTTCGCCACGCCCTTGATCAGCCCACGAATGCGCGCCGTCTCGGCCTGGTCGGCGGCAACGTTGACCGAGGACGCCGGGTAGTTCACTTCCTGGATAAAGTGCGCGCCCTCGTCGCTACCCTGGCGCCAACCCGCACGCGGGGTGTCCAGCTGGACTTCGGCACTGGCACTCAGCGGTAGCAGGCTGGCCAGGAATAGAGCAATGGGGTGCAGGCGAACGGTCATGGGGGCTATTCCAGCAGCAGATGGCGAGCGAGGCTTTCGATGTAGTTTTCATCCTGGCCGTTGGGGTGTGCGGCAAAGGCCAGGTGCAGGTATTCGTGGGTCAGGTCGAGGCGGTCCTGCAGCGAGAACAGGCCGCGAACGAAGATGCGCCGGCGCTCGCGGTCGACATGCGGGTTGCCCGACAGCAGGCGGCATACGGCGAATTGTCCGGTCTCGCTGTAGCCCGGTTCGGCGTCCAGCGTGGCGCGCCACTGGCGACTTTGCGTGCGCAACCAGTCTTCGGCGGCCGGCAAGGGCTGGCAGGCTGCCAGCGGCTTGTCCCAACGACTCAGGCTGGCACGTGGAAAGGCATTGGCGAGAATCGCGTCATAACGCAGGCCACCATTGGCCTGGGCAACCGCCTCCTGCCAGGACAGGCGGGCCGGACCGGGTTGATCCAGGTGATAGGTGACCGGGCTACCCGCCAACACCAGATCACTGGTCCAGGCGGCAATTTCCCGCGCCGCGGCGCTCGCCGGGCGCGGCGCCACGCGTTGGCTGGCACTGCTATCACGGATCGCCAGGCATTCGCCCCGCCGCTCGGCGTTCTGCAGCAGGTAGCTGCGGATCGCCACGGCCAACGCCTTGGCCGCTTCCGCCGGCTGGGCGGAGGCTTCGCGGTCCAGCACCCGCGCCACGTATTCTTCGCGAGACAGGTGCGCGGTCAGTTGCAGCGGGCTGTTCGCGCCCTGCAGAAACAGCTCGCCGGCGCTTTCGATCGGCAGGCTATTGCCATTGGCGAACTCCACCTCGTAACGCCCGTGCAGGGCACCGGCACTCGCAATCTCGTCACTGCCCTGCCGGCGCACCTGACGCAGAGGGTAACGGGCGAACAGTTCGACCTCGACGCAGCTACCCGGCGCTACCGGCCAGGCCGTCGGCACGGTATTCCCAAGCACCTCGGCATAACCCTGAAGAATGCTCTGGCTGGTACCAGCACCGCCCGCCCACAGCGGCGTACCGTCGCTCAGCCAGCCGGCGAAACCACCCTGGCGGGCCTGCGCATCGCCATCGGCCAGCCAGCTCCAGGTCTTCACCCGCAGGCGCCCGCCCAGGGCTCCCAGCGCACCGTTGTCCGGGGCGCGCAGTAATACATCGAGCAACACCCGGCGGGCGTCGTCCTGGGCCGGCAGCGTGGCCAGCACCCCGAGCAACTCGCCGACCGGCACCCGTCGCTGCGGCTGCAGGCCATCGAGATCGACCAGCCAGGCCGGTGCCTGACGGGCGCGCCAGTAGCTCGACCACTCCCCCGCCTGCACGCCCAGGCGCGCCGGCGTGAAATACAGACCGCACGACTGCGCCAGCGCCTGCTCGCGATCAATGCGCTCACCGGGATTGCAGCAATAGACCTCGTCGCGATCCTGGCCGGTGCAGACATAGCCGTTGTCCGGCCGCTGGTTGTCGACCTCATAGGCGTAGACGAACAGCTTCCACAGGCTGCCCAGCGGGGTGTCCAGCTGCGCCGGCAGACTGCCGCGCGCCACCACCTGCTGCGGGTCCAGTTGCAGCAACTGATCGCCCTGGGACGTGCGCCAGGCCAGCTGCAACGGTGCCGGCCCCGCTTCGCAAAGCAGGGGCAGCAGCAACGCCAGCCAGCCAAAGGGACGCATGGCGTTACTCGACCTTCAGCTCGGCCAGCGCCGGATTCTGCTCGACGGCCTGCTCCTGCGGCGCATACATGCGCACATAGCGCGCCGGCGGCAGGCTGAACTGGCCTTTCTGCGAGAAGCGCACCAGATGGCGCAAGACCAACTCGCCCTGCAGGCTGTCGACCGGCACCGCATAGAGCATCTGCCCCGGCTCATGGCGGGCCTTTTCCAGCGGCGCCGCTTCATCCGAGCCCAGGCCACTGACCTGGATACCCCAGGTGGTGCGTTCGACATCCGCCCCCGGTGGCAAAGGCACTTCCAGCAGGCCATAGCGCCGCGCCCGCTCACCGTCCGCCTTCAGGGTCACTTCGTCGAGGTACAACTGGTCGCTGGACAGCGGCTCATCGCCGACGTCTTCCACGCTGAAGCTGAAAGCCTCCTCGCCAGGCACCAGGCGTAGCAGGCGGCGGCTGACACTGACATCCAGCTCGCCGGTAGGCGCCTGGGCACTGTCAAAACTCAGTGCAGCCGCCAGCGGACGGGCCTGCTCGGCTGGCAGGTCCAGGGCTTTGGGCAGCTCTTTGCCCTGCCATTGCCACCAGGTTTCACCACTGGCGCCCTGCTGGGCCAGCCAGCCGGCACCCGGGGCAGGCACGCTGGTCGACGGCGCCTGTTCCAGGGCCTGGGCCAGCCAGGTCAGTGCCAGGGCACGCTCCAGGGTCGATTGCTCCGGCGCCAGGCGTTGCAACAAGGCATTGGCCTGCAGCGGATCGACCTTGCCATGGGACAGGCGTACGGCCTCGGCAAACGGATGAGTGCTGGCAGCCACTCGCGCGCGGGCGCCATCCAAGTCAGCACTGAAGGCCGCCGGCAGCTTGACCTGGGTCGCTGCGGCCAGATCAGCCGCGAGCACCCGGGCAAGGGCCAGGCCGAGCTGCGAATTCGGTTCAGCCATTACCTGGCTGGTCTCGCCATCGTCGGCCAGGGTCACATCATCACCCTCACCGGCAGCGCCCAGATCACTCAGCAGGCCTTCGAGCAGGCTGTTGACCGGCAACTGCATCTCGCGGGCGAAGTCGAGGACCAGCGCACGCTGCAGCAGTGGCGTATTCGGCACCTGCTTGGCATACACCTCCAGCACGCGCTGCCAGTGCTCCGGCGGCAAGTTGATGTGCAAGGCACGGCTGGCATGCCAGTCGGCGTAGTAGGCGTAGGCAGTGAGGAAGGCGTCCGCCTCGGCATCGTTGCCCCACCAGGCAAAACCGGCTTCCGGGCCGGCCATCTGCACCAGGCGCAGACGGCTGTTCTGCATGATCAGGCGCAGGCGATCACCGATGCGTGCCTCACCCTTGGCCAGCGTCGGGTAGGCCAGGCTCAGCGGCAGCAGGCGGCTGGCGGTCTGCTCGACGCAACCGTAGGGGTAATCGAGCAGGTCATCGAGGGCCGAGCGGAACAGCGCTTGCGAGCTGTCGTCCAGGCGCAGGCGGATGCCACTGGCATCGACCGGCAGGCTCAGCGGATTGCTCCCGGCCGCCAGCGTCAGGTGCTGGGTGCTCAGGCGCTGCCAACCTTCGCCGGCCACGCGCAGCGTCACCCCGAGGGCATCCACCGGCTTGCCATCCTGCAGCAGCTCACCGCGCCATTCGCCCGCCACCAGTGCCGTCTCCGGCAACGGCAGGTAGTTGATGCCTTTTTCCAGCTCGACCATGCGGCGCTGTTCCTGCCCGGCGAAATGGGTCACCAGTTCGGCCTTGGTTCCCTCCTCGCCCTGGTTGAAGGCGAACAGGCCCAGCTGCGGCTTGTCACCTGTACGGAACAGAGTCGGCCCGCTCCACTTCAGGTACAGCGGTTTCTCCGAACGGATGAACTGCTTCTTCTGCCCCACCTCGCCGGCCTCGTTGACCGCGCGCACGGTGATGCGCCAGCGGGTCAGCGAGTCGGGCATGCGGAAACTGAAACGCGCCTTGCCGTCGGCATCGGTAACCAGGTCCGGCTGCCAGGCGGCGGTATCGACTTCTTCGCGACGCGGCCGCTCCAGCACCTTGACCCCGCGCTCGCTGCGGTTAGCGCGGCCCGGTGCGGTCGGGTTGCCCGGCAGCGCCACGTCGTAGCTGATGAACGCCAGGCTGGCGCTGGTGCGCACGTTGTTGCGCCGTGGGTGGTAGAAGAACTGGTCGATGCCCGGAGCGATTTCCGGTTGCAGGGCGTAGATCATCTCGTCCACCACGCTGACCGTCAGGCGCGTGGCCGCAGGCTTGCCGGCGAACTGGGTAGCCAGCTCGACGCTGACCGTTTCACCCGGCTGGTAGCGCTCCTTGTCGGTGGCGATGGCGATGTCCACCTGCGGCTTGGCCACCTTGATCCCGGCGTTCTGGAAGCTGTACTCGCCGCCCTTGGTGTAGAGCACGGAGAAGGTCAGGTTCGGCGAGAAGCGGTCCTGGACCGGAATGCGCGCGCGGTACTGGGTGTCGTTGAGTTTCTCCAACTTGAGCCAGTCGCCGCCCTTGGACAGCAGCGCGGTGGCTTCCACCTGGTCGCGCTCCAGGGTCAGCAGGGCATCGCCGACCGGCTCGGGGAAGGTGATCAGCGCCAGGGCCTCGGCACCGGCCTGGTACTCGTCCTGGTCGAACACCACTTCCACGGTGCCGGCCACCGCCTTGATCCCGTCGCCGCTGACCGCGTGGCCGGTGGCGCCGAGGATCAGGCCGTGCTGGTCCTTGAGGGTGATGCTGTAGGTGCCGGGGCGCTCGAAGCTGAGGCTGAAGCCCTGCTCGTCCTCATCCAGGCTGGCACTGTGCTGGCTCTGGTCTTCCAGGCGCACCCATTCATAGCTGGCCGGCTTGAGCTCGCTGGCCTGCTCGCTGTGGTAGCTGAACGGCACGGCCTCGCCCACTGCGCTGAAGCGCTGCGGCGCCTGCAGGCGATAGCGCGCGGCGCCGCGCTCGATGAGGATTTCCTTGCTGACCTTGACCCGGTAGGCGGCGCCGTCGCTGGCGAACACGGTAAGCAGGTAGCGGCTCGGCTTGTCCGCGGCCGGCAGTTCGAGGGCGGCGCGGCCCTGGTCGTCGGTGCTCAGCTCGCTGCTAGTGAGTTCAACGGGGAACTGGCCGAGGTACTGCAGCTCGTTGTCGATCATCGACAGCTGCTGGGCGCGCAGGCTCAGTTGCAGGCGCGCGCTCTTCACCGGCTTGCCGTCCGGGTAGAGCAGCACCTGGTTGCCGCTGACCTTCTCGCCGGTACGGAAGTCCGGCTTGCTCAGGTCGAGGGCGATCTCGAAGTGCGGCTTGATGTAGTCGGCGACGCGGAAGGCGCTGCTGTACAGCTGGTCGCGATAGCTGAAGCGCAGTTCGTAGCCGCCGGCCACGGCGTTGTCCGGCAGCTGGAAGCGGCCCTGGGTGCCGGCCTTGCTGTCGAGCGTCAGGTCGAGGTTCTGCAGCACGGTGCCGGTGGCATCCAGCACGCTGAGCTTGAGCGGCGCGGCCTGAGCGGCCACCGAGTCGCGGGCGTTCTTGAACTCGCGGCCGACTATCTTCACTTCCACCCAGTCGCCGGGGCGATACAGCGGCCGGTCGGTGAAGGCGTACAGCTTGGTGTCGTAGATTTCGCTGTCGTAATAGAAGTTCTCGGAGACGAACACCCCGCCTTCGCTGTCCTCGCCGAGCAGGTAGGAACGCTCCGGGCTGGCGTGCTTGAGGCGCAGCAGGCCCTGGTCATCGGTGCTGCCGCTGCTCATCACGCCCAGGCCGTCGCTCCACAGCACCTTGGCCCCGGCCACCGCGGCGCCGTCACGCTTGTGCGCGGTCCACACCAGCAGCTCGTTGCCGGCGATCTTGCTCACCGCCACCGTGTTGGAGACGAACACTACTGTGGTCGCGCGGAACTTGCCGACCAGCGCCTCGACCAGATACAGCCCCGGCGTGAGCTTGCCCAACGGGATATACACATTGCCCGGATTGACGCTGACAAAGGAGCTGGACGAACCGGCCAGCTCGACGCCCTTGGGCGGCTGGATCGGCTTGGCGTCCCACAGCGGGTAGCGGAACTGCGCGACAAGCGGCAGGCCCTTCATCGGTGCGTACTGCGGCTGCGCCTCGAACGGCGTCGGCGCCACAATCGCGTCGCCCATCTTCAGCTCCGGCGCTTCCTCGGTGACCTGCTTGCGCGACTCGTAGGAGAAGGCGCGCTGCATCACCCGCCGCGAAGTGCGGTACCAGCTGTCCCACAGGTAGCTGAGGGTGTTGGACA
>JBBNAI010000128.1:0-18497 GCA_037994305.1 Pseudomonas sp. | reverse complement strand
GCGCTCGGGGCGATTACTGCATAGCCGTTGTTGAGCAGGGTCTGGATCACCTTGCCTTCGTAGTAACCGCCGAAGGGCAGGTTGCTGGTGTAGGTGAAGTCGTCGAGGGCGAAGAACGAACCCTGGTAGATCAGCACCACCGGCCAGCCGCCAGCCGGCGGCGTGCCCACTGGCGTCTGGTAGATCACCTGGCGGGCGCCGACGATGCCGGAATCGATCCAGGTGGTTCGATAACTGCAACTGACTTCGGCGGGTCTCAGCAGGGTCTTGGCGCGGTCGGTGCAGCGTGAGTCGGCCTGGGCTGTGGTGTGCAGCAAGGCCGTGCAAAGCAGCAGGCAGCCAAGCAGGGAAGGGAAAAGGCGCATGGCGGGATCTCCGTTGTTATTGTGGGTACAACGGCACAAATAGAAACAGGAATTCCGATTCCGTCAAGTGCTGCAATGTCACGGATGGCGCGGGGTGTGGCGATTTACTTCGTTGCTTGTGGGCGAATAGCGCGCGCTAGAGCCTGCGCTTTGCGTGCAAAAAAAAATCGCCTGATTCAGGCTGGCCGCACGGCGATAAAGCGCCAGGGATGACCCGGAGAAAAATTCCAGGTGCACGACTTGCCAGCCATTCGAACTCCAGCTAAATTGTTTCGGAACCGATGTTCCGATTCCGATAAAAACAACAGCTGGAGGTCATCGTGACCCAACAAGGAAGAGGCTTGGCGCTAGCCGGCCTGGCACTGCTCGGTACCCTGCCAATGGGAGCAGCACAGGCGTTTCAGGTCCGCTCGGGAGACTGGACCACCTCACTGGATACCACCCTGTCCTATGGCGTCAGTTACCGCATGGAAGGCCAGGACGACAAGCTGATCGCCCGCGCCAACGGCGGTAGCGGCAGCAACGCCGGGTTGATCAACTCCGACGACGGTAACCTCAACTTCCGCAAGGGTGAACTGTTTTCCGAGGTGGCCAAAGTCGTTTCGGAGATGGATCTGCGCTACCAGGATCGCTTCGGCCTGTTCGTCCGTGGTCGCGCCTTCAACGACTTCGAGCTGGAAGACGATGAGCGCAGCCATCGGCAGATCAGCGACGACGGCCTTGACGAAGCCGGCTCCAGCGCTGATCTGCTGGATGCCTTCGTGTATGGCAGCTGGACAGTCAACGAGCGCGACCTTAACGCCCGCCTCGGCCGCCAGGTGATCAACTGGGGCGAGTCGCTGTTCTATCAGAACGGCATCGGCGCAACCAACCCGGTGGACATCAACGCCCTGCGCGCACCCGGTTCGGAAGTGAAGGAGGCCTACATGCCGACCTTCATGATCTACGGCTCCTACGAGCTGCGCGACAACCTCTCGGTAGAAGGTTACTGGCAGCCCGGCAAAGCCTGGGAAGCCTCGAAGATCGACCCGTGCGGCACCTATTATTCAACCCTCGATCCGATCGGCGAAGGTTGCGACTACCTCTCCGTTTCACCCCTGCAGGAACAGGCCACCGGCCTGGTCGGCGACGAGATGGCCTTCGACAGCCCGGAAGCGGCGCAGGCCTATGCCGATAGCCTGGCGCCCGGCTTCGTCAACGACCTGCTGCGCGGCTACCTGCCGACCACCTTCATGACCCGTAGCCAGGACATCGATGGCGATGACTCGGCGCAGTACGGCCTGGCCCTGCGCTGGTTCGTGCCGGAGCTGAACGACACCGAACTGGGCTTCTACTACCTGCGCTACAGCATGCAGGTGCCGATGCTCGGCATGACCGTTGGCCAGCCTTTGGTGCTGCCCGCCGTCGGTGCGTTGCCCGATGCCAGCAGCTCGCGCTACTACGCCGAGTACCTGGAGAAGCGCGACCTGCTCGGCATCAGCTTCAACACCTCGATCGGCGGTGACAGCATCTTCAATGGCCTGTCCCTGGCCGGTGAGCTGAGCTATCGCCCGGACTCGCCGATTGCCCTCGGCCTCAACGAATACCTGCCGGATGCCTTGCTCAATCCCGATGGTCTGCCGGTGGGCAGTCATCTCGATGGCTACCGCGAGAAGGACATGTACCAGGCCTCTCTGGCGACCATCTACAACTTCACCGGCTTCCTCGGCGCGGGTTCCGCCACCTGGTTCTCCGAGCTGGTCGCCAGCCGGGTGCAGGGCCTGGAGTCGGATATCGACTACTACGAAGCCACCAGCACCGCCTATGGCGTGCAGACCAGCATGAGCCTGACCTACAGCAACGTGCTCAACCTGGTGAACCTGGTGCCCAGCGTCAGCTACCAATACAGCATCAACGGGGTCGCGCCGCAGCTCACCAACGGCCTGGATGAAGAAGCACAGAGCTACTCCCTGGGGCTGGACGCCATCTACAAGGAGTCCTTTACGGTCGGTGCCAAGTACGTCGGCTACAGCGGTGGCGGCGTGTCGAACAAGCGCACCGACCGCGACTACCTCAGCTTCAACGTCAAATACAGTTTTTGAGAAGGGAATGAACGTCATGCTCAAATCAGGATTCGTACATGCCGGCCTGCTGCTCAGCAGCCTGCTGATCGCGCCGCTGGTGCAGGCCCAGGTCGACGCCAGCCAGGCCGCGCGCCTGGGTCGCGACCTCACCCCGCTGGGTGCGGAGAAAGCCGGCAACGCTGCCGGTACCATTCCGGCCTGGGACGGTGGCCTGGCGCAGAAAAGCGACGCCTTCGACCCGACTCGCGGCTACCAGGACCCCTACGCGTCCGAGCAGCCGCTGTTCAGCATCACCCGCGCCAACGCTGCGCAATACAGCAAGAACCTCAGCCCCGGCCAGCGGGCCATGCTCGAACGCTACCCCGAGAGCTGGAAGCTGCAGGTCTATCCGAGTCATCGCTCGGCGTCCTACCCGGCCAAGGTCTACGAGGCGATCAAGGGCAACGCCACCACGGCCAAGCTGATCGAGCAGGGCAACGGCATCGCCGATTTCCACACGGCCACGCCGTTCCCGATCCCGCAGTCGGGCCTGGAGGTACTGTGGAACCACCTGGTGCGTTATCGCGGTGACAGCGTCAAACGCTACTACGCCCAGGCCGTGCCGCATGCCAGCGGCGACTACTTCATGACCCAGATCGAGGACCTGTTCCTGTTCAACCAGGACGCCGGCAACCACGCCAAGGACAACGGCAACGTGCTGTTCTACTTCCGCCAATCGGTGCTGGCGCCCGCGCGCCTGGCGGGCACCGAGCTGCTGGTCCACGAGACCGTCAACCAGGTCAAGGAACCGCGTCTGGCCTGGCTCTACGCCGCCGGCCAACGCCGTGTGCGGCGTACGCCGAACGTGGCCTACGACTCGCCCGGCACCGCCTCCGAAGGCATGCGCACCACCGACAACTTCGACATGTTCTCGGGTGCACCGGACAAGTACGACTGGAAGCTGGTGGGCAAGGAAGAGTTGTACGTGCCCTACAACAGCTACCGCTTCGCGTCCAAGACCAACAAGTACAGCGACATCGTCAAACCCGGCCACGTCAATCCGGACCTGCTGCGCTACGAGTTGCACCGCGTGTGGCACGTGCAAGCCACGCTGAAGGCAGGCCAGCGCCACCAGTACAAACGTCGCGACATGTACTTCGACGAAGACAGCTACCAGATCCTGGTGGTCGACCATTACGACAACCGCGACAACCTCTGGCGCCTGGGCGAGTCCTACACGTTGAACATGTATGACCAGCCGCTGCTGTGGACCAAGGGCGATGCCGTATATGACCTTATCGGCGGCCGTTATGTAATTGGCATATTGTCCAATGAAGAACCGGCCGATCAATTCAATGTGGCATTGAAACCCAACGACTTCACCCCGGCGCAATTACGCCGAGACAGCCGTCGTTAATTACCTGGGTTAATACGAAAGGATTAGGCGTGGGGAACTTGAAGGTAACTGCAAATAAGCCGGGAAAGTTCCCCCGGCACAACTTCCGGCGGTGTTACACCCATGCTGCCGACCATGGTGAAGTAGTTCATTCCGGCGAGCAGCAGATGGGCGCCGAGGTCGGCGGCCTGGTCCGGATGCGGGTGCCCCAGTTCCTGCTTGCGGGCCAGGGCGATCCGGCAGAAGGCCTGACCGATGTAGGCGTTGAGCTGGTGGAAGCGCTGGCGGAATTGCAGGTCGACCGAGCTGCGGCGAACCAGGGCGCGGAGCAGGCCTTCGCTGCCACGGAACAACAGGATCACACCCTGGATGAAGCCCTCGATCTGCGCGGCCAGCGGCAGGTCACTGCTGGCGAGTTCGGAGACCAGTTTATCGACGGCGGCGCGGCCTTCATCGACGAAGCGCTCATGCACGGTATAGAGCAGCACGTCCTTGTCGCCGAGCAGGCGGTAGAAGGTGCCGACCGAGGATTCGGCGAGTTGGGCGATCTGCGAAATGCCGGTTTCTTCGAACTGGTTGCTCGCCAGCAGATCGGCGGCAACGTTGAGGAAACGTTCCAGCGCTTTCTTGCTGCGTGCCTGGGTGGGACTGGCGATGCTGTACATGAACGGTTCTCGAAACGGCGCGTGTCGATTCTAGTTCCAGGGGGTTTAGCGGGGCAAGGCAAATTACCGTCACGGCCGCTGGGTTAGTTTCGGGGCGTTATCCAATAGAACAACTTTTATGAGTATCCGAATTATCCGGATATGGACTTTTATTGTCTTCGATTAATTAAGGGATGCACTAACAATGGATTATCTGGACTTGCCCGGGGGGCGCTTTGCTTATATCGATAAAGGCCGCGGCTATCCGGTGTTGCTGTTGCACGGACTGGGTTCGTCGTTGCTCGACTGGCAACCGCAGATCGAGCACCTGGCGCGCTGTTGCCGGGTGCTGGCCCTGGACGTACGCGGCCACGGTGAGAGCGAACCGCTGCGTGCGCCGGTGAACATGAGTGAGTTGGCCGGCGATGTGGCGGACTTCATCCACGCCATGGCCATCGACCCGTGCATCCTGGTGGGGATCTCCATGGGCGGCATGCTCACCTTCCAGTTGCTGACCGAACAGCCGCAGCTGGTGCGTGCGGCGGTGGTGATTAATAGCGCGCCCAGCTTCGTCGTCGACTCCTGGAAGGTGCGCAGCCAGGTCTGGCTGCGCCTGGGGCTGGTACGCCTGTTCGGCCTGCCCGGCTTGGCGCGGATGCTGGCCGGCAAACTCTTCCCCAAGCCCGAGCAACAGGCACTGCGTGAGCTGGTGGCGCAGCGCATTGCCGGCAATGACCCCGTCTCTTATATGCACGCCATGCGCGCGATTCCCGGCTGGTCGACCCTGCCGGCGGTGGCGCAGGTCGAAACGCCGTTGCTGGTGGTGTGTGGCGATCGCGACTACACCCCGGTGGCGGTCAAGGAGGCCTATGTGGCGCAACTGCGCAACGCCCACCTGGAGGTGGTCGAGGACTCCGGCCATGCCACGCCGCTGGACCAGCCCGAGCGGCTGAACCTGCTACTCGAGGAATTTATCGCCGAACATTCGGCGGCTTTACCGGCCTGACGTGGCCCGGGTGCGTCGTTACACTAGCCGCGGACATTCTCTGCGGCGTTTCCCATGCACCTGATTCCCTGGTCCCATCCGACTTCCGCCGGCTTCACCCTGAGCGGCTGGCACACGCCGCCATCGGGCAAGCCGCTGCTGCATTTTCTCCACGGCAACGGCTTCTGCGGGCGCACCTACGAGCCGATGCTGGCGAGCCTGGCCGAGCACTTCGACCTGTGGCTGTGCGATGCGCAGGGGCATGGCGACACCGAACACGGCGGCCGCTTCCATGGCTGGAACCGCAGTGCCGAGCTGGCGGTTGAAGCGTTCGAGGCCGGGCGCGGGATATTCGGCGACGTGCCGCGCTACGCCCTCGGCCACAGCTTCGGCGGGGTGCTCACCAGTCTGATCCTGGCCCGCCATCCACAGCTGTTCCGCCGCGCTGTGCTGCTCGACCCGGTGCTGTTCAGCCGGCCGATGATCGGCGTGATGGCGCTGTCGGAACTGCTCGGCCTGCACCGGCGCAACGTCATGGCGAAGAAATCGGCGGGGCGGCGTACCCACTGGCCGGATCGCGCCACGGCGTTCTCCCTGTTGCAGGGCCGCGGGATTTTCCGCGGTTGGGATGATGCGGCGCTGCAGGCCTATATCGACCATGCGATGAAGGATGCCGCCGACGGCGGCGTCGAGCTGAAGTGCCGGCCCAGCCGCGAGGTGGACATCTTCAGCAGCTTCCCCAAGCGCCTGTGGCCGTCGCTGGGCAAGGTGAGCACGCCGACCCTGTTGATTCATGGCAACAAGACCTACCCCTTCGTCGGCCAGTCGGCCGCGCGCCTGGCTGGTCTCAATGCGCAGGTACAGGCGCTGGAAGTCGAAGGCGGGCACTGCTTCATGCAGGAACACCCCCAGCGCAGCGCCGCCCAGGTGCTGGCCTTCCTGCGTGACTGACAGGGCGCTCAGCCGCGAGGACGTCTGGCTGCTGCTCTCCGAGCTGTGGCTGGACACCCAGCTGGATGGCTTCGGCCTGCGCCACATCGCCGACCAGCTGCGCACCAGCGGCCTGACCCGGGCCGAGCTGGAGTCGATCTATCTCTACGAGGTGGCGCCGGTGGTGTGGCTCAACCACTGGAGCGTGGCCGGGGTGTGGGACGGTTTCGACCCGCAATGGCTGAGCGAAGCCTGCCGGCGCAACCAGCAACGCGGGCGCTGGCATCGTTTCAAATGCCGGATGTTGCGCCGGCCGATGACCTACGGTTGTAGCGCCGAATGGCGGCAGGTTCTCGCCCAGCTGTAATCGTGCTTACAGGTCCAGCTTGTCGTGGCGGCGCTTCCAGTCCTGCAACTGGATCACCTTGCCGGCCGGTTGCTGCACCTGGGTGGCCACCGGCGGCTCGTCCGGGGTGGCGATGGGGTAGGCGTCCAGTTCGATGGGGCCGGGCTGCTGGCCAAACATGCTGATGCTGCCGGACAGGCGCTGCTCGCCGGTTACGGTGAACTCGAAACCATAGATACGCGCCAGCCGCCGCTGGCCGCGTGCATCGCGCAGTACGCCGAGGCGGCGCAGGGCGACATTACCGTCGAGCAATTCGATATCCAGTTTGGCGCAGTGGCGCTTGACCACCTCCAGGGCACGCTCACGAATGCCGTGGCCGCGCCACAGCCAGGCAACGGCGAGGATGAACAGCAACAGCAGGGACAGATCGGCAAGGCTCAGCATGGGGACTCCGCAGGCAGCGCCATCAGCTTACCCGATCCCGCCCCCGCTTCTCAGCAGGCTCTTGTAGTCATCAGCGATCTTGGCTAGCGTCCGCTTCATCGTCCCCTGGATACCACGCAAAAGGATTGCCCATGCCTCGCCTGTGCTGTTGTTCGTGTGGTCGCAGGATGTCTGGCCCATGCGCCTGATCAAACCGCTGGTCCTGCTGCTGGTGGTGGCACTTGGCGCACTCGCGCTGTATCTCTGGCTGCGTGACGAGGCACCGACCCCCAAGGTGCAGGCCTGGCTGAGCCAGATACCGGCAGGCAATGCCACGAGTGCCGCCTACCTGTTCCTCGCCGGTCTGGATGCCGCACCGCGTACCTCGCCGGCGGCGGTGGGGAAAAGTCGCCTGCAGGCCTATCAGGCCTGGCTGGCCGTCCAGGGCCCGACCGCCACCGACTTCAACCCGGACAAGGGCCCGACATTGGACCTGCCCGAAGGCGCGGCCTTCTGCTCGATCACCGCGGCGACCTGTTTCGACAGCCTGCTGGCGCGCCGGTCCGAATTGCCCACGCTGCTCGCTGAACATGCCGCGCTGCTCGGTCGCTACCGCTATTTCCTGCACCTGCGGGATTACCGCACGCTGACTGCGCCCGGCCTGGCCGAGCCCCTGCCGCCCGTGAACTACCTGATGCGCGCGCAGCAATTACTGACCCTGCAGGTGCTGCAACTGGCTCAGGCCGGTGAAGGCCAGGCGGCGCTGGCCTTGCTCCAGGAGGACCAGGCCGGCGTGCGCCTGCAATTGGCGCAGGCCGATCAGCTGGTGCTGAAAATGGCCCTGGTGGAAATGCTCAACCAAAACCTTGAATGGCTGGTGCGCCTGCACCGCGCCGGCTTGCTGCCAGCGGCCACTGCGCCAGCGCTACTGAGCGAAGGCGAGCGCTCGTTGCGCCTGCCGCTGAAGCGCGAGTTCGCCACCGGCAGCGCCGTCCTACGTCACCTGCGCGAGGAAGATGTTTCGACGATGCTGGAAGAGACCTCGCTGTTCTTCGACTACAAGCCGCAGATGACCATCAACGCCAGCCAGCCGCTGTACCAGCGTGCAGTGGCCCTGTCGCTGCTGACCCCCGCGGCATTCCGCAGAGCCGTGACCCAGCAGCCGGAGAGCCAAGTACCGAATACCGGCCTGCGCAATCGTATCGGCAATGTGCTGCTGGAAATCTCCGGGCCTACCTTCATCGAACAGGTGGGCCAGGTGCAGGACCTCGACAGCAAGATCAAGCTGGTCGCGCTCAGTCTGCGCCTGGGCCAGGAGACGGTGAGCGAAGCGCGCCTGGCGCAGTTGGCTCAGGTTGGTGGTCTCGGCAATCCTTATCAGATGGGGCAGCGGCCGTATCTTGATCGCCAGCAACGCCTGTGTTTCCAAGGTCCGTTACCACCCCGCGAAGGCGGGCGGTGCGTGCGCCTGTAAACTGGCGCGCCGCGCGACCTGTTCGTCCAGGAGTTACCCGATGAAGCGAACCCCTCACCTGCTCAGCATCCAGTCCCACGTGGTGTTCGGCCATGCCGGCAACAGCGCCACGGTATTCCCCGTGCAGCGCCTCGGGGTGAATGTCTGGCCGCTGCACACGGTGCAGTTCTCCAACCACACCCAGTACGGGCAGTGGGCGGGCGAAGTGCTGGCGGCGCAGCAGATTCCCGCGCTGGTGGGTGGCATCGACGGCATCGGTGAGCTGGGCAATTGCGATGCGGTGCTCTCCGGCTACCTCGGCAGCGCCGAGCAGGGTCGCCTGGTGCTGGCGGCCGTGGCGCGCATCCGTCAGGCCAATCCACGGATGATCTACCTGTGCGACCCGGTGATGGGGCATGCGGAGAAAGGCTGCATCGTCGCGCCCGAGGTCAGCACCTTCCTCCTCGAAGAAGCCGCCGCCGTGGCCGACTACCTGTGCCCCAACCAGCTCGAGTTGGACAGCTTCGCCGGGCGCAGCCCCGAGTCCCTGCAGGACTGCCTGGGCATGGCCCGCGCCCTGCTGGCTCGCGGGCCCAAGGCCGTGCTGGTGAAGCACCTGGAGTATCCCGGCAAGCCCAGCGACTGTTTCGAGATGCTGCTGGTCACCGCCAGCGAGAGCTGGCACCTGCGCCGCCCGCTGCTGGCCTTCCCGCGCCAGCCGGTGGGCGTGGGCGACATGACGTCCGGGCTGTTTCTCGCACGCCTGCTGCTCGGCGACACCCTGCGCGATGCATTCGAATTCACCGCCGCCGCCGTGCACGAGGTGCTCCTGGAAACCCAGGCCTGCGCCAGCTACGAGCTGCAACTGATCCGCGCCCAAGACCGCATCGCTCACCCGCGGGTGAAGTTCGAGGCCAGCCGGGTATAACCCCCATGCTGTGTAAGCACAGCGATAAGGAAATCGCAGATGAATAAATGGAGTCGTATCGCGCTTGGCAGCTTCGCCTTGCTGAGCGTCACAGCCGGGCTGTGGTTGTGCGATGAACCCCTCGACCCACAGGCCCAGGCATGGCTGGATGAAGTGGCGGCCCCCAAGGCTGAGAGCTTGGCCTATTACCAGTTGCAAGGTCTGGATGCGCCGGCCGGGAGTGATCCGCAGGTTGTGGGTCGTGAGCGGTTGCTGGCCTTGGCCTCTGCGGACCGTACGCCGCCGCCTGCACTGGCGAGTACCAGCCTGCCCCTGCCAGAGCGGGATGAGCTGTGCAGCCTGAACGAAAAGGACTGTCTGCAACGCCTGCAGCGTGGAGAAATCAAGACGGCGCTGTTGACGCAACATGCCGAGCTGTTGCGGCGGTATCGTCAATTGTTGCAACTGCAGGACTACCGCTCGTTTGGCCAGGTTGATTGGCCGGACGTGACCCGACCGCTCTCGGCGCTACAGCGTGGCAACCTTCTTCTGGGATTGCAGGCGTTTACCTTGGCGCACACTGGCCAGGGGGGCGAGGCACTGGAGTTGTTACAGCAGGACCTGCGCCAGTTGCGAGGCTGGTTAGCCGCGGCAGATAGCCTGGTACTGAAGATGCTCCTGACGCAGATGCTGGCCGATGACCTGCAGACGATCAGTGGTTTGCACCAGATCGGCTTGTTGCCGCAGCCAGAGGCTCAGCCCCTGTTGAGCGCACAAGAGCGCTCCATGCGCTTGCCTGTTTTGCGTGAGTTTTCGCTGATATCCATCGGGCTGCTGAAGCTGACAGATGAGCCCGCGGTTAGCGGGAAACTGGGCGGCAAGCTGGCCATGCGTGTGCTGTACAGGCCGCAGATGTCGGTTAACAGCCAGATGCCGGTGTTTCGCCAATTGGTAACGGAAAGTGAGCTAAACGCTGCGACATTTCGCCAGGCGCTCGAACAACCAATGGCCGCCCGAGTGGCGCGGCGCTGGCGTAATCCGGTGGGTACGGTGCTGGGGGATGTAGCCGTGCCTGACTACCGGAAGTACGTGGCGCGCCTGCATGACCTGGATGCCAGGCTGCGCTTGTTCAATCTGCTGCGTGGACTGCCGGCAGATTTTCAGCCGAGCACACGAAGTCTTGGAGCATTGACTGAGGCCGACAACCCTTACCAGGCCGGCGACCCGCCCTACTGGGACAGTGCCGAACACAGCATTTGCTATCAGGGGCCGCTTCCGGATGATCGACAGCTGCGCTGTCTGACCTGGCACCTTACGGACGCCGGCTGAAACCCGCCTGCGGCGATTGGCAGCAGCGGCTATGCTTCTGCCCGCCATGCCGCTGGTTTAGCATGCGCAGCCTTTTCACCCTCAGCCGGGGCCGCTTTTTGACCCACAGCAGACACTCGCAACTCGGCGCACGACTTGGCCTGCTGGCCATGTGGCTGCTGCTCGTCATGCCGTTGCTGTCGCAGGGGCTGGCGGCGAATACGCAGGTCGACCAGGCCGGCTTGCCCATCTGGTTGAGCGAGCTGAGTTGCAGCAGCGAACAGGATGCGCAGTCTCACCAGTTGCCGCTGCAACACGACCTGTCCTGGGCCAAGTGCGGTTACTGCACCCTGTTGCTGGGCTCTCCGGCGCTGTCGCCGGCCTCGGTGGCGAGCACGGCCTTGCTGCCCTTCGCCGGGGCGCCGCAGCTGGCTCTAGCGGTTCACAGGCTGCAACTGGCCAGCCCGTTCCCTTCCGCCCATCCGCGTGCACCACCGCTGTCCTTGAGTTGACGAGTCTGCCGCTGCGCGTGCGCTGCGGCCTTCTGCCCGTTGTGCGCGACAGCTGCCACGGGTGCCAGATCGTTCAACACAAGGGGCATCCATGACCCGCAAGGTTTCCTTCTACAACCTGGCCTGGCGCTGGCACTTCTATGCCGGCCTGTTCGTCATTCCGTTCATGATCCTGCTGTCGCTGACCGGGATCATCTACCTGTTCAAACCCCAGCTGGACCCGCTGATGTACCCGCATCTGCTGCAGGTCGAGGCACGGGGCACGCCGCTGTCGGCCGATGCGCAATTGCAGCATCTGCAGCAGGCCTATCCCCAGGCCCAGGTGAGCCAGTACCTGCCGCCGGTGGATGCGCACCGCAGCGCACAGTTCGTCGCCAGCCAGGATGGGCGCACGCTCAATCTGTTTGTCGACCCCTACAGCGGCCAGGTGCTGGGCAGCCAGGATGCCGAGCGCAACCTGCAGGCCATCGCCCGTGCGCTGCATGGCGAATTGATGATCGGCACCCTCGGTGATCGCCTGATGGAGCTGGCCGCCGGCTGGGGCGTGGTGTTGGTGGTGTCCGGCTTGTACCTCTGGTGGCCGCGCGGGCAAGGCGGTGCCGGCGTTCTGTGGCCACGTCTGAGTGCCCGTGGCCGTCTGCTCTGGCGCGACCTGCATGCGGTGACCGGGTTCTGGGGTTCGGCCCTGCTGCTGTTCATGCTGCTCACCGGGATGACCTGGACCGGCTTCTGGGGCGAGAAATTCGCCGGGGCCTGGAACCACTTCCCCGCTGCCATGTGGGGCGCGGTGCCGACGTCCGACCAGCAGGCGCGCAGCCTCAACAGTGCGGCCACGCAGACCGTGGCCTGGGCGGTGGAGAACACGCCGCTGCCGGTTTCCGCACATGCCGCGCACCAGGGGCATGTGGCCGCGGCGCCCGTCGCGGTGGCCGAGCGTGTCAGCCTGCAGCAGGTGGTCGACATGGCCCGGGTGCGTGGCGTGGTGCCCGGCTACAGCGTGACCTTGCCGAGCACGGCGGATGGTGTGTACACCGTGGCGATCTTTGCCGATGACCCGCGCAACGACGCCACCCTGCACCTGGATCAGTACAGTGCGGCAGTGCTCGCCGATATCCGCTGGGCCGATTACGGTGTGGTGGCGCGCGCGGTGGAGTCCGGCGTGATGCTGCATGAGGGCAAGATGTTCGGCCTGGCCAACCAGTTGCTGATGCTCGGCGTGTGCCTGCTGATCCTGCTCAGCTCGGTCAGCGGCCTGGTGATCTGGTGGAAGCGCCGTCCGCAAGGCAGCCTGGGCGTGCCGCCGCTGCGTCATGACCTGCCGCTGTGGAAAGGCGGGGTGGCGATCATGCTGGTGCTGGGAGCGCTGTTTCCCCTGGTCGGCGCCTCGCTGCTGCTGGTCTGGGCGTTGGACTGGCTGCTGGCGCGCCTGCGTGTGGCCCAGCCGGTGCTGGACTGAGTACCAATTTTTCAACCTGAACGGAGAGTGATCCATGCGTCAGATACTGCTTGCCTGCACCGCCTTGCTGGCCCTGTCCGCCACGGCCCAGGCCCATGAATATCAGGTCGGCTCGCTGCATATCGATCACCCCTGGGCCCGCGCGATGCCGCCCGGTGTGCCCACTGGCGCGGCCTACCTGGTGGTGCATAACCGCGGCGAGACGGCGGACCGCCTGCTCGGCGCCGATACGCCGGCAGCGGACAAGGCCGAGGTGCATGAACATGTGCATCAGGATGGCCTGATGAAGATGCGCCCGGTCGAGGGTGGCCTGGCCATTCCGGCGGGTGGCGAAGCGCTGTTGGAGCCGGGCGGTACGCACCTCATGTTGTTTGGCCTGAAGCAGCCGCTGGAAGACGGCACGCGCTTCCCGCTGACCCTGCACTTCGAGAAGGCGGGAGACCTGCAGGTGGACGTGGTGGTGCAGAAGGATGCGCCGGCGGCGACCAGCGAGCACCAGCACTGAAGGAGTCGAGTCTTCGCCCGTGTCGTCGGCCCGCTTGCGTGGGGGTGACGAGTAAAAAGGGGGAAGGATGCGGGTGCTGCCTCAGCAGAGCGTATCCACCCTGCGGGGCTTGCAGCTCGCGCAGGGTGGATAACGACGCAGCATTCCAAGGCGAGGTCTGAATTCAGACCCCTGGGGTTTCCGCGGCCCCGGCCTCTCAGCCGGGAGCGCGGCGGCGGCTCAGCTAACCAGCGACTTGTAGCGCGTCTCCAGTTCCTCGCGGATTGCCCGGCGCTGCTTGGCGTGGGTGAAGCGGCGTTGCTCGTCTTCGTCCTTCGGTTGCAGCGGCGGCACGACCAGCGACTGGCCGCGATCATCCACCGCGACCATGGTGAAGAAGCAGCTGTTGGTGTGGCGCACCGAGCGTTCGCGGATGTTCTCGGTGACCACCTTGATGCCGATCTCCATCGAGGTGCGGCCGGTGTAGTTGACCGAAGCGAGGAAGGTCACCAGTTCGCCGACGTGGATCGGCTCGCGGAAGATCACCTGGTCCACCGACAGGGTCACCACGTAGCTGCCGGCATAGCGGGCGGCGCAGGCATAGGCGACTTCATCGAGGTACTTGAGCAGGGTGCCGCCGTGGACATTGCCGGAAAAATTGGCCATATCCGGGGTCATCAGTACGGTCATCGAGAGCTTGTTGGTTCCGAGTTCCATGGGTTTCTCATAGGCAAATAGGTCGGTGCTGGCATCTGCAGTCCTGCGGTCTGCTTATTCTTATAGGTGCTGCGATCAATCTTCGCTGAGCCAGCCGGGTTGGGCATGCAAGTTTCGTGGCCGCACGGCTATGACGCGCCCAGCCCACTAAACTGCACGTTTTTCCTGCACGGATGCCATCGCCATGTTCAAAACGTTTCGTTACCGCCTGCTGGTCCTGCTCCCTTTCAGCGCCCTGTGCACTGGGGCGGAGCAGGGGTGCAGCAGCGTCAGCCTGTGCAATCAGGCAGGGTCCGCCGCCTACCAGGCCGGGCAGTACGCGGTGGCGATCGACGCCTTCGAGCGGCAGTTGCGCGGCGCCGAAATTGCCGATGACACCCCGCAGCGCGAACTGGCGCTGAATAACCTGATGTTGGCCAATCTCAAGGCCGGCAAGCCCGGCATGGCGCGCGCCTGGCTGGAGGTGGCCCTGGAGGCCGACCTGGATGGCCCGGCGACCCGCCACAACCTGGCCAAGGTGGGGGCCGTGGACGTGCAGACGCTGTCCGCCACGCCCGAGGGGCAGTACCTGCGCTACGCCGGGCAGGCCGCCTGGAGCTCCCTGGAAATCACGCGGGTGGCAGACGGCAACTATCGCGCCGAGTTGTCACCGATCCGCGCCGGGCGGGGCACGCTGGAGGAGTGGGGGCCGGCGGCGATTGGTGAGCTGGCTGGCGAGCTGAAGGGCAGCGGCGCCTACTTCAGCCTGCACAGCGCCGACCTGGGCCAGGGCTGTGCGGTGGATCTGCTGCGCGACGGCTTGCGCCTGCGTGTGCTGGAGGTCTTCGCCGACGGCTGCCAGGACTACGGCGGCGCCAATATCAGCGTCGCCGGGCGTTACTACAAGGTTGCCGGCAAGAACCAGCCGTGAGGCGTCAGCCTTCGCTCGGTTGCCAGCGCTTGCGGGCGTGCAGGTAGGCGGCGCTGTCGGCATAACCGAGCTGCGTGGCGATCTGGCTGCGATTCAGGCCTTGCAGTTCAAGGCTCTGTTCCAGCTCGGCGCGTACCGCGTCGAGTACTTCGCGAAACCCCAGCCCCTGCTCCTGCAGGCGCCGACGCAAGGTACGCGGGCTCTGGTGCAGTGCGCTGGCGGCCGTTTCCAGGCTGGGCGCGCGGCCTTGCTGGAGATCGATGCGGATGCTCTGGCCGACTTTCGCCGCCCAGCCGTTGAGCTGCTGCAGGCGTGCCAGGCGGCGATCCAGGCTCTCGCACAGCAGCTCGACCAGCACCGGGTGGTGTTGCTGCATGGGCAGTGTCAGGCAACGGGCATCCAGGCAGAGGCGGGTGTGGGGGGCGTCGAACTGCGCGCGGCCGAACCAGGGCGTGTACTGCGCGTGGTAGCTCGGCCGGGGGTGCTGGAACTGCGCATCCAGTAGTTGGATCGCACTGCCAGCGCCCAGGCGCAGCATGCTGATGGCCATCACCGAATAGTGCTCGGTCAGAAAGCGCATCAGTGCCTGCGGGGCATCGATCTGCAGCTCGATGATCAGGCGGTCGCCGTCGCGCTGCAGGCGCACCTGCTCCATGTCCGAAGCCAGGCGCGCATAGCGTTGCCAGTGTTGCAACGACTCGCCGACGCTGGCACTGAACTGCGCCAGGTGCAGCAGCACGTGCCAGTCACCGGGGGTGAACTGGGCGAACAGGTTCAGGCCGATTGCCGGGTCGAGCTCGGCGGCTTGCAGCCACAGTTGCTCCAGGTGCACCAGGCTGTATTCCTGCTGCGGCCGGTGCTGGCTGAGGAAGCGCTGCAGCACCCGGCCCAGAGGGCCGCGGTGAAAACGCTGGGTACCCGGCCGGGGGGTGTCCGGCGGCGGGTTGGCCGCTTCGGGCAGATTGTTGTCCGTTTCGCGCATGGTGGCTGTCGTCGACTTGGCATCTGATACAGGCAACCCGGGAGGCCGGGCTTTCCAACCAGAGGTTGCCATGAACCCCAGCTCCATCGCCAACAATCCCATTGCCGTGGTCTCCCTGATCTTCCTCGGCTTTATCCTGCTCGAACTGGTTCTCGGCTGCTTCCGTCAGCCACGCGGCCAGCGTCGCGACGTGCTGATCGAGGTGATCGGCTCCAGCCTGCTGCTGGCAGTGACCTTCCCGCTGATCATGTTCCTCGCCGACCGCCTGCTCGGCGAGCTGGTGCCCCAGGCGCGCGGTGCCCTGGCCGGCCTGCCGTTCGTGGCCGGCTTTGCCCTGTTCCTGCTGTTCGACGACATGACCCAGTACTGGTGGCATCGCCTCAGCCACAAGCTGCCGTTCCTCTACAACCTGCACCGCGCCCACCACTCGGCGCCGTACATGAGCATCCGCATCGTCTACCGCAACAACAGCTTCTACTACCTGCTGATGCCCGGCATCTGGTTCTCTGCGGCGCTGATCTACCTGGGCCAGGCGCCGGTCTACTACGTCTACCTGATCCTCAAGATGTGCGTGATCTTCGGCGCCCACAGCAGCGTGGCCTGGGACGACAAGCTGTATCGCATCCCGGCCCTGCGCCCGCTGATGTGGCTGCTCGAACGCACCATCTCCACACCCTCCACTCACTCCGCCCACCACGGATTGAATGCCGACGACGGCGTAACCAACTACAAGGGCAACTACGGCAACCTGCTGTTCTTCTGGGACGTGCTGTTCGGCAGCGCCAAGATCACCCGCCGTCGCCCCGCGCAATACGGAATCGAGGACATGGCGCCGGTGAGCTGGCAGAGCGAATTGTTCTGGCCGCTGGTGCGTGCGCCCAAGGCCCAGCCGGCCGTTACCGATGAGCTGAAGGAGCTGGCCCGATGAGCCTGAATATCGCCCTGGTCGCCGGCTCCAGCCGCAGCGACAGCCAGACCGCCAAGGTTGCCGCCTACCTGGCTGCGCGCCTGCAGCAACGCGACGTGCAGACGCAGCTGATCGACCTGGGGCGCAGTGCCTTGCCGCTGTGGCCGGCGGACGATGGCCACGATCACTGGCCGACCATGGCCGAGCAACTCAAGCGCGCCGATGCGCTGATCGTGCTCAGCCCGGAATGGAACGGCATGGCCAGCCCGGCGCTGAAGAACTTCTTCCTCTTCGCCGGGCGCCATGAGCTGGCGCACAAGCCGGCGCTGCTGGTGGGGGTTTCGTCGGGGCAGGGCGGCGCTTATCCGCTGTCCGAGCTGCGCGCGTCCAGCTACAAGAATTGCCGGATCTGCTTTATTCCCGAGCAACTGATCGTGCGTCAGGTGGAGGCGGTCATGAATGACGCCGCCGCCGTCGATGCCGACGACCAGCGCATCCGCCAGCGCGCCGACTGGGCATTGGAAGTGCTGCTGCAGTACGCCGAGGTGCTACGCGGCCTGCCCCAGCGCATCGACTGGAGCGAGCCGCAGTTCGGCAATGGCATGTGAGGCGAGGGGGCTTTAGCAGAGCAGCAGCGTAACGAGCGAAGGCCTGGCTAGGCGGGGACGTGCTCGAAAAGCGCAGTTGGCGGATAGCCAATGAGCATTTTCGAGTGCGTCACCAACAACGCCAGGCCTAGCGCAGTAGCTGCTCAGGCGTGGGTCAGGTACCAGCGCCAATCCTGCTCACCAACCTCACCCATGAACTGGCGGTACTCGTTCCACTTGATCGCCAGGAACACCTTGAGGAATTCCTCGCCCAGGGCTTCCTTGGCCCAGGTGGATTGCTCCAGCGCGCGCAAGGCGGTGAGCCAGTCGGTGGGCAGGAACTCGGTGGCCTGCTCGTAGCCGTTGCCGACGATGGCCGCGCCCGGGTCGATCTCCTCGCGGATGCCCTTGTGGATGCCAGCCAGAATCGCCGCCGCTGCCAGGTAGGGGTTGGCGTCGGCGCCACAGATGCGGTGCTCCACATGCCGGCTGTTGGCCGGGCCGCCGGGAACGCGGAACGACACGGTGCGGTTGTTCACCCCCCAGCTCTTGGCCAGCGGCGCGTAGCTGTTGGCCTGGAAGCGGCGGAAGGAGTTGGCGTTGGGGCAGAAGATCGCCAGCGAGTCGAGCAGCGTGGCCATCATTCCGCCGATGGCATGGCGCAGCAGCGGCGTGCCCTGCGGGTCTTCGCTGGCCATCAGGTTGTTGCCCTGTTCATCGGCCAGGCTGACGTGCATGTGCAGGCCGCTGCCGGCCAGGTCGCCGAACGGCTTGGCCATGAAGCAGGCCTGCAGCCCGTGCTTGTTGGCCACGCCCTTGACCAGGCGCTTGTAGCGGATGCCTTCGTCGATGGCCTGCAGCGCATCGAAGCGGTGCTCCAGGGTCAGTTCGACCTGGCCCGGGGCGTACTCGGAAATCGCCGTGCGCACCGGCAGGCCCTGCACCTCGCAGGCGGCGTAGAGGTCGTCGAGGAACGGTTGCAGCTGTTCCAGCTCGTACACGCCATACACCTGCGGCGCCTGCGGGCGCACGCCGTTCATTTGCAGCGCCGGTTGCGGGCGGCCGTTGGCGTCGCGCTGTTTATCCAGCAGGTAGAACTCCAGCTCCACCGCCATCACCGGGTGGTAACCATCGGCCTTGAGC
>JBBNAI010000127.1:0-6404 GCA_037994305.1 Pseudomonas sp. | reverse complement strand
TTCCAGCTCTTTGCGGTCGAGGGTGCCGGACAGGCGCAGCAGTTTGTCTACCAGGGTGGTTTTGCCATGGTCGACGTGGGCGATGATGGCGATGTTACGGAGATTTTCGATCACGGATGTCGTCTCGATTGATGATTCTGAAGTCGTTGGCGGCGCAGTTTACGCAGCCTGGATGAATAGCGGGTGAACCCAGTGCCGGTCGGGAGGGCGATGACGGATGCTGCCGCCCAGCAGGCCCGCGCGCTTAATGCGGGCGATAGACGCGAACATTGGCATGCCCCTCGCTCAGTAGATGGTGGGCATGCAGGCGGCTCATCACGCCCTTGTCGCAATACAGCAGGTACTGGCGGGTCTCATCCAGGGCCTTGAAGCGATTGTTCAGCGCATAGAACGGCAGAGCCTGCACCTCGATGCCGGGCAACGTGAGCGGCTGGTCGTCGGCGGCATCGGGATGGCGGATATCGAGGACGATCTGCCCAGCCAAGGCCTCGCTCACTTCCTCGACCTGCAGGTCCTGGCCCAGCTCGTCGATCACCCGGTCGACGGTGATCCGCGTGGCGCGCTCCAGGGCGCGTTCGAGGATGGCCATGTCGAAGTGGGTTTCTTCATGTTCGATGCGCCCCGGCTTGGCCCGGGTGGTGGGGTTGACCGAAATCACCCCGCAGTACTCGGGCATATTCTTGGCGAACTCGGCGGTGCCGATGGCCGTGGCGGTGTCGATGATGTCCTGCTTGTGCGCGGCAATCAGCGGGCGCAGCACCAGCATGTCGGTGGCCGAGTCGATCACCGAGAGGTTGGGCAGGGTCTGGCTGGACACCTGGCTGATGGCCTCGCCGGTGACCAAGGCGTCGATGCGCAGGTCTTCGGCGATGCGCGTGGCGGCACGCAGCATCATGCGCTTGAGGATCACGCCCATCTGGCTGTTATCGACCTTGCCGAGGATCTCGCCGACCACTTCCTCGAACGGCACGCTGATAAAGAGTACGCGGTGCGAGCTGCCGTACTTCTGCCACAGATAGTGGGCCACTTCCATCACGCCCAGCTCGTGGGCGCGGCCGCCGAGGTTGAAGAAGCAGAAGTGGCTGAGCAGGCCGCGGCGCATCATCTGGTAGGCGGCGACGGTGGAGTCGAAACCGCCGGACATCAGCACCAAAGTCTGCTCGATGGAGCCCAACGGATAGCCGCCCAGGCCTTCGTGCTGGGCGTGGATGATCAGCAGGCGCTCGTAGCGCACCTCGAAGCGCACTTCGGCCTCGGGGGCCTTCAGGTCGATGCCGCTGGCACCACACTCACGGCGCAGGCGGCTGCCGACGTGGCCGGCCAGCTCCACCGAGGTGAAGTCGTGGGTATTGCCGGCGCGCTTGCAGCGCACGGCGAAGCGCTTGCCGGCCAGCTGGGCGCCGAAGTGCGCGCGGCACTTCTCGAAGGTGTCGTCGAAGTCGAGGTAGGGGTATTCGTGCACTTCGAGGAAGTGGGCGACACCCGGAGTGTTGCGCAGGCGCTCGAACATCTCCGCCTGGAGCTTCGGTTCGCGCACCTGGCTGATCAGGTCGAGATTGTCCCACTCGCCCTGCACCTCCAGCTCGGGGTCCAGGTCGCGCAGTACCGTGCGGATGTTCTTCGCCAGCTGGCGGATGAACTGCTTGCGCACCGGCCGGCTCTTGATAGTGATTTCCGCAAAGGGTTTGACGATGAGTTTCATGGGACTGCGTGCGTACGCGGCGACCGAAAAAGAGGGGCGCGGATTATAGCGGAAATTGCTCAAGCTTTGACCAGTCGCGGCAATATTGTTTGAAAAGATCCAAAATGGTGCATCCTGACAAAACAAAGAACCAAAATAGTGCACGGCGCTGATCAAAAGTTCGCCACAGCCCGCGCAATCCCTGAGTTTCGGGGCGCACGCCCATTCCGGGGCACTGGCACGCAATTTGCTCCCTTGTGAGGCAGGTTGCTCTGGTGGACTATCCCGCCGGGCTTCACCGAACTATTGAGGGCTCATCATTCGAGCCTTATCCACCTGGAGGACAGCATGTCGAAGTCGATTCAACTGATCAAAGAACACGACGTGAAGTGGGTAGACCTGCGCTTCACTGACACCAAGGGCAAGCAGCACCACGTGACCATGCCGGCCCGTGACGCCCTGGACGAAGACTTCTTCGAAATCGGCAAAATGTTCGATGGCTCGTCCATCCATGGCTGGAAAGGCATCGAAGCCTCCGACATGATCCTGCTGCCGGTCGACGACACCGCCGTTCTGGACCCGTTCACCGAAGAGCCGACCCTGATTCTGGTGTGCGACATCATCGAGCCGAGCACCATGCAAGGCTACGACCGTGACCCGCGCTCCATCGCCAAGCGCGCCGAGGAATACCTGAAGACCACCGGTATCGGTGACACCGTATTCGTAGGCCCGGAGCCAGAGTTCTTCATCTTCGACGAAGTGAAGTTCAAGTCCGACATCTCCGGCTCCATGTTCAAGATCTACTCCGAACAAGGCTCCTGGAACACCGACGCCGACATCGAAGGCGGCAACAAGGGCCACCGTCCAGCCGTCAAAGGTGGTTACTTCCCGGTTCCGCCGTGCGACCACGACCACGAAATCCGTACTGCCATGTGTAATGCCATGGAAGAAATGGGCCTGGTCATCGAAGTTCACCACCACGAAGTGGCGACTGCCGGCCAGAACGAAATCGGTGTGAAGTTCAACACCCTGGTCAACAAGGCTGACGAAGTTCAGACCCTGAAGTACTGCGTGCACAACGTGGCTGACGCCTACGGCAAAACCGCTACCTTCATGCCGAAGCCGCTGTACGGCGACAACGGTTCGGGTATGCACGTGCACCTGTCGATCGGCAAAGACGGCAAGAACACCTTCGCTGGCGAAGGCTATGCCGGCCTGTCCGACACCGCCCTGTTCTTCATCGGCGGCATCATCAAGCACGGTAAGGCCCTGAACGGCTTCACCAACCCGTCGACCAGCTCCTACAAGCGTCTGGTCCCGGGCTTCGAAGCGCCGGTCATGCTGGCCTACTCGGCTCGCAACCGTTCCGCCTCGATCCGTATCCCGTACGTATCCAGCCCGAAAGCCCGCCGCATCGAAGCGCGCTTCCCGGATCCGGCTGCCAACCCGTACCTGGCCTTCGCAGCTCTGCTGATGGCCGGTCTGGACGGTATCCAGAACAAGATCCACCCCGGCGACGCTGCCGACAAGAACCTGTACGACCTGCCGCCGGAAGAAGCTGCCAACATCCCGCAAGTTTGCGGCAGCCTGAAAGAAGCGCTGGAAGAACTGGATAAAGGTCGCGCGTTCCTGACCAAGGGCGGCGTTTTCTCCGACGACTTCATCGATGCCTACATCGAGCTGAAATCCGAAGAAGAAATCAAAGTTCGCACCTTCGTACACCCGCTGGAATACGACCTGTACTACAGCGTCTAAGTCCGTCGCGTGATGAAAGAGGCCTCCTTCGGGAGGCCTTTTTTTTGCACCGGCACACGCGGCAACAGCCACGCCCTTGCCAGTAGCGACGGCAGATGCAAGGCTTAGCCAGGATCACACGGGAGTCCCACGGATGCGCCTGATTACCGCCTGCCTGCTTTGTACCCTGGCCCTGCCGGCCACCGCGCAGATTTACAAATACACCGACGCCAACGGCAACACCGTGTTCACCAACCAGGCGCCGGAAGGCCAGAACGCTGAAGCAGTGAACTTGCCGCCGACCAATACCGTGGAAGCCCAGCCGCCTACGCGCCCGCTCGAGACAAGCGAACCAGCAGCAGCCCAAAGCGCCTATACCCTGCTGCAATTGACCGACATCCCCAGCGATGAAGCGCTACGAGCCAACAACGGCACCTTCAGCGTCGGCGTCAAACTCGAGCCCAAGCTCAAGCCCGGCCATCTCCTGCGCCTGATCCTGGACGGCCAGCCCTACGGCCAGCCGAGCAACGTGCCGCGCCTGCAACTGGTGAACATCGACCGTGGCGAGCACAGCCTGGCGGTGGCAGTCCTCAGCGGCCAGCAGCAGATTCAGCAGAGCGCTAGCGTCACCTTCACCGTACAGCGCATCAGCACCAACAGTCCGGCACGCCCGAAACCTACGCCTCCGTCAGTTCCCTCGCGCCCGAAACCTACACCTCAATAAGCTCCCAAACAGGAACCCCATGCGCCAACTGCTCTTCTGCCTGTTTATCTGCCTGCTGCCCCTGCATGCCCACGCTGGCGTCTATACCTACATCGACGCCGATGGCAACCGTGTGTACACCGATCAACCGCAGTCCAATAACGCCGAGCGCATCGAGTTGGCGCCCTCCAACAACATGAGTGGAGGCACCCCGATTCAACCTCCGCCCGTGTCGCTGACAATGGAAGAGCCCAAGCCGCCGGCCTACCAGATGCTGCGCATCCTGATCCCCGAGCCGGACGCCACCATCCGTGAGATAACCGGCAATATGATCGTCACCCTCACCAGCGAACCCGGTCTGCTGCCGGAGCACAGTTACCGCCTGCTTCTGGACGGCCAGATCGTCGGCACACCAGGCCGCAGCCCGGTGTTCCCCCTGGAGAACATCGACCGGGGCACCCACCAGCTCTCGGCGGAGATCATCGACGCCAGCGGACGCATCCTCGAACGCACACCCAGCCAACCCTTTCATATGAAGCGCATCTCGCTGAGCGAAAAACGCCGCGCCCATCCCTGTGAAAAGGCCGATTACGGCGTACGCCCAGAGTGCCCAATCGCCGACAAACCGAAAGAACCGAGAGACATCCCGCTGATCCCCTTCATCTGACCCCACAGCCAGCGCACCATATTGATGCGCTGATCTGCACCGATTTCTATACTCTCCCTGTTTTGGTTCACTCGAAAAACCGCCAGCTGCGCTGAAACGCAGCCTGAATCACAGCGGCGGCACCGCGCACGCGTCTTTTCGGGGCTTTGGTTTGCTTCTTGCATTTTCCAGCCCATTGCCGGGACTCGTAACAGCCATGATCAATGACGCGCTGCACCGCTTACTGCTCGACAACCTGACCACCGCAACCATCCTGCTGAATGCAGAGCTGCGCCTGGAGTACATGAACCCGGCCGCGGAAATGCTCCTGGCCGTCAGCGGCCAGCGCAGCCATGGCCAGTTCATCAGCGAGCTGTTCACCGAATCGCCGGAAGCGCTCAGCTCCCTGCGCCAGGCGGTCGACCACGCGCACCCGTTCACCAAGCGCGAAGCCATGCTCACCTCGCTCTCCGGCCAGACCATCACCGTGGACTATGCGGTAACGCCGATCCTCAGCCGTGGCCAGACCCTGCTGCTGCTGGAAGTGCACCCGCGTGACCGTCTGCTGCGCATCACCAAGGAAGAGGCGCAGCTGTCCAAGCAGGAAACCACCAAACTGCTGGTGCGCGGCCTGGCCCACGAGATCAAGAATCCGCTCGGCGGCATCCGTGGCGCCGCCCAGTTGCTGGCCCGCGAGTTGCCGGAAGAAAGCCTCAAGGATTACACCAACGTGATCATCGAGGAGGCCGACCGCCTGCGTAACCTGGTCGACCGCATGCTCGGCTCGAACAAACTGCCATCGCTGGCCATGACCAACATCCACGAAGTGCTGGAGCGGGTCAGCAGCCTGATCGAGGCCGAGTGCCAGGGCAGCATCACCCTGGTGCGCGATTACGACCCGAGCATCCCCGACCTGCTGATCGACCGCGAACAGATGATCCAGGCCGTGCTCAATATCGTGCGCAATGCCATGCAGGCACTGGCTGGGCAAAGCGATCTGCGCCTGGGCCGCATCAGCCTGCGCACCCGCACCCTGCGCCAGTTCACCATCGGCCACCACCGTCATCGCCTGGTGGCCAAGATGGAAATCATCGACAACGGCCCGGGTATTCCCCCCGAGCTGCAGGAAACCATCTTCTACCCCATGGTCAGTGGCCGTCCCGACGGCACCGGCCTGGGCTTGGCCATAACCCAGAACATCATCAGTCAGCACCAGGGCCTGATCGAGTGCGAGAGCCACCCCGGCCATACCGTGTTCTCGATCTTCCTGCCCCTGGAACAAGGAGCTTCTTAGTCATGAGCCGCAGTGAAACCGTCTGGATTGTCGACGACGACCGCTCGATCCGCTGGGTCCTGGAAAAAGCCCTGCAACAGGAAGGCATGACCACCCAGAGCTTCGACAGCGCCGATGGCGTGCTGACCCGGCTAACCCGCCAGCAGCCCGACGTGATCATTTCCGACATCCGCATGCCAGGCTCCAGCGGCCTCGAGCTGCTGGCGCGCATCCGCGACCTGCACCCGCGCCTGCCGGTGATCATCATGACCGCGCACTCCGACCTGGACAGCGCCGTGGCCTCCTACCAGGGCGGTGCCTTCGAGTACCTGCCCAAGCCGTTCGACGTCGACGAAGCCGTCTCCCT
>JBBNAI010000126.1:0-7304 GCA_037994305.1 Pseudomonas sp. | reverse complement strand
GTTTTGCAAGCACCGACTACAGGAACGATGTTCACATGGTAACCATCCGTCTTGCCCGTGGCGGCTCCAAGAAGCGCCCCTTCTACCACCTGACCGTGACCAACAGCCGCAATGCGCGCGATGGTCGCTTCGTCGAGCGTATCGGTTTCTTCAATCCGGTCGCTAGCGGTGCGGAAGTGAAGCTGTCTGTTGATCAGGAGCGCGCTACCTATTGGCTGAGCCAAGGCGCTCAGCCGTCTGAGCGCGTTGCTCAGCTGCTCAAGGAAGCTGCCAAGGCTGCTGCCTGAGTAACATGACCACGATGCCGACCGCCGAGGACCTGATCGTTCTCGGCAAGATCACTTCGGTGCACGGTATTCGTGGCGAGGTGAAGATTTATTCCTTCACCGATCCGATTGACAACTTGCTCGATTATCGCCGCTGGACACTCCAGCGTGATGGTGAGGTCAAGCAGGTTGAGCTGGTCAGCGGACGCTTGCAAGGCAAGGTTCTGGTGGCGAAGCTCAAGGGCCTCGATGATCGCGAAGTGGCACGTACCTTCGCGGGTTTCGACATTTGTGTGCCCCGAGCCCAGTTGCCGGACCTGGCTGAAGACGAGTTCTACTGGTACCAGCTGGTGGGTCTCAAGGTCATCGATACGCTCGGGCAATTGCTCGGCAGCATCGACAGCCTGATGGAGACCGGTGCCAACGATGTCATGGTGGTCAAGCCCTGTGCGGGCAGTCTGGATGATCGCGAGCGCCTGCTGCCGTATACCGCGCAGTGTGTGCTCAAAGTAGATCTGGCGGCCGGCGAAATGCAGGTCGACTGGGATGCCGATTTCTAAGCTGTCAGTCTCTTGTGCGAGCGAGTGCCATGCGTGTTGAAGTCATCAGCATCTTTCCGGAGATGTTTGCCGCCATCAGTCAGTACGGTATTACCAGTCGTGCGGTGAAGCAGGATCTGTTGCAGTTGAACTGCCACTACCTGCGCGATTTCACCGATGACCGTCACCAGACAGTGGACGACCGGCCTTTTGGCGGCGGCCCCGGCATGGTGATGAAGATTAAGCCTCTGGAGGGCGCTCTGGCTGCGGCCAAGGCATCTGCCGGGGAGCAGGCGAAGGTGATCTACCTGTCGCCGCAAGGCCGCCAGCTTAATCAGCTGGCAGTGCGTGAGCTGGCTGGCGAGGAGGCGTTGATCCTCATCGCGGGTCGCTACGAGGGAATCGACGAGCGCTTCATCGAAGAGCATGTCGATGAGGAATGGTCGATCGGTGACTACGTTCTCTCCGGTGGTGAATTACCGGCGATGGTCCTGATCGATGCGGTCACGCGTTTGTTACCCGGTGCATTGGGCCATGCAGATTCGGCCGAGGAGGATTCGTTTAGCGACGGCCTGCTCGACTGTCCGCACTACACCCGTCCGGAGGTGTATGCGGGAAAGCGTGTTCCTGACGTGTTGCTTAGTGGCAACCACGAACACATCCGGCGTTGGCGTTTACAGCAGTCCCTTGGTCGGACCTGGGAACGCCGTGCTGATCTTCTGGATAGCCGCTCGCTTTCTGGGGAAGAGACCAAGCTGCTGGCGGAATACATCCGTCAGCGGGACGATAGTTAACGTATCGATGGCAGGCCGCGGCTTGTCTTAGGAGCACAGCATGACTAACAAAATCATTCAGCAGATCGAAGCTGAGCAGATGACCAAAGAGATCCCGACCTTTGCCCCGGGCGACACCATTGTCGTTCAGGTGAAAGTGAAGGAAGGCGATCGTCAGCGTCTGCAGGCTTTCGAAGGCGTAGTTATCGCCAAGCGCAACCGTGGTCTGAACAGTGCTTTCACTGTTCGCAAGATCTCCAACGGTGTTGGCGTTGAGCGTACCTTCCAGACCTACAGCCCGCTGGTTGAAAGCCTGGCCGTCAAGCGTCGCGGCGACGTGCGCAAAGCCAAGCTGTACTACCTCCGCGACCTGTCCGGCAAGGCAGCACGCATCAAGGAAAAACTGGCCTAACCGCACAGTTTTCCTTGTCGAAAAAAGCAGCCCACGGGCTGCTTTTTTCTTGCCCGCAATTTCCCTTTTCTGCATGACCGCCGCATAGAACAAGCACAACATTCGCAGCACAGGCAGCCACCGAATTTCATTCAGGTAGTCGTGGCATGACCCCCAGAGAGCAAGAGATCCAGCGTCGTACCGAGTTGTCGGAAACCCGCGTGACCAAGGCGGTGTTCCCGCCTACTACCAATCATCACAACACCTTGTTCGGTGGCACTGCGCTGGCTTGGATGGATGAGGTGTCGTTCATTGCCGCCACGCGGTTCTGTCGCTTGCCGCTGGTGACCGTGTCGAGCGATCGCATCGACTTCAATCATGCGATTCCTGCAGGCTCCATCGTTGAGCTGGTCGGCCGGGTGATCAAGGTCGGCACTACCAGCCTCAAGGTCGAGGTCAATGTCTACGTCGAGAGCATGTACAGCGATGGCCGCGAGAAGGCCATCAGTGGCGTGTTCAGCTTCGTTGCCATTGGCGAGGACAAGAAGCCGATCCCGGTGCTGCCGGAGCCGGCTGAAATCGCAGAATGAAAAAGGCGCCGCTAGGGCGCCTTTTTCATGCCGGCTTTCGTTTACTCCGGTGCCTCTTCAATCAGGGCGACCAAAGTCCAGTCCGGACCTGGGGTGAAGGCCAGTGGCTCGCTGGCGACATGCACGCGCTCACGTGGGTCGATGGCCAGTAACAGATTGGCGCGACTGCCATGCAGGGCCTGGTAGTCGCTCCAGTCGAAGTTGCTGCTCAGGGTGGTGCTGCGTATCTCGGCGCCACGGGCCAGCAGCCCTGCCAGTTGTCCGTAGGTCTGCGCCGGGTAGCCGAAGGGCTGGCCGCGGTATTCGTGACTGGCGCGGTGTTTTTCGCTGAGTCGTTGCTCGCGCTGGTTGAGCAGGCTGTACAGCTTTTTCTTGCCGAAGTCCGGGCGAAAGCAGGTGCAGGCCAGGCTGTTCTGTTCGCTGGAGGGGGAGAGTGCGAGCAGTTGACCAATGCCGATCAGGTCGAGGTTGGCATCGGCGTGTTGTGAGGCCGGGTTGCCGAAGTAGGTCGGCAGGTTGTCCATGCGTGCGGCGCTGATGTTTTCCCAGGTGGAGTCGGTCAACAGGATGCGACTGCCTTGCTGTTGCAGGGCTTTGCCGATGGCGCGTGCCACCGGGTTGGCGCCGATGATCAGGAAGCCGTGCGCGGCCGGCTCGGCAACCTTGAGCAGGCGCGCCAGCGGCCGTGCGGTGGCGCTTTGCAGCACCACGGTGCCGATGATCACCAGGAACGTCAGGGGCACCAGCAACTGGGCCTGTTCGGCTCCGTGCTCCTGCATGCGCAGGGCGAAGATCGCCGAAACGGCAGCCGCGACAATGCCGCGTGGGGCGATCCAGGCCAGCAGGGCCCGTTCACGCCAGTTCAGGTTGGAACCAAAGGTGCTCAGGGCGACGTTCAGCGGGCGTGCGACGAACTGGATCACCAGCAGCAGTACCAGCGTCGCCGGACCCAGAGCCAGCAGTGCGTGCAGATCCAGGCGCGCGGCAAGCAGGATGAACAGGCCGGAGATCAGCAGCACGCTGAGATTCTCCTTGAAGTGCAGGATGTGCTTCACATCCACGCCCGGCATATTTGCCAGCCACATGCCCATCAGGGTCACGGCCAGCAGGCCGGACTCGTGCACCAGCAGGTTGGCGGAAATGAAGATGCCCAGTACCGCCGCCAGTGCGGCAAGGTTTTCCAGGTAGTCCGGCAGCCAGCTATGGCGCAACAGCAGGCCGAACAGCCAGCCGCCGGCCACGCCGAACAGCGAACCGCAGATGATCACTTCGGCGAACGTATACAGGCTCTCGCCCCAGGGCGTGCCGCCGCTGTGGCTGGCGATGAAGCTGTAGACCACCACGGCGAGCAAGGCGCCGATCGGATCGATGACGATGCCTTCCCAGCGCAGGATGTTGGCCACCGATGCGCGCGGCCTGACCACGCGCAGCATGGGGATGATCACGGTAGGGCCGGTGACCAGGGTGAGGGTGCCGAACAGAATCGCCAGGTCCCAGGAGAAGTCCAGCAGGTAGTGGGTGGCGACAGCGATCACTGCCCAGGTCGACAGGGCGCCAATGGTGACCAGGCGCTTGACCACGCTGCCGATCTCCCGCCATTCGCTGAGCTGCAGGGTCAGGCTGCCTTCGAACAGGATCAGCGCCACGGCGAGCGAAACCAGGGGGAACAGCAATTCTCCAAACAGCGCGCTGGGGTCCAGCCAGCCGAGCAGTGGGCCGGCGAGGATGCCGCTGATCAGCAGGAAGAGGATCGCTGGCAGGCGCAGGCGCCAGGCCAGCCACTGGCTGGCCAGCGCGGCGGCACCGATGCCGCCGATGCCGAGGAGAATATGGGTTTCGCTCATAGAGACTCCTTGTCTCTGGTGGATCACGGGGAGGCTGTGAAAGACTAGTCCGCCCGATGCATGAAAAGCACCACCCTTATGCCGATTCTTGATCATCCCTTGATTGATCGATTTCTCGATGCCCTGTGGCTGGAGAAGGGCTTGTCCGTGCACACGCGGGATGCCTACCGTAGCGATCTGGGGCACTTCAATGCCTGGTTGCAGGAGCGTGGTCTGCTACTGCCAAGTGCCGGGCGCGAGATCATCCTCGACCACTTGGCCTGGCGTCTGGAGCAGGGCTACAAGGCTCGCTCCACGGCACGCTTTCTCTCGGGCCTGCGCGGCTTCTATCGCTACCTGCTGCGTGAAACGCTGATCAACGAAGACCCGACCTTGCAAATCGACCTGCCGCAGCTTGGCCGGCCGTTGCCCAAGTCGTTGTCCGAGACGGATGTCGAGGCGTTGCTGGCGGCGCCGGAGTTGGATGACCCGATTGGCCTGCGTGATCGTGCCATGCTCGAAGTGCTGTACGCCTGCGGCCTGCGGGTGACCGAGCTGATTTCCCTGAGCCTGGAACAGGTCAACCTGCGCCAGGGCGTGTTGCGCGTGTTCGGCAAGGGCAGCAAGGAGCGCCTGGTGCCGCTGGGCGAGGAGGCGATTGCCTGGATCGAGCGTTACGTACGCGAGGCGCGGCCGTTCCTGCTCGATGGCAAGCCCAGTGATGTGCTGTTTCCCAGCCTGCGCGGCGAGCAGATGACCCGGCAGACTTTCTGGCACCGCATCAAACACCAGGCGCGGGTGGCCTGCATCGCCAAGCCGTTGTCGCCGCACACCCTGCGCCATGCCTTTGCTACGCATCTGCTTAACCACGGCGCCGATCTGCGCGTGGTACAGATGCTGCTGGGTCATAGCGACCTGTCGACCACGCAGATCTATACGCATATCGCCAAGGCACGCTTGCAGGAATTGCATGCGCAACACCATCCGCGCGGGTGAAAAAGTCTGACTGACTTAACGGCGTGCGGGAGCGGCCGCAGGTTCTCGCGGTCTATTCGTCCTGCGCTTACATCCGCCCGGCGTCTGCAATCGGCTCGCCGGGGCTTCTATGGTAGGCTTGGCCCATCGTTACAGGAGTGTTCCATGCACCTTTCCCGCTTTGTCGCCGGTGCCGCTTGCGGCCTGTTGTCCGTCGTCGCTCTGGCTGCCGATCCTGATCAGGCCATCCGTGCCACGCTGAGCAAACTGCAACCCGATCTGCCCGTCGAGGCGATTGCCGAGAGCCCGATGTCGGGGCTGTATCAGGTTCACCTCAAGGGCGGGCGCATGCTCTACGCCAGTGGTGACGGTCAGTTCCTGATGCAGGGCAATCTGTACCGGGTCAAGGATGGTGATGCGGTCAACCTGACTGCGCAGGCCGAGAGCAAAGGCATCGCCAAGGTCATCAACGAGATTCCGCTCAGCGAGATGGTGGTGTTTTCGCCGAAAGAGCCGGCCAAGACTCATATAACCGTGTTCACCGATACCGATTGCGGCTACTGCCAGAAGCTGCACAGCGAAGTACCCGAGCTCAATCGCAAAGGCGTCGAGGTGCGTTATGTCGCCTTCCCGCGTCAGGGTGTGGGCTCCCATGGCTACAACGGCCTGGTCAGCGTCTGGTGCGCCAAGGATCGCCAGGATGCGATGGATAAGGCCAAGTCGCGTGAAGAACTGCCTGCCGGCAACTGTGAAAATCCGGTCGCCAAGCAGTACGAACTGGGCCAGATGGTCGGCGTCAACGGCACGCCGGCGATCATTCTGGCCAATGGCAAGATGATCCCCGGTTACCAGCCAGCACCGGAATTGGCCAAGATTGCCCTGGAGGCCAAATAAGCCGGGCCTTCGGATCGATTGACCAAGTACCAGCCGCTTCGTAAAGTGCGGCTCTTTTCCGCGGCCGGGGCATCCCCCCGGCCGTTTTCGCAGTGAGATGGGGAGTTCAGCGTGAAGCCGGTAAAAGTAGGCATCTGTGGCCTTGGGACCGTCGGTGGCGGCACCTTCAACGTACTCAAACGCAACGCCGAGGAGATTGCCCGCCGTGCCGGGCGCGGAATCGAAGTTGCGCAGATTGCCGCTCGTCGTCCCAATCCGAAGTGTGATACCGGCGCGACCCCCATTACCGCCGACATTTTCGACGTGGCGACCAACCCGGAAATCGACGTGGTCATCGAGCTGATCGGTGGCTACACCTTGGCCCATGAGCTGGTGCTCAAGGCCATCGAGAATGGCAAGCACGTGGTCACCGCGAACAAGGCGCTAATTGCCGTGCACGGCAACGAGATCTTCGCCAAGGCCCGCGAGAAGGGCGTGATCGTCGCTTTTGAAGCGGCTGTGGCCGGTGGTATCCCGGTGATCAAGGCGATCCGTGAAGGCCTGTCCGCCAACCGCATCAACTGGCTGGCCGGCATCATCAACGGCACTGGTAACTTCATCCTCACCGAGATGCGCGAGAAAGGCCGTGCCTTCTCCGACGTGCTGAAAGAAGCTCAGGCCCTGGGCTACGCCGAAGCCGACCCGACCTTCGACGTCGAAGGCATCGACGCCGCGCACAAGCTGACCATTCTCGCGTCCATCGCCTTCGGCATCCCGCTGCAGTTCGACAAGGCCTACACCGAAGGCATCAGCCAACTGACCAGCGCTGACGTGAACTACGCCGAAGCCCTGGGCTACCGCATCAAGCACCTCGGCGTGGCCCGTCGTACCGATGAAGGCTTCGAGCTGCGCGTGCACCCGACGCTGATCCCGGCCGACCGCCTGATCGCCAACGTCAATGGCGTGATGAACGCAGTGATGGTCAATGGCGATGCTGCCGGTTCGACCCTGTTCTACGGCGCCGGCGCCGGCATGGAGCCGACCGCCTCCTCGGTGGTGGCCGACCTGGTGGAC
>JBBNAI010000125.1:0-11616 GCA_037994305.1 Pseudomonas sp. | reverse complement strand
TGGAAGCCAAGGGCTACAAGGTTGCCGCGCTGAACGGTGACATCGCGCAGAACCAGCGCGAGCGCGTCATCGAGTCGCTGAAAGACGGCCGTCTGGACATCGTGGTTGCTACCGACGTAGCTGCCCGTGGTATCGACGTTCCGCGCATCACCCACGTGCTCAACGTCGACATGCCGTACGACCCGGAGTCCTACGTGCACCGTATCGGTCGTACCGGCCGTGCTGGTCGCGTTGGTCGTGCACTGCTGCTGGTCACCCCGCGTGAGCGCCGCATGCTGCAGGTGATCGAGCGCGTAACCGGGCAGAAAGTTGCCGAAGTACGCCTGCCGAACGGCCAGCAAGTGCTGGACGCGCGCATCAAGAAGCTGACCAACAGCCTGTCGCCGCTGGTGGCCGATGCCGAAGCCAGCCATGGCGAGCTGCTCGACCGTCTGGTTGCCGATATTGGCTGCAGCCCGCGCGCCCTGGCCGCGGCCCTGCTGCGCAAGGCCACCAATGGCCAGTCGCTGAGCCTGGCCGACGTCGAGCGCGAGCAGCCGCTGGTGCCGAGCGTCAGCGCGCCGCGCGAGCGTCGCGAGCGTGATGGCGAGCGCAGCGGTGATTTCACTCCGCGCGAGCGTCGTGCTCCGGTGCCGCTGGCCGAAGGCCGTGCCCGCTGCCGTACTGCCCTGGGTACTCGTGACGGCATCGCCGCGAAGAACCTGCTGGGCGCGATCCTCAACGAAGGTGGCCTGGCCCGCGAAGCGATCGGTCGCATCCAGATCCGCGAGACCTTCAGCCTGATCGAACTGCCGGAAGAAGGCCTCGACCGTCTGCTCGGCAAGCTCAAGGACACCCGTGTTGCCGGCAAGGCCCTGAAGCTGCGTCGTTATCGCGAGGATTGATCCTTTGGGATCGAGCCAGAGCTGAATGAAAAGCCCCGCCGATGCGGGGCTTTTTCTTGGGTGCAGGAAAGTCAGGCGAAACTGTAGATGTCCATGCCGAGAGCGCCGAGGGTGAAGCCGCTGTGCTCGACGTGGAAGGCGCCACCAGCGCCACGGGCGAAGAACAGCGGCAGCAAGTGTTCGTCGCTGGGGTGGCTGCGTACCGCCGAAGGAGCCTGCTGGCGATAGTCGTGGAGTGCCGCCTGGTCGTCGCTGGCGAGCTTGTCGACCATCCAGTCGCGGAAGTCGCGGGCCCAGGGGGCGATCACTTCCGGACCTGCGCGCCAATCGAGTTCACCGAGGTTGTGGGTGATGCTGCCTGAGCCGATCAGCAACACGCCTTGGTCGCGGAGGCTCGCCAGTGCCTGGCCGATGCGCGCCGGCATGCCTGGGCCCAGGTGGCTCGGCAGTGCGATCTGCAGGACCGGCACATCGGCCTGCGGATACATGAGCGACAGCGGCACCCAGGTGCCATGGTCGAAGGGGCGTTGTGGGTCCAGGCGGCTTGGTAGATCGGCCTGCGCCAGCAGCGCCTGAACCTCCAGTGCCAGCTGCGGGGCGCCGGGAGCTGGGTACTGCACGGCGTACAGGGCGGCGGGAAAGCCGCCGAAGTCGTGCCAGGTTTCAGGTTCCGCGGCACTGCTGATCAACAGGTCGCGGCTTTCCCAGTGGGCGGACATGACGATGATCGCGCGGGGCTTGGGCAGGGCGGCGGCCAGGCGGCGCAGGGCGGGACCGCTCGCGCCTGGCTGCAGGGCGAGCATGGGTGAGCCGTGGGAGATGAAGAGGGCGGGCAGCATGACAATATCCTCGGTTTGCATGCTGCCATGGTGCGCAGTGGATCTATCGTAATCCAGTATAAATTCCTGAGGATATTGATCGGCTGGATTGTTTGATTGGGCTCAGGTCAGGTTGGCTTTCGGTGCCAGATCGTCGAACACCTCGGGAGTGAGCGCCGCAGTGCCTGCTTCGTCGAGCACTTCACGCGGATGCTCGTCACCGGGAAAGCTGCTGTCGACCATGCTCAGCAACTGCAGGCCGCGCGCGGTGAGGACGAAGTTCTCGCCATTGCCGCCCTCGCTTTCCGGACGGTTTTCAATAAAGCCGCCTTTGACCAGGGCTGACTCGTATTGGGTGGCTTCTATGCGCAAGTGATCCAGGCTTTCGATGTGCTCGCCTGCACGCTCCAACTCTTCAGCCAGCTCTGTGGCGTAAAGGCGTGGCTCGAAGGCCTTGCCGGCCGAGTTCTGTGCTTCATGCAGCAGGCGTTCGATGAGGTCCCAGTTGTAGGCAGTCATAGGTATTCTCCCGCTATCGTCTGGTCTGTACCGTGCAGGCTGGTGGCGCGGTACGCCGCCAGGCCTCTCTCTTGGGTTCCGACTGGAAAGGCGGGAGAAAGGTTCGGGTGATTTTCCTGGTGCACGGCAATGAAAAAGGGCGACCCGAGGGTCGCCCTTTTTCTTTAGCTGGCGGGATCAGCCGCGCTGACGCAGCGCAGCAATACGTACTTCCAGCGGCGGGTGAGTCATCAGCAGGCCGGCCAGGCCATTCTTCAAACCGCCATTGATGCCGAAGGCGGTCAGGCTGCTGGGCATTTCCACTGGGATGCCCTGTTCGGCACGCAGGCGCTCCAGGGCGCCGATCATCGAGCTGGTGCCGGCCAGTCGGGCGCCGGCTTCATCCGCTTTGAACTCGCGTTTGCGCGAGAACCACATGACGATGATGCTGGCCAGGATGCCCAGAACAAGCTCGGCGAAGATGGTCGCGACGAAATAGCCGATACCTGGGCCGTCTTCGTTCTTCAGAATTACCTTGTCGACGAAGTTGCCGAAGATCCGTGCGAAGAACATCACGAAGGTGTTCACCACGCCCTGGATCAGCGCCAGGGTGACCATGTCACCGTTGGCTACGTGACCGATTTCGTGGGCCAGCACGGCTTTCACTTCATCCGGCGAGAAACGCTCGAGCAGTCCCTGGCTGACCGCGACCAGGGCGTCGTTCTTGTTCCAGCCCGTGGCGAAGGCGTTGGACTCATGGGCAGGGAAGATGCCGACTTCCGGCATCTTGATCCCGGCATCGCGAGCCAGCTCTTCCACGGTCTGCAGCAGCCACTGTTCGTGGCGGGTGCGTGGCTGGGTGATGATCTGCGTGCCGGTGCTCATCTTCGCCATCCACTTGGAGATGAACAACGAGACCAGCGAGCCGGCGAAGCCGAATACGGCACAGAAAACCAGCAGGCTGCCGTAGTTCTGACCAGTGAAGCGATCTACCCCCAGCAGTTTCAGGGTAATACTGGCAATCGCCAGTACTGCCAGGTTGGTGGCCAGGAACAACACAATGCGCATCATGGTTTGAAATTTCTCCTCAGGCAGGGACAGTCTGATTATGCCGGTTATATAGGGGCGCACCCCCTATGGCTTCAACCTGGGGACTATTTCAAACTGTGTCGCCAGTAGGCGTCAGCGTGCTTTCGAAGAGATGGCGGGTGAGGCGGGCGACCTTTTCGCTGCTCTGCTGGCCAAGCGCTTCGCGCAGCTGCCAGGCGAGGGTGGCTTGCACGCGACGGACGCTGGCTGTCTGCACTTCGCCAGCGGGGAGTGCACGCGGAACGGCGCGGGACAGGCGCAGGAAGCCCTTTTCCGTGAGTACGGCCTGGTCCAGGGCGTCGTAGGCGATGGTCGATTCGAAGCGAATGTAGCCTTCCTCGGCCAGCCACAGCAGGGCGCCCAGGCAGCTCTGGTGGCGTTTGCTGGGCAGGCCGAATTCGTCCGGCTCCTCGCGGCCGATCAGGTCTTCCACGTAGACCGCGGTCTTGCGCGGGAAGGCCTGGTAGAGCATCAGCATGCCGGCGGCGGCATCCTTGTAGAACTCGTCGATCTGCAGATCCATGGCTGGGCTCTTCGGCGGCTCGGGGCGACTGCTGCCGCCCCGGCACTGCATTTACTGGCGGTAGGACTTGAGGAAGTTGCCGATGCGGCCGATGGCCATTTCCAGGTCATCCACGCGGGGCAGGGTGACGACGCGGAAGTGGTCTGGCCACGGCCAGTTGAATGCAGTGCCCTGGACCACCAGCAGTTTCTCGGAGAGCAGCAGGTCGAGGACGAATTTCTCGTCGTTGTGGATCGGGCAGACCTTGGGGTCGATCTTGGGGAAGGCGTACAGCGCCCCCATCGGCTTGACGCAGCTGACTCCGGGGATGTCGTTGAGCAGCTCCCAGGTACGGTTGCGCTGCTCCAGCAGGCGGCCTTGCGGTAGCACCAGGTCGTTGATGCTCTGGTAGCCGCCCAGCGCCGTCTGGATTGCATGCTGGCTCGGCACGTTGGCGCACAGGCGCATGTTGGCCAGGATGTCGATGCCTTCGATGTAGCTCTGGGCCTTGTGCTTGGGCCCGGAAATGGCCACCCAGCCGGAGCGGAAGCCAGCCACGCGGTAGGACTTGGACAGGCCGTTGAAGGTCAGGCAGAGCACGTCCGGAGCCAGCGAGGCGGTGCAGATGTGCACGGCGTCGTCGTAGAGGATCTTGTCGTAGATCTCGTCGGAGAACAGCACCAGATTGTGCTGGCGGGCCAGTTCGACGATCTCCAACAGCACTTCGCGCGAGTACACGGCGCCAGTGGGGTTGTTCGGGTTGATCAGCACCAGGGCCTTGGTGTTCGGCGTGATCTTGGCACGCATGTCGGCGATGTCCGGGAACCAGCCGGCCTGCTCGTCGCACAGGTAATGCACCGGCTTGCCGCCGGCCAGGGCCACTGAGGCGGTCCACAGCGGGTAGTCGGGCGCCGGGATCAGTACTTCGTCGCCGTTATTGAGCAGGGCCTGCATGGCCATCACGATCAGCTCGGAGACGCCGTTGCCGAGGTAGATGTCCTCGATGCCGACACCTTCCACCTGCTTTTGCTGGTAATACTGCATCACTGCCTTGCGCGCGCTGAACAGGCCTTTGGAATCGCTGTAGCCTTGCGCGGTGGGCAGGTTGCGGATCACGTCCTGGAGGATTTCCTCCGGGGCTTCGAAACCGAACGGCGCCGGGTTGCCGATATTCAGCTTGAGGATGCGTTGGCCTTCCTCTTCCAGGCGTTTGGCGTGCTTGAGCACCGGCCCGCGAATGTCGTAGCAGACGTTGGCAAGCTTGTTCGATTTGCTGACCTGCATGATGCTGTTGTCCCGAACTGAAAATGGCTGCGTGGCGCAGCGGAATATCCTGATATTCGCGCCTTGGCTGGCTGTAATGTTGCGGCCAGGTTGGCGTCTAAAGAGTCACGCATGATACGTGCGGCCCGATGCCTGGAAAAGGTACAGATCGGGCTTTTTTCCACGCTGGAGGTGTACCCCATGGAGAAGATCGAAAAACCCCTGGAGGCCTGGCGCGATGAGCTTTCCGAGGCTCAGTACCACGTCTGTCGTCTGGGGGGGACGGAGCGTCCGTTCACTGGTGAATATCACGACAGCAAGGTGCCGGGTATCTACCACTGTGCCTGCTGTGGCGAGGCGCTGTTCGACTCGGATGCCAAGTACGACTCGGGCAGTGGCTGGCCCAGCTATTTCCAGCCGGTGAATGGCGAGGTGATTGCCGAGAAGGAGGACTTCAGCCATGGCATGCACCGGGTCGAGGTCACGTGCGCCAAGTGCGATGCCCACCTGGGCCATCTCTTTCCGGATGGGCCGCGGCCAACCGGGCTGCGCTACTGCATCAATTCGCTGTCGCTGAAGCTGCAACCCAAATAATACGTCCGGCCCAGGCAGCGGTGTTGTCCTGTCTGGGCCATGGTCGTTTGTGAGGCTGATTCTCAGCAATTGAATTGTGTGCAATTCAATTGCTCGCTATATTCACCGCGCCATCCTATTCCTTGGAGCCTTACTCATGAGCGACAAACTCTTCGACATCCCGGTTACCACCATCAAGGGCGAGCAAAAGACCCTGGCCGACTTCGGCGGCAAGGCCGTGCTGGTGGTCAATACGGCTAGCAAGTGCGGTTTCACCCCGCAGTATCAGGGGTTGGAAAGCATCTGGCAGCAATACAAGGACAAGGGGTTGGTGGTGCTGGGTTTTCCCTGCAACCAGTTCGGCAAGCAAGAGCCGGGTGATGAAGGCGCGATTTCCGAGTTCTGCGAGCTGAACTTCGGCGTCAGCTTTCCACTGTTCAAGAAGGTCGACGTGAATGGCGCCGATGCCCACCCGCTCTACGTACAATTGAAACAGCGTGCTCCGGGTCTGCTGGGCAGCAAGGGCATCAAGTGGAACTTCACCAAATTCCTCATCGACGGTGAGGGCAAGGTGGTCAAGCGTTTCGCCCCGACCACCAAGCCGGAAGACCTCACTGGCGAGATCGAAGCCCTGTTGCAATGAGTCCGCTGGACGACGCCCAGGCCTTGCTGCAGCTGGACAATCAGCTGTGCTTCAAGCTTTACGCAGCCTCGCGTGCGGTCACCCGTGCCTACAAGCCGATGCTCGATGAGCTCGGCCTGACATACCCGCAGTACCTGGTGATGCTGGTGCTCTGGGAATGGCAGGGTGCGCCGCCACCTCAGCCGACGGTGAAGGCCCTGGGTGAGCGCCTGCGACTGGACTCCGGGACCCTGACACCACTGCTCAAGCGCCTGGAACAGCTCGATCTGGTGCTGCGCCGTCGCTCTTCGGTGGACGAGCGTGAAGTGCATCTGTGCCTGAGTGCGGCGGGCCAGCAACTGCGTGAGCGTGTGTTACCGCTGAAAGGGCGCCTGCTGTGTGATCTGGGCGTCGATCTGGGTGAGCTGGATGGTTTGCGCCAGAACCTCGATGTGCTGCTGGGGCGCTTGAGTGCCTGATTGTCGCCGGCCCTGGTCGTACTTTGATCAGGGCTGCGCGGTCAGCGGTAGCCAGTTGTCCAGCAGATTGGCCAGGTCTTCACGGCGAAATGGCTTGGCCAGGTAGTCGTTCATGCCCGCCGCCTGGCAGCGCTCTCGCTCGTCGGGCAGGGCGTTGGCGGTGAGGGCGATGATCGGCAGGTCGGGCCAGCGTCCGTTCTGGCGAATGCGCCGGGTCGCCTCGTACCCATCCATCACGGGCATGTTGCAATCCATCAGCACCAGATCGACCGTGTGTCGCTCCAGGTAGCTGATGGCTTCGCCGCCATGGGCGGTTACCACCACCTCACAGCCCAGTTTGCCGAGCATGCCCTTGGCGACCAGTTGGTTGACCTGATTGTCCTCGACCAGTAGGACCTTGGCCTGCCGCTGTGGGCTGGGCGTCTGGCTGTGCGCGCTGTTAGTGCTGGCCTGCTGCGGTTCCAGCAGGCGCAGCAGGGTCTGGTGCAGCACCGTACGGGCCAGCGGCCTGGCCAGTTGCTCGAACGGTGCGAGGGGAGTGGCCTGGGTGCCTGGCAGGAAGTTGCCATACGCGGATACCAGCAGGATTGGCGTGTTCAACCGCTGGCGCAGGCTGGCCAGTTGCTCGGGCTGGTCGCAGATCAGCAGGTCGGCTTGTTTCTCATCGAGGCTGCTGGCGCCATCCTGGCGGCGGTAGTCCAGGCCCCATCCGGGCAGCCAATTGCCCAGCAATTCACTCAGGCCACTGTCTCCCGCGCACAGGGCGATGACCTTGCCGCGCAGGAGAGGCCACTGCATCGGCGGCGTATGGCTGGCCATGGGGAGTTCGGCGCAGAACAGGCTACCAAAGCCCTCCTCGGAGCTGAGGCTGAGTTGGCCCTGCATGATTTCGCACAGGCGTCGGGTCAGTGCCAGGCCGAGGCCCGTGCCGCCATATTGACGGGTGATGCCGGCGCCGGCCTGGATAAAGGGCTGGAAGATGCGCGACTGGGCATCCTTGGGGATGCCGATACCGGTGTCGCGCACTTCGATGCGTACGCCACCGGCGCTGGGCGAAATGCGCAGGTCGACGCGGCCGAAGCGGGTGAATTTGAGTGCGTTGGACAGCAGGTTGCTGATGATCTGCCTTACCCGGGTGGGGTCGCCGAGAACCTGGGCCGGCAAGGCCGGATCGATCAGGCAGGTCAGTTCGACATTCGGCCCGGCGTTCTGCGACAGCAGGTTGGCGGTGTCTTCGGCCAGGGCGCCAAGATCCAGCGGAATCTGCTCCAACTCGAGTTGGCCGGCCTCGAACTTGGACAGGTCGAGGATATCGTTGAGCAGGTCCACCAGCACCTTGCCTGAGTCGTGGGCAATCGACAGCTGCTGCCGCTGCTCGCTGCTGAGCGGGCCATCCAGCGACAGCGCCAACATCCCCAGCAGGCCATTGAGCGGGGTGCGAATTTCGTGGCTCATGTTGGCCAGGAAGGCCGCTCGGGCCTGGGCCATGTCCTGGGCAGTGCTGCGTGCCTGTTCCAGTTCGGTATTGGACAGGGTCAGGCGGGCGTTGGTCGCCTTGAGTTCGGAGGTGCGGGCCGAGACGATGTTTTCCAGTTCCGCCAGGTATTGGGTCAGGCGATCCTCGGCTTCGCGGCGTTGGCTGATCTCGTCATGGATGCTGGTCAGCTGCTTGTTGGTGACGGCGACCAGGGTGCCGATTTCATCGCGTTCGTGGCTGGGTGGACATGCAATTGCCGAGAAGTCGCGGCGCGGGTCTCGTTCGCTGAGGGCGCGGATGATGCCGACCAGGGGTTTGGTCAACATGACGTAGAACAGCACCAGCAGAATCAGTGACAGCAACAGGCTGCGGACGAAGCCGGTCAGCAGGGTCAGCAGGGCGCGCTTGAGGAAGTCGCTGCCGAAGGCATAGGTGTCGACATCCAGGCGCAGCAGGCCGAGGGCCTCATTGGGGGCGTGGCTGACATAGAGCGGGTCTTCGAACTGGCGACTCTTGCCGAAGAGAAAGTCACTGAACAGGCGGTAGCGGCTCTCTGCGGCCGTACGGCTGACGGTGGCGAGGGTCATGCCACTGTTGTCGATGATCTCGGCGCGCATCACTGCCGGTGATTGCAGCAGGCCCAGGACCAGTTCCTGAGCCAGTTCGGCGTCGATGTTGTAGGCGATGCGGGCAGCCGGGTTGTGGCTGATTTCCAGCAGGGATTTTATTTCCCGATCGATCGACGCATCTTCGCTGGCATAATCGAGGCTGACTTGAATCAGGCTCAGCAGCGTTCCCAGGATAAACGCCACCAGCACCGTCAAACTGGCCTGTTTGTACGACAGGCGATGGGTGAGCGATATATCCATGGGCGGGCGATAGTTCCTTGATTCAGACGCTTGCCAAGCATAGCCCATAGGGTCTTGCCGCCGTCAGGGGCGGTGATGAGGAGTGAGTTGTGGATTCCCGTTTGAACAGTTTTTTGCAGCGAGCCGATGAAGTGCTGACGCGTCTCGAACCACTCCTGCCTGCGCAGCGAGTGGATGTGGATTGGCACGATGTCATCGCCGCGCGCTGGCAGCGCGAGGGCCGCGGTGGTTATCTGCAACCGCTGCGCGTGAGCCTGGATCTGGACCTGAATGATTTGGTCGGCGTGGACACCCAGCGCGACCAGCTGGCGCGCAATACCCGCCAGTTCGTCCAGGGCTTGCCGGCCAACCATGCATTGCTCTGGGGCGCGCGCGGTACTGGCAAGTCTTCGCTGGTGCGAGCACTGCTGGCTGAACACGCCAAGGTTGGCCTGCGCCTGATCGAGATCGAGCGCGATCACCTGGCCGACCTGCCGCGCGTGGTGGAGCTGCTGGCCGGGCTGCCGCAGCGCTTCGTGCTGTTCTGCGACGATCTCTCGTTCGAGGCGGGCGAGGGCGATTATCGCGTGCTGAAGAGCGTACTGGACGGCTCCTTGGAGCGAGCGCCGGACAACGTGCTGCTATATGCCACGTCCAACCGTCGCCATTTGGTGCCGGAGAAGGAAAGCGACAACGAAAACTGGAAGCACGTCGAAGGTGAGCTGCATCCGAGCGAGGCGGTAGAGGACAAGATCGCCCTGTCGGATCGCTTCGGCCTGTGGTTGTCCTTCTATCCCTTCACTCAGGATCACTTCCTGGCTGTGGTGCAGCACTGGATCGGCGTCCTGGCCGCTCAGGCCGGGTTGCAGTGGCAGTGGAGCCACGAGCTGGAAATTCTCGCCATTCGCTGGGCGCTAGGGCGCGGCAACCGCAACGGCCGCTGCGCCTACCAGTTTGCTCGCCAGTGGGTTGGCCTGGCTCTGTTGGAGGGGCAGCCATGATCGACCTGCAGAACGCCGGGCAGGGGCTCGATGGTTACGATTTGCTGGCAGCGCAATTGGCGTCGCTGCTGGCCGATGAGCGCGACTTCATCGCCAACAGTGCGCAGTTCTCTGCGTTCCTGTTCCATGAGCTGGAGGGGTTGAACTGGGCTGGCTTCTACCTCAATCGCGGTGAAGAGCTGGTGCTCGGGCCGTTCCAGGGCAAGGTAGCTTGTGTGCGCATTCCCTTCGGGCGTGGCGTCTGCGGCGCGGCAGCGGCGACTCGGCAGACCCAGCGGGTCGAGGATGTGCATGCGTTCCCCGGTCATATCGCCTGCGACAGCGCCTCCAGTAGCGAGTTGGTGATTCCACTGGTCAAGGAGGGGCGCCTGCTCGGCGTACTCGATCTGGATAGCCCGCTGCTGGCGCGTTTCGCGGCACAGGATCAGGCCGGGATCGAGCGGTTGGTCGAGATATTCCTGCGTCTCACCGACTGCTGAAATGAAAAAGCCCGGCGTTGCCGGGCTTTTTATTACGCCGAACAGGCGTGGTCAGTCGTAGATGTTCTTTTTCTTCCACTCTTCCGGCTCGATCGACGTCAGGCCGTCACTCAGCTCATTGTGCTCGTCGGCAGCCGGCTGGGTTTTTTCCAGGACCACCGCGTTGGCCCGTGCCAGCAGTTGTTCGAGCTGCTGCAGCTGGGGTTTGTAGCGCTCGGGATCACTTTGTTTGCGCAGGTACTGCACGCCACGTTCGTAGGCCAGACGAGCCTGGCCAGGCTGATTCTGCTGCATGGCCTGCTGGCCTAGGTTGTTGAAGAACTCGAAGTGCAGTTGAACCAGGATGTGGCGGATCTCGCCGAGCCAGCGTTTGGCCTCGTTGGCAGGCAGCAGGTTCTCCTGGGCGCTACGGGTGATCTGGCCGTGCAGGTTCTCCAGAAGGAAGCGGACTTCCTTGGCCTTGGCCTCGTTGACGATCTGCTGTGGCGGGTTGCGTACCGGGATGGCGTCATTCTTGGCCACCAGGTCACGCAGCTCGCTGATGCGGGTGCGCAGGCCGGCATTGTTGCGGTCCAGTGGCAGGAGGCGTTCGCTCAGTTGCAGCTCCAGGCGGCTGAGCATCAGCTTCAGCGCGGGGCTCATCAACTGGCCGGGCATGTTCTCGGAAACGTCGCGGCTGCGGCGGATACGGTCATTGAGGTCGGCCCGGAGACGGGCTTTCTCCAGTTTGCTGTTCTCCACCATATGGTTGACGTAACCGATGGCGATGAGGATCGCGATACCGGCGACTATCAAGGCGGTGATGAGGACTGGGGACACCGTGGAACCTCCCGGGAATTGTTTTTCCATCGAGTGTAGTGCCTTAGCTCCAACGCTCATAGAGCCATGTCAATTTATGCCGCGAAGTCTTTGATTTAGAAAATTTTTTGATTGAGGGTTGACGACCCTCGAGAGCATCCCTAGAATGCGCGCCACTCCCAACGCAGAAGCGGAAACGCAGAGCGAAAGGAGCCGGAAAGCTGTTGTAAGCTCCGGGCCACGTCCCCTTCGTCTAGTGGCCTAGGACACCGCCCTTTCACGGCG
>JBBNAI010000124.1:0-6317 GCA_037994305.1 Pseudomonas sp. | reverse complement strand
AGAACTGGTAGCGGTTGCGCGAGCGGCTCTTGGCCAGGGTCATGGTCTGTTCGGCTTTCTGCAGCAGCTTCTCGGTGCTGTCGCCATCTTCCGGGAACAGGGTGATGCCGATGGTGGCGCGCAGGCGAACTTCCTGTTGCTCCAGGGCGAACGGCGCTTCCAGGTCATCGAGGATGTTCTGCGCCAGCTCGGCGGCTTCGTAAGGTTGTTCGATATCGGCCTGGACCAGGGCGAACTGGTCGCCCCCGAGGCGGGCCAGTGCGCCGAGGCGGCCGCTGTGGCTGCGCAGGCGGTCGGACAGGGCCAGCAGCAACTGGTCGCCGGTCTGGTAGCTGAACTGTTCGTTGATGCCCTTGAAGTCATCCAGGCCCACGCACAGTACCGCGACGCGGCGCTGCAGGCGGCCGGCATCACCGAGGATCTGGTCGAGCTGTTGCTGCAGTTGCTGGCGGTTGGGCAGGCCGGTGAGGAAGTCGTATTGCGACATGCGCAACAGGCTGTTTTCCGCCTCCCGGCGCAAATGCGTATTGCGCTCGATGGAGGCCAGCAACTGGTTGGCGGTATTGATCCACAACCCCAGCTCGTTCTTCTCGTTGCCACGCAGCATCGGCAGCTTGTGCTCGCTGGGGCGATCCGGATTGATGTTGGTCAGGTGCTCGATGATTTTCGACAGCGGCTTGGTCAGCAGCCAGTGGTAGACCAGGTACAACACCAGGCCCATGGCCATGGCACGCAGCACGCCAGAGATGAAGATGATCACCGAGGTGGTGATGAAGTTCTCGCCGTAGGTGGCGGTGTCCAGGGTGATGCTGAGGTCGCCGTAGTATTCGCTGTAGGGACCCTTGCCCACCAGTTGGGTGGTGAAGGCCTGCTCCTTGCCGAGGATCCGGTCGGTGATCCAGCGGGTCGGTGACGGATTCAGTTCGCGCGAGCGTTCGGCGAGCATGGGCTCGTTGGGATGGCCGATCGAGGCATAACGTACGGCTTCATGCTGGAACAGGCCTTCGATGACCTGCATGCCCATCTCGCGGTCGAGGCTATAGACCGCCTGCGTCGAGGGGTCGCGGAACATGCCGAGAATGCGCTGGGCATCGTTGGCGACGGCCTGGCGCGTCTTGTACACGTCGAAAACGATCTGTCCGCAGCTCAGCACCACGCCGACCACGAGCGCCGACAACAGGACAACACGAAGCAGCTTGAGCGACAGGCTGTTTTTCAATTCCAGCTTCAAATCGAGATTCCTTGTTCGCCGCCGGAGGCTTCTGACCGTTGTGAGTATTGGCAAATGCGCGTGAGCCGTCAAAGGGCCATTACGTCATCAGCTGGTTATTTTACCTTGGCCCGACTTGGCGCGTGTTTCATCGCTGAAACAGATGGTGCGCGCGTAATTGGTGCGCAATGTAACGGAATATTGCCTTGTAGGCGCCTGTAGCGCTGGCACAAGAGTTGCGAATGCCTCGCTGTCACGTCTCGGGGGATTCGCCATGAAGATCTACCTGCTGTCGCTGTCTGCTCTGTTCTTCGCTACGCCGGCCCATGCGGCCGACGATCTGGCCAGCAACACGGCCTGGGTGGTTCTGGCCAGCGCGCTGGTGTTCTTCATGCAGGCCGGCTTCGCCCTGCTGGAGAGCGGCATGTCGCGGGCCAAGAATGCGGTCAACGTGATGATGAAGAACTACATGGACGGCTGCGTAGGCGGCATCGTTTTCTGGCTGGTGGGCTTCGGCCTGATGTTCGGCGCCAACACCACCGGTTGGTACGGCATGAGCCACTTCGCGCCGCACGATGGCGAGCCCTGGGACTTCACCTTCCTGCTGTTCCAGATGATGTTCGCCGCCACCGCCGCGACCATTGCCAGCGGCGCGATGGCCGAGCGCACCCGTTACGCCGGTTACCTGGTCGGTGCGGTAGTGATCAGTGGCTTCATCTATCCGGTGTTTGGCAGTTGGGTGTGGAGCGGCGCTTATGGCGGTCAGGGCTGGTTGGCGAAGATGGGTTTCATCGATTTCGCCGGCTCCACCGTGGTTCATAGTGTCGGAGCCTGGTGCGCGCTGGCCGGCATCCTGGTGCTGGGGCCACGGCTCGGGCGCTTCGCTGCCGATGGCACGCCGCGGGCGATTCCCGGGCACAACCTGAGCCTGGTCACCCTCGGTGGCTTTGTGCTCTGGCTCGGTTGGTTCGGCTTCAACGCCGGCAGCACCCTGGCGATGAACCACAGCCTCGGCCTGATCGCCCTGAATACCCACCTTGCGGCGGCGGCCGGCGCGATCGGCGCGATGCTGGCGCTGCGTAGCACTTCCAGCCCGTTGCTGCTGACCACCACGATCAATGGTTCGCTTGGCGGGCTGGTGGGCATCACCGCCGGTTGCGCGACCATGCTGCCGGGCTACGCCATTCTCACTGGGCTGGTTGCCGGGTTCGTGGTGGTGTTCGGCATGCGCCTGCTCGATAGCCTGGGTCTGGACGACGTGGTCGGCGCGGTGCCGGTGCATGGCTTCTGCGGTATCTGGGGCACGCTGGCGGCCGGTCTGTTCTTCACCGGGGACTTGTTCAGCTGGGCGCGTGTCAGCGTGCAACTGATTGGCTCCGGCGTGGCCTTCCTGTGGGCCTTCCCGATGGCCCTGGCGATGTATTTCATCGTCGCCAAGACCATCGGCCTGCGCACCTCGACCCAGGATGAGCAGCGCGGTCTGGATTTCGCCGAGCACGCCGAAGTGGGCTATCCGGAGTTCAACCATGCGGTGACCTTCGACGGTACCGAACTGACGCGGAGGGCCTGATATGAGTCTGACCACCCGTCGCCGTGCGATCTATACCGGTCTGGCCGGGCACTTTCCGGAAGACGAGATCATGCCGCTGCTGTCGCTATGGGAGGCCAAGTACTCCGACAAACCCCCTTTCGCGCTCAACGAGTTTCTCGCTGAAGTGGTGCAGCGCAGCGGGCGCAAGCTGGAGCGCGCACGCCTGTATCGCGAGCTGGTCGGTGCGCTGACCGGCCCGGCCACCGAACTGCTGCCGGATCCTGCGTCGCGCCTGCAGGCCTGGCGACGAGGGGAAGGGCAGGCAGCGGAAGAGGTGTCTGGGCCCGATGCGCTGGCCCGGCAAACCTTCGATACCTTGAGCCAGACCTTGTTCGGCCTGCTCGACCCGGAGCTGGTGCCGCGCCTGCGCCGTTTCGCTGCGGGCAACCTGACGGGCATGCAGGTGGACACCGAACTGCGCCTGCGCCTGCGCGGCTGGCTGGAGCAGGGCGGCTCGCTGGGGCTGACCGCGCTGACCCTGGAGCACCTGCGGGTGCTGCTCAACCTGCTTTATATAGGACTGTGCGAATTCCTCGGCCCGGTGCTGGCCGATCAGGTGCTGACCCGCGCGGTGCAGAAGGTTGATCTGATGCACTTGCCGTTGTCGCCCCAGAAATTGTTATGAAGCGCAGAAAGCAAAAAACCCGGCAAAGCCGGGTTTTTTGTGGACGCTGGTTGCAACTTAGGCGGCGAAGTTCTTCGCCACGAAGTCCCAGTTGACCAGGTTCCAGAACGCCTCGACGTACTTCGGACGCAGGTTGCGGTAGTCGATGTAGTAGGCGTGTTCCCACACGTCGCAGGTCAGCAGCGGGGTGTCGCCGCTGGTCAGCGGGCAGCCGGCGCCGATGGTGCTGGCCAGGGCCAGGGAACCGTCAGCCTTCTTCACCAGCCAGCCCCAGCCGGAACCGAAGGTGCCGATGGAAGTCTTGCTGAACTCTTCCTTGAACTTGTCGAAGGAACCGAAGGTGGCGTTGATCGCGTCAGCCAGGGCACCAGTCGGTTGGCCGCCGCCGTTCGGGCTCAGGCAGTTCCAGTAGAAGGTGTGGTTCCAGATCTGGGCAGCGTTGTTGAACACGCCACCGGAGGAAGTCTTGATGATTTCTTCGAGGCTCTTGCCTTCGAACTCGGTGCCGGGCACCAGGTTGTTCAGGTTCACCACGTAGGTGTTGTGGTGCTTGCCGTGGTGGAATTCCAGGGTCTCGGCGGACAGGTGCGGCTCGAGGGCGTTTTTCTCGTACGGCAGCGGCGGCAATTCGAAAGCCATGGTCTATCTCCTTCATCAGGTCAGGATATGTGCGACTAGCGCGAGGCCGTTCACGGGGCGGCCGGAAAGCGGGCGGCGACGAGTTTGTACTCTTTAATGTGCCGCGAGCCCCGGATCATAGCATCCGAGCCAGCCCATAACCACGCAGCAACTGTGTGGGAAAGCCGATTCCAGGGGGCTTTGCCGGCTCATGGCTTGGGACTGGTGGGGGCGTTGGAGGTTCGACTTGAATCAGGCCAGCTTCATCAGTGCCACGCCGGCGACGATCACGCAGCAGGCCAGCAGACGTGGGCGCGGCAGGGGCTCGTGGAGGAACAGATAGCCGATCAGCAGGGCGAACAGCACGCTGCTCTCGCGCAGGGCCGAGACCAGGGCAATGGGCGCCTGGGTCATCGCCCAGATCACCAGGCTGTAGGCCAGCATGGACATGGCGCCGCCGGCCAGGCCGCCGCGCCAGTGCGGGCCCAGTTGCAGGAAGATGCCTGGCCCACGGCGCAGGGTGAGGACCAGGGCCGCCACCACGCCGTTGACCGTGAACAACCACAGCGCATAACCCACGGCATCCTGATTGGTGCGTGCGCCGAGGGCGTCGGCCAGGGTGTAGCCGGCAATGCAGGCGGCGGTGGCCAGGGCATTGCCGAGCAGGCGCTGGTTGAGCGGGGCGCGGGTATGGCCACCGCGCCAGGCCATCAGCCAGATGCCGGCGACCAATACCAGCAGGCCCGGCCATTGCCATGGGCTCAGGGCGTCGCCGGCCAGCAGGGCCAGCACGGCGACGATCAGCGGCGAGCTGCCGCGCGAGAGCGGGTAGACCTGGCCCAGGTCGCCATACTGGTAGGCACGTGAGAGGAACAGGTTGTAACCGATGTGCAGCAGGGCGGAGAGGGCGATCCAGGGCCAGGCGCCGGCGACCGGCTGGCTGACGAAGGGTAGGGCCAGCACGGCCACCAGCCCCGCGCCGATCTGGATCAATGAGGCAGTGAGGTAGCGATCCAGGCCTATCTTCAGCAGGGCGTTCCAGCCGGCGTGCAGCAGCGCGGCGGCCATCACCACGGCAAAGACGGTCGTATCCACACGCGGTTCCCTGGCTGGCGGTCGAGGGCTGCAGGATAGCGCTCTCGTCGCCGCGATCACACCTGTGGTGCGTGGGCGAGCAGCTGCCAGGCCACGGCGAACATCATCGCCGCCACGGACAGGTCCAGTACGCGCCAGGTGGCCGGTCGTGCCAGCCAGGGCGCCATCCAGGCAGCGCCCAGGGCCAGGGTGAAGAACCAGATCAGCGAGGCGCTGGCCGCGCCCAGGGCATAGGCGCCGGGCACCGGTTGCTGGGCGCCGAGCGAGCCGATCAGCAGCACGGTGTCCAGGTACACATGGGGGTTGAGCAGCGTCACCGCCAGCGCAGCCATGAGCACGGCGCGGCGTGAACGCGGGCCGCTTTGCTGATCCTGTTCCAGGGCCTGCGGGCTCAGTGCGCGGCGCAGGGCCTTGGCGCCATACCAGAGCAGGAAAACCGCGCCACCCCAGCGGGCGATGTTGAGCAGCAGCGGGCTTTGTGCCAGCAGCGTGGCCAGGCCGAACACCCCGGCGCAGACCAGCAGCGCATCACACAGCACGCACAGCGCGGCGACCGGCAGGTGGTGTTCGCGGCGCAGGCTCTGCGCCAGGACGAAGACGTTTTGCGCACCGATGGCGATGATCAGCCCGGCGGCCACCAGCAGGCCGTTCAGATAGCTCTGCCACATGGCTCAGGCCTCCCCTTTGGCCAGATTGCGCAAGGCCACCATGGCCCGCTCGGCATCGGCCTGGGCGACGAACAGATGGTCGTGGTAATAGCCGGCGATCACGTTGCAGCTGACCGATTGCTTGGCCAGGGCGTTGGCGAAGGCAGCGGTGAGGCCGACGGCGGCCAGCGAGGAATGCACCTCCAGGGTGATCCAGGCGGCGACGTAGTCGAAGCTCAGGCCCAGGCGTTCAGCCTCGTGACGGGCGAGGATCAGGGTGGTGCCTTCGGCCTCGCGGAAACTGCCGATTACCTCGGTGCCTTGCGCAATGGCCGGGTCACGGACGCTGCAGAACACGAACTCGCCTGGATTGAGCTGGGGCGACAGGCTGGCGAGCAGCTTGCTCAGGGAGGTTTCGCCGGTCATGGGGTGATCCTTGGTTCGGTGATGATGCTGGCCAGTCTGGGCAGTTCGGGTTTATAAGAAAAACAAATCATGCTGATCTCCCATTAGGAAATCTTATGTTCGATT
>JBBNAI010000123.1:0-10603 GCA_037994305.1 Pseudomonas sp. | reverse complement strand
GGTTAGCATATGCGGCTCAGCAGCAGGCGGAAAATGCCTGGTTTGCTGAACGTCACTTCGAGCGAATTCTGGAATTGCCGACTGGTCAAGGATTGTTGGTGAAGCCTTGAGTATGTCCGACAACGCGGCGCGGATTTTAGTGACCGGAGCGGGCGGCTTCATCGGGCGCTATGCAGTGGAGCGCTTGCGGGCCCTGGGGTTTGACATACATGCGGTCTACAGTCATCGATTATCCCCTGTCGGAACTCCTAGCGGGGTCACCCCCTATATTCTGGATCTGCTTGTACCAGGTGCTGCCCAGCATCTGGTCGAAGAGGTACGACCCCAGCGTCTGCTGCACTTGGCCTGGTGTGCCAAGCCTGGAGAGTACTGGACTTCACCGGAAAATCTGGGGTGGGTACGGACGACACTCGAGCTGCTCGCGGCATTCCAACATCACGGTGGTGAGCAAGCGGTGCTGGTAGGTAGTTGCGCGGAGTACGATTGGGGTGGCGACGGTGTCTGTCGGGAGTATGCAACGGCCTTGCTACCGGCTACGCCTTACGGACGTTGCAAGAACGCAACCCGCGAGCTGGCCGAGTTGTTTGGTCAGTTGCACGGTATGCCGGTGGCTTGGGCGCGAATATTTCATGCCTACGGGCCTTACGAATCACCTGGTCGCTTGGTTCCGGCAGTAATTACCTCCTTACTCAAGGGGGAGGTGGCACGTTGCTCCCATGGTGAACAGGTACGTGACTTGCTTCATGTAGCGGATGTTGCTTCTGCGTTGACCCAGCTGGTTCAGCGCGATGCACACGGTTCATTCAATATCGGTGGCGGGAAGCCGATACGTCTGCGCGAGGTGATTGAGTACCTGGCCAGGCAGTTGAATTCAGAGCATTTGCTGCAATTTGGAGCTGTGCCTGTCGCGAGCAACGATCCCTTGCTACTGATTGCTGATAATCAGCGCCTAGTGGCGCAGGGATGGCAGCCGCAATTCGATCTATATAGTGGTTTGGATGATGCCCTGGCCTGGTGGCGTGGGCGAATTTGATACTCGGAAGGAGCAGGACGTGAAGCTGACAGTCGATACCGATAACAAAAAACTGACCCTGGAAGAGGGTGGCTCCGTCCGTGAGCTGGATCTGTACACCGACGAATCCTTCGAGCTGCTGTCCCAGCAATGGGTCAACCTCGGTTGGAACCAGAAGTATCCCTACACCTTCTCCTGGATGGGCCGTCCGGTCATCCAGTTGCCGGAAGACATGATCCGTATCCAGGAGGTGATCTATAAGGTCAAACCGGACGTGATCGTTGAGACCGGTGTGGCTCACGGTGGCTCCCTGATCTTCTACGCCAGCCTGTTCCAGGCGATGGGCAAGGGTCGGGTGATTGGCGTGGATATCGAGATCCGTCCGCACAACCGCAAGGCCATCGAGGAGCACGAACTGTTCGGCTATCTGACCCTGATCGAAGGCAGCTCGGTGGCCGATGAGGTGGTGGCACAGGTCCAGTCGCTGATCAAACCGGGCGAAACCGTACTGGTGATCCTCGATTCGAATCACACCTATGCCCACGTGGCTGAAGAACTGCGCCTGTATTCGCCAATGGTCACCAAAGGTTCCTACATCGTCTCCACCGACGGCGTGATGAAGGACGTCAAGGACGTGCCTCGTGCAGGTAAAGACTGGGGCACCGACAACCCGTCGAATGCGGCCATCGACTTCGCGGCGAGCAATCCGCAGTTCGTCATTGAACAACCTGCCTGGGGCTTCAATGAAAGCACGCTGAGCAAAAACATCACTCATTGGCCGGATGCCTGGCTGAAACGGGTCTGATTTCTTGCAGAAAATGGCGCGTTACTGGGCTGGTAATGCGTCAAAATCCTCGTCTGATAGCGGTGTTTGATTTTGGTTGTTTCTAAGTTGTTGTTTCCAAAGCGATAAAAAAAATCGAAATTCCTTGCTAAAGCCTCCTAAAGTTGCCGCCGGTAGCGCCGATAAAATTACCGAATGCGAACTTAATGGGGCGTCTGAGCAAAGCAGGCCCGAAGCTCGCAAGCTCAGACAAACTCAGTAGCACGGTCCTTTGGAGGCACTCACCATGGCCCTTACAGTCAACACAAACGTAGCCTCGCTGAACACTCAGCGTAACCTCAACACTTCTTCCTCCGGCCTGAATACCTCCCTTCAGCGCCTGTCCACTGGCTATCGCATCAACAGCGCCAAAGACGACGCTGCTGGCCTGCAGATTTCCAACCGTCTGACCAGCCAGATCAACGGCCTGAACGTTGCTACCCGCAACGCCAACGACGGTATCTCCCTGTCGCAGACTGCTGAAGGTGCTCTGCAACAGTCCACCGGCATTCTGCAGCGTATGCGTGATCTGTCCCTGCAGTCGGCTAACGGCTCGAACGGCGCCAGCGAACGTGCGGCTCTGCAGTCCGAGGTATCTCAGCTGCAACAAGAGCTGAACCGTATTGCCGATACCACCAGCTTCGGTGGTCGCAAAATCCTTGATGGCACCTTTGGTTCGCAGAGCTTCCAGGTCGGCGCCAACGCTTTCGAAACCATCAGTGTTTCCATCGGTGCTGCTGGTGCCAGCCGTATCGGTGCCAGCCGCTTCAATAGCAGCGTGGCAGACTCCACCAACTCGCAGACAGGCCTCGCCGCTTCGACAGTTGCCAACTACGCGGCTTATACCACTGCTTATGGGTATGCCTCTTCTCCGGCTACCAGCGCTGGTCTGACTATTTCCGGCAAACTGGGCGATGCATCGGTTGCACTGAGCAGCGGTAGCTCCGCTCGTGAATTGGCTGCAGCGGTCAACGGTGCATCTGGCTCCACAGGCGTAACTGCGACTGCTCGCACCTCGGCTCGTCTGGAAAACCTGGGCGGCACCACCACTGATCCAGGCACCATCAGCTTCACGCTGTACGGTTCCAACAACGCTCAAGAGAGTGATGGTGTGGCGATTTCTGCCAGCATCAGCGACTGGAGCGACCTGTCTTCCCTGGCTGATGAAATCAACAAGGAAACCGGTCGGACTGGGATCTCTGCCAAGATCAACAATGATGGCACTCTGGAAATGACCAGCGAGCGCGGTGATGACATCGTCCTTACCGAGTGGGCTGCTCAGCTTGAGGATGGCACCGCAGTCACCGCAGATCTGCAGAGCCTGGCCTTCAACGGTGACAATGGTGTTGACGATGCCGAGGATGCTAGTGATCTGGTTGGTGCAGTGGCCTCACTGGCTGCCGGTGCTGGTGCCGTATCCATGGGTCAGGTGCGCTTCGAGTCTGCTGATGCCTTCCAGGTAGAGAACTTTGACACTATCGATGGTGGTGTTCAGGCAGCCAGCGTATTCAGTAATCTGGAAGCGGTTGATACCGTAGATATCAGTACCGCGATCGGTGCGCAGAATGCTCTGGGTATCATCAGCTCCGCAATCTCCAACATCGACAGCCAGCGCGCTCAGCTCGGTGCTGTGCAGAACCGCTTTGACAATACCATCGCGAACCTGCAGAACATCTCCGAGAACGCCTCCGCTGCTCGTAGCCGGATTCGTGATACCGACTTCGCTGCTGAAACTTCGGAACTGACCAAAAATCAGATCCTGCAGCAAGCTGGTACCGCCATCCTGGCACAAGCCAACCAACTGCCACAGGCTGTACTCAGCCTGCTGCAGTAAGGGCAAAAGCGCTAGACTGCGGGGAGAAGGGCTTAGCTCTTCTCCCCGCTACCTCATTGTGAGGAGAATTGTATGGACGTCGGCTCAATCAAGAATTCGCTAGGTCTGGGGCTCTCCACTGGGCGTACAGCTCCAGCAGAGGCTGCAACAAGCAAGCAGGTAGCTGGCGCGGCTCAATCAGCCGCACCTGGCGAAGAGCGGGCGACTCAGGCTGTTGCCGGGGATTCTGAAGAGATTTCCCGTGATCAAGTTGAAAGTGCGGTATCGACCATTCAAGAGTTCGTTCAGTCGGTACGGCGTAACATCAACTTTTCCCTTGAAGATACTTCTGGGCGCGTGGTGGTGAAAGTCACTGATGCCAGCTCTGGAGATATCATCCGTCAGATTCCTTCCGAAGAGGCGCTGCAATTGGCAGAGAGCCTGGAGGAGGTGAGGAGTCTGTTGTTCAAAGCTGAAGCCTGACGCAGAGCGTTGGCACGGCTTTTGACTGTTAAGCGCTCATAAGGCGTAGATAGTCATATTTTTGGCGAGGTGCAACATGGCAGGATTACTAGGCGTCGGTTCGGGTATCGATATCGACAGCATCGTGACCGCGCTGGTGAATGCTGAAAAAGCTCCCAAGACCCAGCAACTGGATCGTTTGGAGACAGCGACTACCTCGCGCTTTTCTGCCTTGGGAACCCTTAAAGGTTCATTGAGTTCGTTGCAGACCACCATTCAGGGGCTGAACAAAAGCGCTCTGTTTGATTCGCGAACAGCCTCTTCAAATAACTCATCTGTACTGACTGCCAAGGCCGCCAGCTCTGTTGCGGCTGGTAAGTACAGTGTTCAGGTGCAACAGTTGGCTTCTAGCAGCAAGGTTGCGCTGCAATCGGTTCCGTCGAGTACATCGACCAAATTCAACAGCGGAACCCTGACTATTTCGGCGGGTTCATCCAGCATTGAAGTGGATATCACGGCGGCAAATAATAGCCTCACGGGTCTTCGCGACAGCATCAATACGGCAGGTCAGAGTTCGGGTATCAGCGCGACCATCGTGACTGACTCATCCGGCTCGCGCCTTGTACTCAGCTCTACTAAGACCGGTGCAGGCAACGATATTCAGGTTAATGCGGTCGAGGACGGAGTGACCACAGGTACTGTGGCGCTCACTACGCAATCGTTTCAGTCCTCTGCCAGCCTGCAGTTACCTAGCTTTTCTGCTGGTTCTACCACAACGTTCAAAGCGGGCACCCTGGCTATTGGCACAGGCTCAGACACTCTGAACGTAGCCGTAAGTGATGGCGATACCCTGGAAAGCATCCGCGATGCCATTAACACGGCAGGTAGCAGCGAGGGAGTATCTGCAACTATCGAAACAGACGCCAATGGCTCTTATTTGCGTGTCAACTCCAGCAATGGCACGTCTCTAGGCGTTACCGCTACTTCAAGTGGCGGCGCCATTGGCAGTAACGATCTGGCTGCGCTCAACCCAGCTACCGGAGTGACTGCGATATCGGCTGCGCCCAGCTCCACCACCGGCGCGGCAGGGGTTATCAACAAGGCGCAATCGGCATTGCTTTCTGTCGACGGCTTGAAGGTTGTCAGCGATAGCAACTCTGTGACTACTGCTATCGATGGCGTGACGCTGAATTTGGTTGGGGCTCAAGCCTCGGCAGATCTCCTGGCAGGCAAAACTGTTGATGTGACTGTTGGGGTGGATAAGGCCTCGGTTAAAAGCAACATTCAAAAGTTTGTCGACGCCTACAACACGCTGATGACTACAGCCTCTCAGTTGACGGCAGTGGTTTCCGTCGGTGACGGTGAGGCGCCAGTAGCAGGGGCGCTAGTAGGTGATGCCACTGTGCGTGGTCTGATTTCTGGGTTGCGCAGTGAACTGGTCAAAATGACTGGTGATGAGGGCGTGCGTGCTCTGGCCGAGCTCGGAGTAACAACGCAGAAAGACGGTACGCTGAAGATCGACGACACGACTCTGGGCGCTGCGCTTGATACAAAATTCGACAAAATTGCCAGTTATTTTGCAGGTGATAATGGGTTGATGACTCGCCTCGAAAGCAACGTCAACAATTACCTGAAAACAGGTGGCGTGTTCGAGCAGCGTACCAGTGCCTTGCAAAGTACCTTGAGCGATATTGACGATCAGCGCGAAGCGCTGAATTTACGCATCGAAAAAATCCAAGAGCGCTTGGTCGCCCAGTACACAGCGATGGACCAACTGGTAACGCAATTGTCGAAGACCAGCGAGAGTCTGACCAGCCAACTGGCAAGCCTGCCTGGTTTCGTGAAGAAGAGTACCTAATTGATGAGCAAGAAGCCGATCGACACCTACAAGCAGGTCAAGACCAGCCAGGACGTTTCTCCATACCGTACCGTGCAGCTTCTGCTGGATGGTGCGCTGGAGCGTGTGCTGCTTGCTCGCCAGGCTCAGGTAGAGGGTGATGTGGCGGTGCGTGGTATGGCTGTCGGTAGCACCATCACGATTCTGGGGGTCTTGCAGTCCAGTCTGGATAAGGAGCTCGGTGGCGAGATTGCCGAGAACTTGGATGCACTGTACGACTACATGACCCGTCGCCTGGCGGGCGTTGCCCTGGATAGCACTCCGCGCAACCTCGAAGAAGTGCAGCAGATCCTCGTGGATATCAAGACTGCCTGGGACGCCATCGGCCCGGAAGTAGAGCCAGCAGCTGCCGCTGAGTGAGTGCTCGATCCTCGCGTTTTTTCTTCCCCATACTCCTCTGAATGACTAAAGCTGCTGGATACATTGCCGATACAAGGGATGTATCCAGGCAAGACTTCAGTGGAGTGATCATGAACGCAATGGCGGCCCTCAGGCAGTATCAAACCGTCAACACCCAGGCTCAGCTGGCCGATGCCAGCCCGCACCGTTTGATCCAGATGCTGATGGAAGGTGGTTTGTCCCGTCTGGCCCAGGCCAAGGGTGCCATGTTGCATGGCCAGATTGGCGTGAAGGGCGAGCTGATCGGCAAGGCCATTGCTATCATTGGCGGCCTGCGTGAAGGCCTGGACCAGAAGCAGGGCGGAGAAATTGCCAGCAACCTGGACAGCCTGTACGAGTACATGGTCTCCCGTCTCAGCGAGGCCAATATGAACAACGATGCGGTTCTGCTTGATGAAGTGGCCGATCTGCTGCGTAACGTGAAGTCCGGTTGGGATGCCATCAGCCACTGATGCCGTCTGCGGTTCGAGGGGAAATGCTATGAGTTCTACTGTCCAGCGTCTCGAAGCGACCAGTTGTGCCTTGCGTGACGCGCTCGCCCGTCGTGACTGGAGTGCTATCGGCACGCTCGATATGCAGTGCCGGCAGGCCGTCGATGAAGCCATGGTCGAGGCCGTCAACGATGATGTATTGCGCGAACGCATGCAGGAGTTACTCGACCTGTACCGCGAGCTAGTCAACGTCTGCCAAACCGAGCAGCGTCGCTTGGCTGCCGAGCTGCTCCAGCTCAATCAGTCGCAGCAGCGCGCCAAGGTCTACCAGCTGTTCTCCTGAGGCCATTCAGGCCTCTATCCGGTATCTTTTCTGCGGCTGTCACAACGTTTCCGGATTTTTATTAGGGAAAACGCAGGAAAGTTACGTCATAAAATTGACTCACGCCTGATTTTTGACTTTACTAGTGGCCAATTGCCGGTGTCGCCTGGTTTTTTTCAGGCCGATGTTTCCTTTCAGCCAGCGAGCCAGAACAGAACAAGATGTGGCGCGAAACCAAGATCCTTCTGATTGACGACAACACTGAGCGCCGCCGCGATCTGGCGGTGATCCTCAGTTTCCTGGGTGAAGATCACCTGTCCTGTGGCAGCGCCGATTGGCGCGAAGCTGTCGCTAGGCTGGAGTCCAGCCGCGAAGTGCTCAACGTGTTGCTTGGCGACGTCCAGGCCAAGGGCGGGACGCTGGAGTTGCTCAAGCAACTCGGGGCCTGGGACGAGAACCTGCCGCTGCTGCTGATTGGCGAACCGATTCCGACCGACTGGGCGGATGACTTGCGCCGTCGCGTGCTGGCCAGCCTGGAAATGCCGCCGAGCTACAACAAGCTGCTCGATTCCCTGCACCGTGCCCAGGTCTATCGCGAGATGTACGACCAGGCGCGCGAGCGTGGTCGCCATCGCGAACCGAATCTGTTCCGCAGTCTAGTTGGCACCAGTCGTGCCATTCACCAGGTGCGCCAGATGATGCAGCAGGTGGCGGATACCGACGCCAGCGTGCTGATCCTCGGTGAGTCCGGTACCGGCAAGGAAGTGGTCGCGCGCAACTTGCATTACCACTCCAAGCGCCGTGATGCGCCATTCGTACCGGTTAACTGTGGCGCAATCCCGGCGGAGCTGTTGGAGAGCGAGCTGTTCGGTCACGAAAAGGGCGCGTTTACCGGTGCCATCACTAGCCGTGCCGGGCGCTTCGAACTGGCCAACGGCGGCACTCTGTTCCTCGATGAAATCGGCGATATGCCGCTGCCGATGCAGGTCAAGCTGCTGCGTGTGCTGCAGGAACGTACCTTCGAGCGGGTCGGCAGCAACAAGACTCAGTCGGTGGATGTGCGCATCATCGCTGCGACCCACAAGAACTTGGAGCAGATGATCGAGATCGGAACCTTCCGCGAGGATCTCTACTACCGCCTCAACGTCTTCCCGATCGAAATGGCACCGCTGCGTGAGCGCGTGGAAGACATTCCGCTGTTGCTCAACGAGCTGATCTCGCGCATGGAGTTCGAGAAGCGTGGCTCCATTCGCTTCAACTCCGCCGCCATCATGTCGCTGTGCCGGCACGATTGGCCGGGCAACGTACGCGAGCTGGCCAATCTGGTCGAACGCATGGCGATCATGCATCCCTACGGCGTGATCGGGGTGGGCGAGCTGCCGAAGAAATTCCGTCACGTCGATGACGAAGACGAGCAGCTGGCCATCAGCCTGCGCGAAGAACTGGATGAGCGCGCGGCCATTGGTGCTGGCCTGCCGGGCGTTGCGACCATGGCGATGCTGCCGATCGAGGGCCTGGACCTCAAGGATTACCTCGGTAACCTCGAGCAGGGCTTGATCCAACAGGCACTGGACGATGCGGGCGGTGTGGTGGCACGTGCTGCCGAGCGCCTGCGCATCCGCCGTACCACGCTGGTGGAGAAAATGCGCAAGTACGGCATGAGCCGCCGTGACGACGAGGGCGGCGAAGAAGACTGATAATCTGTCGCCGATCTTGAAAATAAAGCCGGAGCTTTGACACAGCCTCCGGCTTTATTTTTTAAGTTATTGAAATATAGATAATATTTTTTAGGCACGAGGATTGCTATGACTCTACTGACTGACCGTCTGCTGACGGTTTGCCGGCAGAGAGAAGAGCATGAACCCAGCAGCGCAGCCGTCACCGAATCCCGAGAATGCCGTCGACGCACCGGTCGAGCAGGCCAGTCGCGCCAGCCTGGAACAGGCGTTTACCCTGTTCAACCAGATGTCGACGCAGCTCAGCAGCTCCTACAGCATGCTCGAAGCCCGTGTCAGTGAGCTCAAGGGGCAGCTGGCCCTGGTCAGCGCGCAGCGCATGCAGGAGCTGGCGGAGAAGGAGCGTATTGCCCATCGTCTGCAGAGTCTGTTGGATCTACTGCCTGGTGGTGTCATCGTCATCGATGGCCAAGGTGTCGTGCGCGAAGCCAACCCGGTTGCGCGTAGCCTGTTGGCCAAACCCTTGGTTGGCATGCTCTGGCGCCAGGTGATTGCTACCAACTTTGCCCCGCGCAAGGACGATGGCCACGAAATTTCCCTCAAGGATGGCCGCCGGCTGTCCATCGCCACCCGCTCCCTGCATGGTGAGCCGGGGCAGCTAGTGTTGTTGACCGATCTGACGGAAACCCGTCGCCTGCAGGATCAGCTCTCTCGCCACGAACGCTTGTCCGCTCTCGGTCGCATGGTCGCGTCCTTGGCCCATCAGATCCGTACGCCGCTGTCTGCCGCGCTGCTGTATGCCAGTCATCTAACCGAGCAGGTTCTGCCGCAGGAGCAGCAGCAGCGCTTCGCCGGCCGCCTGAAAGAACGCCTGCACGAGCTGGAGCATCAGGTGCGCGACATGCTGGTGTTCGCCCGTGGCGAGCTGCCCCTGCCTGATCGGCTGGCGCCCGGCGCTTTGTTCGATGCCCTGCGCGGTGCTGCGGAGCCCCATGTGCTGGGGATGCAGGTACGCTGGCAGTGCGATGCGCGTACCGGTGACCTGCTGTGCAATCGCGACACCCTGGTCGGTACGGTGCTCAACCTGATCCAGAACTCGATTCAGGCCGGCGGACGTGAAAGCCGCCTGAAGATCCATCTCTATAGCCGTGGCAGCACGCTGCGCCTGGCGGTCAGCGACAGCGGCCCGGGCATCGACAAGGCCACTCTGGCCCGCCTGGGCGAACCTTTCTTCACCACCAAAACCACTGGTACCGGCCTCGGCCTGGCCGTGGTGCAGGCGGTGGTACGCGCCCATCAGGGCGAGCTGCAGATGCGTTCGCGGGTTGGCCGCGGTACCTGCGCCATTCTCGTTCTGCCGTTGATTCCCGCAGCGCAGGATTTTTCAGGAGTACACCCATGACTGCCAAGGTTCTGCTGGTCGAAGACGACCGTGCACTGCGTGAGGCGCTTGCCGATACATTGCTGATCGGTGGCCACACCTTCCGGGCGGTCGAGTGCGCTGAAGATGCGCTGCTGGCACTGGGAGAAGAGGCCTTTGGCCTGGTCATCAGCGACGTCAACATGCCGGGCATGGACGGTCACCAGCTGCTTGCGCAGATCCGCAGCCGCTACCCGCAATTGCCGGTGCTGTTGATGACCGCCTATGGCGCTGTCGAGCGGGCGGTGGAGGCCATGCGTCAGGGTGCTGCCGATTACCTGGTGAAGCCTTTCGAACCCCGTACTTTGCTCGATCTGGTCGGGCGGCATGCCCTTGGTCGCCCGAGTG
>JBBNAI010000122.1:0-8481 GCA_037994305.1 Pseudomonas sp. | reverse complement strand
CGCAGTGGCGCCTATCGCGCTCGCTTGCCAGGCCGAGTTGTATGACTTCGCGGCCCTGGCCGTGGCCATCGGCAGTGCCGGTAATTCGGCCATCCCGCTGATCAAGGCGCTGGGCAAACAAATCGCCGCCCGCGATGCCGAGGCCGAGCGCCATGTGCACCTGGGCGCCACCAGCCAGGATGCGATGGATACCGGGCTGGTCCTGCAATTACGCGCCGCCATCGTGTTGCTGGAAAACGACCTGGCACAGCTGGCCGTCGCCCTGGCCGAGCAAGCCTCGCGTCATGCGGATACGCCGCTGGCCGGGCGCACCTGGCTGCAGCATGCCACGCCGGTAACCCTGGGGATGAAGCTCGCCGGTGTGCTGGGCGCCGTGACCCGTCATCGCCAGCGTTTGCAGGAGCTCAAGCCACGGCTGCTGTCGCTGCAGTTCGGTGGTGCTTCCGGCAGCCTGGCTGCCTTGGGCGATCAAGGCTTCGCGGTGGCTGAAGCGCTGGCGGGCGAACTCGATCTGAACGTGCCGGAGCAACCCTGGCATACCCAGCGCGATCGCCTGGTGGAGTTCGCCAGTTGGCTCGGCCTGGTCGCCGGCACGCTGGGCAAATTTGGTCGCGACCTGAGCCTGCTGATGCAAACCGAAGCTGGCGAAGTGTTCGAACCGTCGGCGCCGGGCAAGGGTGGTTCGTCCACCATGCCGCACAAGCGCAACCCGGTCAGCGCGGCGGTACTGATCGGTGCCGCCACCCGCGCGCCGGGTCTGGTGGCGACCATGCTCTCGGCCATGCCGCAGGAGCATGAGCGCAGCCTGGGGCTGTGGCATGCCGAATGGGAAACCCTGCCGGAACTCTGTTGCCTGGTTTCCGGCGCACTGCAGCAGGCGCTGCTGGTGGTGCCGGGGCTGGAAGTGGACGCCGCGCGCATGCGCCACAACCTCGAACTGACCCAGGGCCTGGTGCTCGCCGAGGCGGTCAGCATCGCCCTGGCCCAGCGCATTGGCCGCGATGCGGCGCATCACCTGGTCGAACAGTGCTGCCGGCGCGCGGTGGAGCAGGGGGCTCATCTGCGCCAGGTGTTGGGTGACGCTGCCGAGGTGACGGCCCAGTTGTCCGCTGGCGAGCTGGACCGCCTGCTCGATCCTGCCCAGTACCTCGGCCAGGCTCGCCTGTGGGTCGAGCGCGCCGTGGCTGAACACCAGAATTTCTCCCGCTAGGAGCTTTGCATGCCTGCCGTAAAACTCGCCGATGGCGAACTGAATTACCTGCTCGAAGGCCCGGCGGCTGCGCCGGTGCTGGTGCTGTCCAACTCTCTGGGTACCGACCTGCAGATGTGGGACGCGCAGATCCCGGCGTTGACCGAGCACTTTCGCGTCCTGCGTTACGACACCCGTGGCCACGGTAAATCGCTGGTCACCGAGGGGCCATACAGCATCGAGCAGAATGGCCGCGATGTGTTGGCCCTGCTGGATGCGCTGGACATTCCACGCGCGCATTTCTGTGGCTTGTCCATGGGCGGGCTGATCGGCCAGTGGCTGGCGATCAACGCGCCTGAGCGTTTGCTGCGGGTGGTGCTGTGCAACACCGCAGCCAAGATCGGCACCCCGGAGGTGTGGAATCCACGCATCGAGACCGTGCTGCGCGATGGCCCGGCTGCCATGTTGGCGCTGCGAGATGCATCAGTGGCGCGCTGGTTTACCCCGGAGTTCGCGATTACCGAGTCGGCCAAGGTCGAGCCTGTGGTTGGCATGCTCGCGGGCACCTCGCCAGAAGGCTATGCGGCCAACTGCGCGGCGGTGCGCGATGCGGATTTTCGCGAGCAGGTGGCGTCGATCAAGCTGCCGTTGCTGGTGGTCTGCGGCACCCAGGACGCCGTGACCACGCCGACCGACGGGCGCTTCCTGGTGGAGCGTGTGGCGGGGGCGCAGATGGTCGAGTTCCACGCTGCGCACCTCTCCAATGTCGAAGCCGGCGAGTTGTTTACCCAGCGTGTGCTGGATTTCCTGCAGCCTGACGCGGAGCGCACCTGATGGACGAGAAACAACGCTACGAAGCCGGTATGCAGGTACGCCGAGCGGTGCTGGGCGACGCTCACGTCGACCGCAGCCTGGAGAACCTCACACCGTTTAACCAGGAATTCCAGGAAATGATCACCCGCCATGCCTGGGGTGATATCTGGACCCGCCCTGGCTTGCCACGGCACACCCGCAGTTTGATCACCATCGCCATGCTGATTGGCATGAACCGCGAAGGTGAACTCAAGCTGCACCTCAAAGCTGCCAAGAACAACGGCGTGACCCGCGAAGAGATCAAGGAAGTGCTGATGCAGAGCGCGATCTATTGCGGCATTCCGGCGGCCAACGCCACGTTCCATCTTGCGGAAGAGGTGTGGGACGAGATGGGTGTGGAGTCGCTGCAGGACTGAGCGAACAGCCAGGCGAACCATGACTTGAGTCGCCCTCGATCCGGGGATATCTTGAAGCAGGCTAACTGTTAGCCTGCTATTTAGTATCCCCCTGAGCCTTCCATGAGCCTGCCATCCGTTTCCCCCCGTCGTGCCGACGAGCCCCTGAAGGGCATCCTGTTGGTGTGCCTGGCGATCTTTCTGTTCTCCAGCCACGACGCGATTTCCAAGTACCTGTCCGGCCTCTATCCGATCGTCATGGTGGTGTGGGTGCGCTATCTGGTGCACACCTTGCTGCTGGCAGGCTTCTTTCTGCCGCGCGAGGGCCTGCGGGTGCTGCGTACGGGGCGACCGTGGCTGCAGCTATTGCGTGCGCTGTGCCTGATCGGGACCAGCCTGTTCTTCACCACCGGCCTGCGCCATATCCCGCTGGCGGAAGCCACCGCGGTGAACTTCCTGGCGCCGCTGTTGGTGCTGGCCCTGTCGGTGCCGCTGCTGCATGAGCGGGTCAGCTTGGGGCAATGGCTGGCGGTACTGGGTGGAATGGTCGGGGTGCTGATCATCGTCCGCCCCGGTTCGGCGCTGTTTACCGTGGAGATCCTGTTTCCCCTGGGTTCGGCGCTGTGCTTCGGCTTCTATCAGCTGATCACGCGCATCCTCAGCAGCCATGACAGTCCTTCGACCAGCAACTTCCTCACCGGGTTGATCAATACCCTGATCATGACGGCGCTGGTGCCGTTCTTCTGGCAGGCACCACAGACCCTCGGCCAGGCCCTGCTGATGTTGGCGCTGGGCGCCTGCGGCATGGGCGGGCACATGCTGTTGACGCAATCCTTCCGCTTCGCCTCGCCCAGCCTGTTGGCGCCGTTCGGCTATGGGCAGATCGTCTTCGCCGGCCTGCTGGGCTTCCTGCTGTTTGATCACATGCCCGATGCCTGGGCGATTCTGGGTATCTGCATCATCTGCCTGTGTGGCCTGCTGGTCGCGGTTGGCCAGCGTGGCGCCAGCCAGAACTGAGCGCTCGCTTTCTCTCCTGATCGAACCCTTTGTCGCAAGCTGCCGCCGGGCAGCTTTACTCAGTAGGTTCTGCTGAAATCGCATGCTAGTATTTCGATCGTAATATAAATGAATTTTCCCGACTTACAGAGTCACCAGAGGAGAGTTGCGATGAGCTTGCACACGATTAAAGGTAAGGCACTGGTCACTGGCGCTTCTTCCGGCATCGGTGCCACCTATGCCGAACGGCTGGCCAGTCGCGGTTTTGACCTGCTGTTGGTGGCCCGTGATCTGTCGCGGCTGGAGTCCATGGCGGCGCGTCTGAGCCAGGCGTATGGGGTGAAGGTTGAGGTGCTCAAGGCAGACCTGACCAGCAAGGCTGACATCCAGGCTGTTGCCCAGCGCCTACGCAGTGACGGGGCCATCAGCCTGTTGGTGAACAATGCGGGTGTGGCGATGAATGGCAGCCTGGCTGAAGCGGATCTGGACCAGGTCGATGGGCTGATCCAGCTCAATATTGTCGCCCTGACGCACCTGGCTGCAGCGGCGGCGGCAACATTCTCGGCCGCCGGGCGTGGCGGGATCATCAATATCGCTTCGGTAGTGGCCTTGGCACCGGAGATGTTCAACGCGGTGTACAGCGCGTCGAAAGCCTATGTGCTGAGCCTGACGCAAACCCTGCACGGGGAAATCGGCAAGCAGGGCGTGCAACTGCAAGCCGTGTGTCCAGGGGTGACGCGCACCGAGATCTGGGAACGTTCGGGGATGGATGAGAAGGCGTTGCCGCCGGAGATGATCATGGAAGTCGGGGAAATGGTCGATGCAGCCCTGGCAGGGTTCGATCAGGGTGAGTTGATCACCATTCCGTCACTGCCGGATGCCGCGGACTGGAATGCGCTGGTCAGCGCACGCGGCAAGCTCGGTCCTAACCTGTCCCGTAACAGCGCGGCAGCGCGTTACAAGTAAGTCTCACAGCAGGCCCCTGGCCGAGCAGGTCAGGGGCTTCCGCTTCAGTGTTGTGTGGCGGTTTGTTCGATCAACAGCTTGCGCGTGGTTTTCAGCAGGCGCTCGGCCAGCTCCGGGTCCTGGGCGCTGCGCGACAGCAGCAGCGCACCGACCATCGCCGAAAGCAGCAGAACGCTTTTCTCGTCGGCTTCTTCACCGCCCATGGCGGCCTCGATCATGCCCAGGCGATCAAGAATGATCTGATCGGTCTGCGGGCTGGGCTGGCCGCGTTGGCCCAGCTCGGCGCTCATGGTCGGCAGCGGGCAGCCGGCACCCGGGTTGGCCTGGTGCGTGGAGGACAGGTAGCGGGCGATGAAGGTGGGCAGCGGGGTCTCGCTGTCGAGGCTTTCCTTGGCGCTGACCTTCAACTCGTTTGCTGCATGCTCAAGCGCGATCTCGACCAGCTCATCCTTGGATTTGAAGTGTGCATAGAAACCGCCGTGGGTCAGGCCGAGCGTCTTCATCAGTGGCTGCAGGCCGGTGGCTCCCACGCCATCGCGGCGAAACAGGCGCGAAGCCTCTTCGATGATGCGTTGGCGGGTATTGGCTTTGTGGTCTTCGGAATAGCGCATGGCTGGGTGCCTCTGCGGGAGGATTAGGATGCTGACCGACATCTTAACCCGTTCGCCACGCCTGGCGGCAACTCTGGCGATATACGGATACAGCCTGCCGTAGCAGCAGGGCATTGCGCCCCACTGCTACGGCCGGCTGTTTCACTCTCAGTTGTCGACGGCTTCGAGCAGCGTAGCAACGCCCTGGCCACCAGCGATGCACTGGGTGGCAATGGCGTAGCGCCCGCCAGTACGCTTGAGCAGTGACGCGGCTTTACCGGTGATGCGCGCGCCGGTTGCGCCGAGTGGGTGGCCGAGCGCCAGTGCGCCGCCATCGAGGTTGACCTTGGCCATATCCAGGCCCAGTTCGCGCACGCAGGCGATGGATTGGCTGGCGAAGGCTTCGTTGATTTCCACCAGGTCGATGTCATCGATGCTCAGGCCCGCTCGTTCCAGCACCTTGCGGGTGGCGACCACGGGGCCCATGCCCATGATGTCCGGCGCGCAGCCACCGACGGCCACGGCTTTGATCCGTGCGAGGATTTCCAGGCCGCGGCTGCGTGCGAATTCTTCGGTACACACCAGTACGGCGGCACTGCCGTCAGTCAGCGGCGAAGAAGTCGCAGCTGTGACGCTACCGCCGAAGGCTGGCTTGAGGCCTGCAAGGGCTTCGACATTGGTTCCGGGGCGGATGCAGCCATCCTCGTTGACTAAGCCATCCGGCGTGGTGATCGGCACGATCTCGTCGACAAGCAATCCGCGCTCACGGGCGCTGGCGGCTTTGGCGTGAGACTCGACCGCCATGATTTCCTGTTCTTCACGGCTGACCTCGAAACGCTTGGCCACTTCCTCGGCGGTGTAACCCATGGCCATGTAGACCTGCGGGAAGTCCTGCATCAGCGTCGGGTTGGGCGAGATGTTGAAACCGCCCATGGGCACGCGGGTCATCGATTCGACACCGGAGCAGATGAAGGCATCACCTGCGCCCAGCATGATCTGCCCGGCAGCGAAGTGGATAGCTGTCATCGAGGATCCGCAGAAGCGGTTGACCGTCGCGCCGCCCAGGGTTTCTGGAAAGCCCGCACGGAAACTGGCAATGCGTGCGATGTTCATGCCTTGCTCCGCCTCGGGATAGGCGCAGCCCATGATGACGTCTTCAATTTCCGCGGGGTCGAGATCGAGCTTGTTGACCAGGCCACGCAGTACCTGCGCAGCCAGATCATCCGGGCGAAGGTTGATCAGTCCGCCTTTCTTGGCGAAGTGGAACGGAGACCGTGCGTAACCGGCAATAACGATGGAGGTCATGGCTAGGATCCTGCGTTGGGTGGGTGGAATGTGGCCGTGATTCAAGGAATGGCCTTTGGTTGAAAATATTATGGTCATAATTCAAATGATGTGTATACATGTCATGTGTAATTCAATGATGGGGCGGGGTGGATTGACGGGATCTATCGAGTGGGGTTGTGAGTACCTGTCGCGGATCGCAGCACGGTGTATGGCGAGCGGCGAGGTGGGCTGCCCTGACCTATGGTTCTTCTACTCAATGTACTCGCCCTGAAGTCGGAGGGCGTTCTTCTTATATAGGTAGCGATTCGCGTGGGTGTGGTGCGTCGCTGTTTGCCAACTTGCCATGGGCTTGAGGAGTGTTCGTCATGAGTGCATACGACGTGGTGATTATCGGGGGCGGCCCCGGCGGTTATAACGCGGCCATCCGTGCGGGGCAGCTAGGGCTCAAGGTGGCTTGCGTCGAGGGGCGCGAGACGCTGGGCGGCACCTGCCTGAATGTCGGCTGCATGCCGTCCAAGGCGTTGCTGCATGCCTCCGAGTTGTACGAGGCAGCGTTGGGTACGGAGTTCGCCACCCTGGGTATCGAGGTCAAGCCGACTCTTAACCTGGCGCAGATGATGAAACAGAAGAATGACAGCGTCACTGCGCTCACCAAGGGCATCGAGTTCCTCTTTCGCAAGCACAAGGTCGAGTGGATCAAGGGTTGGGGGCGGCTGGATGGAGTAGGGCGGGTGGTGGTTGCGCTAGCCGACGGTTCGCAGCAAGAGCTGCAGGCCGAGGATGTGGTGATCGCGACGGGCTCGGAGCCGACTCCGTTGCCGGGCGTGGATATCGATAACAAGCGCATCCTGGATTCAACTGGGGCGCTGTCATTGCCGGAAGTGCCCAAGCACCTGGTCGTGATCGGCGCTGGAGTGATTGGCCTGGAGCTGGGTTCGGTCTGGCGCCGGCTCGGCAGCGAGGTGACGGTTGTCGAGTACTTGGATCGGATCTGTCCGGGGCTGGATGAGGAAGTGGGCAAAACTTTGCAGCGCTCCCTGAGCAAACAGGGCATGGCTTTTCGTCTGGGTTCGAAAGTGACATCGGCGAAGGTAAAGGCAGAGTCTGTCGAGTTGAGTATCGAGCCGGCTAGTGGTGGCGAGGCACAGGTGCTGCAGGCGGACTATGTGCTGGTAGCCATCGGTCGTCGTCCATTTACTGAGGGATTGGGGCTTGAGTCGGTCGGCGTTGTACCGGACCGGCGTGGCATGCTGGAAAACAATCATCATGCCGCGGCGGTGCCTGGGATCTGGATCATCGGGGACGTTACCTCGGGCCCGATGTTAGCGCACAAGGCAGAAGATGAGGCGATTGCCTGTATCGAGCGCATCGCCGGCAAGGCGGCGGAGGTCAACTACGGGGTAATCCCGAATGTCATCTACACCAAGCCGGAGGTCGCCAGCGTAGGTAAGACTGAAGAGCAGCTAAAGGCAGAAGGGCGTCTATATAAAGTGGGCAAGTTCCCCTTCACTGCGAACAGTCGAGCCAAGATCAATCATGAGGCAGAGGGCTTCGTCAAAGTCCTTGCCGATGAGCGCAGTGACGAGATCCTGGGGGTACACATGGTGGGGCCTAGTGTGAGCGAGATGATTAGCGAGTATTGCGTGGCCATGGAGTTCGCTGCGTCTGCAGAAGACATCGCGCTGATCTGCCACCCACACCCAACCCGTTCGGAGGCCTTGCGCCAGGCCGCCATGGGGGTCGAGGGCTGGATAATGCAGGCCTGATCGGGGGCAAAAGGGACCTTGGATCAGGAAAGCCGAATAAAGCGCGCGATAAGTGTTGACGGCGAATTCTGCAGGCCTATAATGCGCACCTCTTCCGGCGCGGCCTGATCTGAAAACTCCTTGATAAACAAAGAGTTAGATGAAGATAAGGGTTGCTCCGGTGGCGGATTCGAGTAGAATGCGCCGGGCTGACAGGGTGGTGATTTGATCCTGTTGGCGCTTCGGTTCGAAAGAGCCGAAGATGCTGAAAAGAGGTGGTTGACAGCGAGTTTGAACGCTGTAGAATTCGCCTCCCGCCGATGTGAAGCGCAAGCAGAACGGAAGCGCAAGCGGTTGAGAAGAAACGAAAAACTCTTCGAAACTGGTTGACAGATTGAAAGGCTGCTGTAGAATGCGCGGCCTCGGTTGAGACGAAAGACTTAATCGAAACGCTCTTTAACAACTGAATCAAGCAATTCGTGTGGGTGCTTGTGAGGTAA
>JBBNAI010000121.1:0-7346 GCA_037994305.1 Pseudomonas sp. | reverse complement strand
GCCAGTCATCCAGCGACTTGCCGGCACTCAGGGTGGCGTGCGGCACCATGCCGAGGATGCGCGAGCTCATTTCCTTCTGGAAACCGTTCATCACCGAGAGCACCACGATCATGGCCAGCACGCCGAGACCGAGGCCGATCATCGAGGTCAGCGAAATGAACGAGATGTAGTGATTGCGCCGCTTGGCGCGGGTATAGCGAGTGCCGATGAAGATCGCGAGGGGACGGAACATAGTTAGGCAGCCACCAACCGGCCGTCTTCGAGGCGCAGGATGCGGTCCATCTGCTGGGCCAGCTGCAGGTCGTGCGTCACCACCAGGAAGGCCGTCTGCAGCGACAGGCTCAGCTCACGCATCAACTCCTGGATGCCGTGGGCGGTGTGCTGGTCTAGGTTACCGGTCGGTTCGTCAAGCAGCACCAGCGCCGGCCGGTTGACCAGGGCACGGGCAATGGCCACCCGCTGGCGCTCGCCACCGGACAGCTCGGCTGGCTTGTGATTCAGGCGATGGCCCAAGCCGACCCGCTCCAGCAGGGCACTGGCGCGCTGGCGGGCCTCGGCGATCGGCGTCTTGCCGATCAGCAGCGGCATGCAGACGTTTTCCAGCGCAGTGAACTCCGGCAGCAGGTGATGGAACTGGTAGACGAAGCCCAGCGCGCGGTTGCGCAGCAAGCCACGGGCCTTCTCGTTCAAGGCAGACAGTTCCTCGCCGGCCAGCCAGACGCTGCCCTGGCTCGGGGTATCCAGGCCGCCGAGCATGTTCAGCAGGGTGCTCTTGCCGGAGCCGGAACTGCCGACGATGGCAACCCGCTCCCCTGGCAACAACTCCAATGCCACGCTGCTCAGCACCTCGACCGTCTGCGGGCCTTCTTCGTAGCTCTTGCCCAGATTGCGGCAACTCAGAACTGCCTTATCACTCATAACGCAAAGCCTCCGCAGGCTGGATGCGCGCAGCGCGCCAGGCCGGATAAAGGGTGGCAAGAAAACTCAGGATCAACGCGGCGCCGCAGACCAGCAACACGTCATCCAGCTGCACCTGCGAGGGCAGGTAATCGATGAAATACACCTCGGCATTGAGGAACTGGATGCCCAGCGCACCCTCCAGCCATTTGATCGCGGCACTCACATTCAGCGCCGCCAGCACGCCCAGCGCGCCACCGATCAGGGTGCCGACCACGCCGATCACGGTGCCCTGCACCATGAACGTCAGCATGATCTGCCGAGGCGTAGCGCCCAGGGTGCGCAGGATGGCGATATCCGACTGCTTGTCGGTCACCACCATCACCAGGGTGGAAATGATGTTGAACGCCGCCACGGCGACAATTAGCAGCAGGAGCAGGCCGATCATCGCCTTCTCCATGCGAATCGCCTGGTACAGATTGCCGTGGGAGCGGGTCCAGTCGCCGGCGAACAGCTCTTCGGAGCGCAGCTCATTGACCAGCTGCCAGGTCACCTGCGGCGCCTGGAACAGGTCGCGCAACTTGAGGCGCACGCCCTGTACTTCGCCCGGTTTCAAGCGCAGCAGACGACCGGCGTCCTGCACATGGACCATGGCCACATGGCCATCGATCTCGCCAGCGCCGACATGGAAGATGCCGACCACCGAGAAACGCTTCATGCGCGGGAACATCCCGGCGGGCGTCACCGCCACTTCCGGGGCCACGAAAGTAACCTTGTCGCCCAGCGCCAGGCCGAGCTTCTTCGCCGCCATATCGCCGACGATGATGCCGAAGGTGCCGGGCTCTAGGGCATCGAGAGAACCCTGATCCTTGAGGAAGAAGTCGCCGATGATCGACACCTTGCGCTCTTCGAGCGGGTCGATGGCGTTGATCAGCACCTTCTGCACCTGGCCGTTGTTGGTCAGCAGGCCCTGCATCTGGGTGAACGGCGCCACGGCCAGCACCTGAGGATGCTTGGCAACGCGCGCGGCAATCTGCTTCCAGTCCTTGAGCGGCTGGCTGCCTTCGAGCGTGGCGTGCGGCACCATGCCCAGAACGCGAGTGCGCATTTCACGGTCAAAACCATTCATCACCGACAGCACGACAATCATCACCAGCACGCCCAGGGCGAGGCCGATGATCGAGGTAAGGGAGATGAAGGAAACAAACAGGTTGCGGCGCTTGGCCCGCGTGTAACGCAAGCCGATAAAGAACGGCAGAGGTCTGAACATGAGAGAGGTTCGCTGGCGAAAGGGGGACGTCCTTGTGGCGGGGCTTGGCGAGCAGCTTTACACTCAGACCACCACTGCTGCCACGGGTTCGCCATGTCGTATCTAGACGCCGATGATCGCCGCGAATACTACCGTATCGAGGATACGATCGCACTGGATTTCAGCCTGCTGTCGGGGCCTGAAGCCCAGGCTACCGAGCCCTTGCACGACGGCTCTTCGCCGCTATTCAACCTGCTCAGCGACCTGCATCTGATGGACTTCGAATCGCAGCACCTGCTGCGCCACATCAGCGAGCGCGACCGTACCCTGGCCAACTACCTGAAGGTGATGAACAAGCGCATCGACCTGCTCGGCCAGGCCGTCGCCCAGAGCCTGCTGCAGGACATCGGGGCGCCGCGCCAGGTCTCCCTGTCCGAAGGCGGCCTGAGCTTCAACCACTCGAAGGCCGTCGCGAGCGGCAGCCACCTGGCCTTGAAGATGGTGCTCATGCCGCAGGCGCTTGGCTTGCTGCTGCGTGCGCAGGTGGTGCACTGCCAGCCGCGTGACGATGGCCAGTTCGAGATCGGCACCGAGTTCGAAGCCCTCACCGACGCCCAGCGCCAGTTGCTCGCCCGCCATATCCTGCAGAAACAGGCCCTGGAGCGTCGCCAGGCGCGGGAGCAGGAGCGATGAAACGCGCCCTGCTGCTTCTGGCCCTGTGCCTGCCGCTGGCGGCACAGGCCGAAACCATCGAAATCCCGATTGGCGCACAAGGCCCGAGTAACATCGTGCTGCCCACCCGCGGCGAATCGAAACACGCCGTGCTGGAGCGCTATGGCCTGGCTGACGAAGAACATGCCGCCGTCGGCCAGCCACCCATTACCCGCTGGGACTACCGCGACTTCAGCGTGTACTTCGAGTACGACCACGTGGTCGACAGCGTTATGCACCACCAGCCCCGCTACCTGAAGGAACAACAGTGACCCTTATCTACGGCCACCGCGGCGCCAAGGGCGAAGCACCGGAAAACACCCTCACCAGTTTCAAGCAGTGCCTCGAACACGGCGTCCGGCACTGCGAACTGGACTTGCACCTGTCCCGCGACGGCCAGTTGATGGTGATCCACGACCCCTCACTGAAACGCACCACCGGCCGCCGCGGCAAGGTGGTCGAGCACAGCGCAGCGGAACTGGTCGGTTATGACGCACGCCAGGGCGGTCCGGGCTGGAAGGTTCCCTGCCCGATTCCGACCCTTGAACAGCTGTTCGAGCAGTGCGACTTCGAGCACTGGCAACTGGAAGTCAAAAGCGCTTCGCGAGTACGCGCCGCACGGACGGTGCTGGCCATCCAGGCGCTCGCCGAACGCTTCGGCAACAAGGATCGCATCACCGTCACCAGCAGCTCGCGGGAAGTCCTGCGCGCCCTCAAACGCCTGGCGCCGGAGCTGTCACGCGGGCTGGTTGCCGAATACAACTGGCTCGACCCACTGAAAGTGGCCGCCCATTACGGCTGCAACATGCTCGCGCTGAACTGGACCCTGTGCAGCCCGGAGCGCCTGCTCAAGGCGCAGAAAGCCGGCCTGCATGTGACGGTGTGGACGGTCAACGAGCCCGCGCTGATGCGCCGCCTCGCCGACTTCGGTGTGGACAGCATCATCACCGACTTCCCCGGCCTTGCCGTCGCCACGCTCAAGCGCTGAAGGCTAATTGCAGCCCACAAAAAACCGGCCCATGGGCCGGTTTTTGTTTTAACGCCTGGTCAGAAGCTCTCCCGGTTAGGCCAGCGCCACTCGCGGGAATCGCTGAAGGGATCTACCCCGACCGGCTCAGGCCACCGGTCGGAGCCGGTCAAAAAAGCCGATTGAGCCCGTCGAACGCCGCCACGCGATAGGCTTCAGCCATGGTCGGGTAGTTGAAGGTGGTGTTGACGAAATACTTGATGCTGTTCGCCTCGCCCTTCTGGTTCATGATCGCCTGACCGATGTGGACGATCTCCGAGGCCTGGTAGCCGAAGCAGTGCACGCCGAGGATTTCCAGGGTGTCGCGGTGGAACAGGATCTTCAGCATGCCCACCGGCTCGAAGGAAATCTGCGCCCGCGCCATGCTCTTGAAGAAGGCCTTGCCCACTTCGTAAGGAATCTTGGCCTGGGTCAGCTCCTTCTCGTTCTTGCCGATCGAGCTGATCTCCGGAATGGTGTAGATGCCGGTCGGCACATCATTGACGAAGCGCCAGCTGTCGTTCTCCACCACGCTGCCCGCGGCCGAGCGGCCCTGGTCATAGGCGGCGCTGGCCAGGCTCGGCCAGCCGATCACATCACCGGCGGCATAGATGTTCGATACCGAAGTGCGGTAGTGCTGATCGACCTCGATCTGCCCACGGCTATTGACCTTGATGCCAATGTTTTCCAGGCCCAGCTTGTCGGTGTTGCCGGTACGGCCGTTGCACCAGAGCAAGGCGTCGGCCTTGATCTTCTTGCCGGACTTGAGGTGGAGGATCACCCCGTTCTCCACGCCTTCAATGCGCTCGTAGTCCTCGTTGTGACGGATCAGCACATTGTTGTTGCGCAGGTGGTAGCTCAGCGCATCGGAGATTTCATCATCGAGGAAGCTGAGCAGTTGATCGCGGTTGTCGATCAGGTCGACCAGCACGCCCAGGCCGCTGAAGATCGAGGCGTACTCGGAACCGATCACCCCGGCACCGTAAATGATCAGGCGGCGTGGCGTGTGGGTCAGGCTGAGGATGGTGTCGCTGTCGTAGACGCGCGGGTGGTGGAAGTCGATATCGGCCGGGCGATACGGGCGCGAACCGGTGGCGATGATGACCTGCTTGGCCACCAGCTTTTCCACTACACCACTCGGGCACACCACTTCCACGGTCTGCTCGTCGGCGAAGCTGGCGGTGCCGAAGAACACGTCGATGCGGTTACGCGCGTAGTAGCTGGTACGTGATGCAACCTGCTTGTCGATCACCCGCTCGGCGCTTTTCAGCACATCGGGGAAAGAGAACCAGCGCGGCTCGCCAATCTGGCGGAACAGCGGGTTGGTGTTGTACTGCATGATCTGCCGCACCGAGTGGCGCAGGGCCTTGGAAGGAATGGTGCCGAGGTGGGTGCAGTTACCGCCAACCTGCGGACGGTTATCGACCACCGCCACCTTGCGCCCAGCCTTGGCAGCGTTCATCGCCGCCCCCTCACCCGCCGGGCCGGAACCCAGCACCACCACGTCGTAGTTGTAGACCGCCATGCTTACTCCTCATCACGCACCAGCACCCTCTGCGGGGAGCTGGACAAGGCTGCGGCACCCCATGGCCACAGCACTCAAATCGTCGGCCCAGCTTAATCAGGCCATTTTGCGGCGCACATTAGCGCTTGGTCGCGTCGTAGGCGAGCACTGAATCCACTACATGCCCGTCCTGGCGTGCAATTGACCTCTGCGCCTGGTGCAACGATCAACCCAACCACTACCACTCAACGCTCCACTGCCGCAGCGAACTGCCGGCTGAACACCGAGGTGGCACGCGTATCGAAACCACCCTGACTGCGACTGACAAAAAGCGCGGCGATACCCGCCTGCTCGGCATAAGCGAAGCCACGCTCCGGCCCCAGTACCATGAGTAAAGTCGACAGACCGTCAGCGCGCAGGGCCGAGGGATCGATGACCGTCACCGCCGCCAGGTCATGGTGTACCGGTGCGCCGGTGTGCGGGTCGAAGGTATGCGAATAGCGCTGGCCATCCTGCTCGAAGTAATTGCGGTAATCGCCCGAGGTGGAAACGCCCTGCCCATCCAGCGCCAGCACCTGCTGCGCCACCTGGCGATCATCGCGCGGCACCTCCAGCGCTACCTGCCAGCTCGAGCCATCGGGCTTGCGCCCCATCACCTTGAGCTCGCCGGTGACATTCAGCAGGTAGCTGGCGATGCCCAGCTCGCCCAGCCGGGCGCCAATGCGATCCACCGCATAACCGGCAGCGATGCTGTCGAGATCGAGTTGCACGGCGGCACCCTTGCACAGTCGCTCGCCCTCGATGCGCAGGTGCTGGTAACCCGTATTGGCACGCACGACAGCGATCTGCGCGGCGCTGGGCACCTGCGTGCCGCGCGACTGCGGGCCGAAGCCCCAGAGATCCAGCAGCGGCTGCAGGGTCAGGTCGAAAGCGCCGGAGCTGGCCCGTGACAACTGCTCGCCGAAGCGCACCAGCTCTAACACCGGCGTAGGCATAACCTGACAGCTGTCGGCCGGTAGCTGATTGAAGCGCGAAACAGCCGAATCCGGCCGCCAGGTCGACATCTGCCGGTCGACCTCGGCCAGGATGCCTTCCACCGCCCCGCGCACTTCGGACGGTGCCGGGGTGGCTGCGCCCGCCACATACTTCAGCGAGTAATGGCTGCCCATGGTCGGCCCACCGAACTCCTCGACAGGTGCGCCACAGGCGCTCAGCAGCGCCGCAAACAGCAGCAAAGAAAAGTATTTGGCCAAACCGATGATCTCAACCATAGCCTCGTGCAACATGCTAACGCAGCGGGAAGATGGACGTTGCCACGCACTTGCGAACCCGGAGGAGCTCCCGCATGCGCTTACTGCTGATTCTGACCCTGATGCTGACCAGTGTTGCCAGCGCCAGCGAACGCCTGACACAGGCAGCATTCGCCACCACCTATCAGCAGGATGGCAGCACACTGCAGCGCAAGAACCAGGCGGTACTCGACTATCTGTGGGTCGATGTGTATGCCGCAGCCTTCTACAGCGCCGTCGAACTCAGCCCGCGCCAAACCCTGCAACAGCAGGCAGGCCAACGCCTGGAGCTCTACTACTTCCGCGACATCGCCCGCAGCGACGTGATCAAGGCCGCCTGGCTAACCCTCGAACGCCAGCACGCACCCGCCGAGCTGCAGCGCCTGCGCACCCAGGTGGATGCCCTGCACGCCACCTTCCGCGATATCCGCCCAGGCGACCGCTATGCGCTGAACTACTCGCCACGCAGCGGCCTCAGCCTGGAGCGTAACGGCAGCACGGTGTTCCGCAGCGACAATGCTGAACTGGCCCGCGCCTACCTGGGCATCTGGCTGGCACCTGATGGCCTGTCGGAGCAACTCAGGGACGAATTACTGAGAGAAAAGTGAGGCACTGGTGCACACCACTTTTCTAGCGAGTAGCTCTATCCTGAAAACCAAAGTCCGCCATAGCACAGCCACAGCAGGACAA
>JBBNAI010000120.1:0-14125 GCA_037994305.1 Pseudomonas sp. | reverse complement strand
TCGAAGGTGTGGTGCGCAGCTTTGTGCCCATGCATGCGATCGTGCGTATCGACGAAGTCGAGCGCCTGGGCACGCCGAAGATCAGCGAGGCCAAGGGCGGCGGCAACGTGATGCCGTTCCCCATGCCGATGCCGGACAAGTAACAGTTCTGGGTTACGGTGCGAAGGCTGGCGCCTGCGGGGTGAGGCCCGAGCCCTGGCTTGGCCCTGGAGTGAAACTGGGGCCACTGCTGTCGATGTTCTGCAAATCCAGCAGGTAATCGCGGAAGATCTGCCCCAGCACCTGGCTGGCGACTTCCAGTTCTTCGCGGCCCATGTGCGTGGCGACCTGGTCGGCGCTGTCCATGGCTTCATCCGAGCCGTTCACTGCGGCCATCTTCAACACGATATAGGCCTGCACGTTGTTGGCCGGTACGCCTTCGCCATTCAGGAACATGGTGCCGAGGCGCAGCTGGGCCTGGGCGTTGCCTTGTAGCGAGGCCTGTTCGAACCAGTGCAGCGCCTGGGGCAGGTCGCGCGCGGTACGTTGCCCGTCGTAGTAGAACTGACCCAGCTCGTACTGTGCGTCGGCATCGCCTTGCTGAGCGGTTTGCTGGCAGGCGCTGAGGGCTTGGGGTAGGTCTTCGGGTTGGGTATTCAGCGAGCAACGGCCAGTGGCGGGGATCAGCAACGAGTTGCCGCCCGCTTGAGCCAGCAGGGGGGAAATGAGCAGCAGGCAGCCCAGGAGCAGGGCGCGGCCGGAGCATTTCATGGGAATCAGTGCGCCTCGCGAAACCGACGGGTGGTTGACCCGGCCGGCGAAACGCGCCGGCCATCACATTATGTGATAAGCCGGGGCGTCCTTACAAAGTCTTTACTCGTATTTCCGCTCTGGCATCGGCGCGCAGGCTCAATAGCAGCCAGGCCAACAGCGGATAGGCGAGGGTCAGCAGGGCGTGAAACAGGTCGACGCGCCGTAATGGGCCGATAAAACCCTGGGTGCCGACGACCAGGCCGGCGACGGCAAACAAGCTGACCACCGCCAGCGCTGCCGCCGGCGGGCCGAGACGTTGCCAGTGACGTAGGCCGGCAAAGGCAATCAGCAGCAGGGTGAGCAGGTTAAGCAGCAGGCGATAGGTCGGCTCAACCTGCAGCCATTGGGCTGCCAGCAGAAAGCCGACCAATCCCAGCACCGCAAGGGTGCCGGTTGCCCGGCTCCAGGTCTTGCCAAGGCTCAGGCTGGTTGCAGCCAAGCCCAGCAGGGGTAGGCCCAGGTAGTTGCTCATCTGGCTGAACGCGCTGTGCTGCGGGCTCCAGCTCGGGTCGATGGCATAGCGCATCACGCCACAGGCCGCAGCGAGGGCGGGCAGGCCGAAGCCGATCAACAGGGCGCGCTGCAGCGCCTGGCCCTGAAAAGCCCGGCGCAGCACCCAGGCACTTGCCAGGCAGGCCAGCGCCAACACGCCATCGCTGAACGCGGTGCTGTACTGCATCACTTGAGCTGGGCGAAGGCGCGTTCGGCGGCATCCAGGGTCAGCTTCAGCTCGGCCTCGCCGTGGGCGATGGAGGTGAACCCGGCCTCGAAGGCGCTCGGAGCCAGGTACACGCCGCCGTCCAGCATCAGGTGGAAGAATTTCTTGAAGCGCTCGGCATCGCTGGCCATCACATCGTCGAAGGTGACGATGTCGTCGGCACCGCTGAAGTACAGGCCGAACATGCCGCCCGCCTGGGTGGTGACGAACGGGATGCCGGCGGCATCGGCAAGTGCCTGCAGGCCAGCCAGCATGCGGCTGGTGTAGTCGGTCAGTTCGGCGTGGAAGCCCGGGCGGCTGATCAGTTTGAGGGTGGTCAGGCCGGCGGCCATGGCCAGCGGGTTACCCGACAGGGTGCCGGCCTGGTAGACCGGGCCGAGCGGGGCGATGCAGCCCATGATTTCACGCTTGCCGCCGAAGCAGCCAACCGGCATGCCGCCGCCGACGATCTTGCCGAAGGTCGACAGGTCCGGCGTCACGCCGTAGTGAGCCTGGGCGCCACCGAGGGCGACGCGGAAACCGGTCATCACTTCGTCGAAGATCAGTACCACGCCGTGCTTGTCGCACTGTGCGCGCAGGCCTTCGAGGAAGCCCGGCGCTGGCGGTACGCAGTTCATGTTGCCGGCGACCGGCTCGACGATGATGCAGGCGACGGTTGTACCGACCTCGCTGAGCATCTGCTCGACGGCGGCCAGGTCGTTGAACGGTAGGGTCAGGGTGTGTTTGGCGAAGTCCGCCGGGACCCCGGCCGAGCTCGGCACGCCCTGGGTCAGCAGGCCGGAACCGGCTTTCACCAGCAGGCTGTCGGAGTGTCCGTGGTAGCAGCCTTCGAACTTGATGATCGCGTCGCGGCCGGTGTAACCACGGGCCAGGCGGATGGCGCTCATGGTCGCCTCGGTGCCGGAACTGACCATGCGCACCATCTCCATGGACGGCACGATGCTGCACACCAGATCGGCCATTTCGGTTTCCATGGCGGTCGGCGCGCCGTAGGACAGGCCGTGCTGCAGCTGGTTGCGTACGGCGCCGAGTACGTCCGGGTGGCCGTGGCCGAGGATCATCGGGCCCCAGGAGCCGACGTAGTCGACGTAGCGCTTGTCGTCTTCGTCGGTGACGTAGGCGCCTTCGGCATGCTTGAAGAACAGCGGAGTGCCGCCGACGCTCTTGAACGCGCGCACGGGCGAGTTGACGCCGCCTGGGATGTGTTTCTGCGCGTTGGCGAACAGGGTTTCGGAACGGGACATGGCAGGTTTCTCTCGAATCAGGATGACGGGAACAGCACGCTGAACGCGCGTGCGCGCCGCTCCACCTCGGCGGCGGAGGGGGCGGAAAACAGGGCGTGGATCACCGCCAGCAGGTCAGCGCCGGCGGTGATCAGCGAGCCAGCGTTGTCCAGGGTGATGCCGCCGATGGCCACCAGCGGCACATTGAAGTGCGCCTGTGCCTGGGCCAGCAGATCCGGTGTTGCCGCAGGGGCGCCGGGTTTGGTGTTGGAGTTGAAGAAGCGGCCGAAGGCCAGGTAGCTGGCGCCTTCGCGACTGGCCGTGGCCGCCAGTTCCAGCTCGGCATGGCAGGTGGCGCCGATGATCGCCTGGCGCCCGAGCAGGGCGCGGGCGGCGGCCAGCGAGCCGTCGCCCTGGCCCAGGTGCAGGCCGACGCCGAGGCGGGCAGCCAGTTCGGCGTCATCGTTGATGATCAGTTCGGCACCGTACTGGCTGCACAGCTCGCGCAGGGCTTCGGCTTCGCGCAGGCGGCGGGCACTGTCGTCGGACTTGTCGCGGTACTGCAGCAGGCGCGTGCCGCCTTTCAGTGCGGCCTCCACGTAGGGCAGCAGCTTGCCATCGGCGAGCAACTGGCTGTCGGTGATGGCATAGAGGCCGCGCAGTTTGTTTTTCACGAACGGCTCTTCATTGCGAAAAATCCAGGGGCAGGCGGCGCGGCACGAACTGGCCGCGACCCGGTTGCTCGGCGTCACGCAGGGTGCGCCAGGTGTAGTCGAGGGCCGAGCGCACGGCACTGCTCAGTTCTTCGCCCAGGGCCAGGCGGCCGGCCAGGGTGCTGGCCAGGGTGCAGCCGGAACCGTGATAGCTGCCGGGCAGACGCTGGCAGGTGAAAGTGTGGCGGCTGCCGTCACGCGAGTACAGGCGGTTGTGTACTTCGCTTTCGTCGCCATGGCCGCCGGTGATCAGCAGGTGCTGGATCTTCGGCAGCAGCTTCTCGGCGCACTCGTCGGCCGTGCCATTCGGCAGTTCGGCGAGGATGCGCGCTTCCGGCAGGTTGGGCGTGGCGATGGCGGCGACAGGCAGCAGGCGTTCGCGCATGGCATAGCCGACATCGTCCTTGCCCAGCGAGCCGCCGCCGCCGGCGCGCAGCACCGGGTCGCAGACCAGCGGCACACCCGGCAGTAGCTGCATGATCTCGACCACGGTATCGACCATCTGCACTGAGCCGAGCATGCCCAGCTTGACCGCTGCCACCGGCAAGTCGGCAATGATCGCGTGAGCCTGGGCCAGCACCCACTCGCGGTCGAGGACGCGGAAGTCGGAGACGTTGACCGTGTCCTGCACGGTCAACGCGGTGACCGCAGGAGCGGCGTGGCAGCCCTGGGCGAGCAGGGCTTCGATGTCCGCCTGCAGGCCGGCACCACCACTGGGGTCGTGGCCGGACAGACAGAGGACGACGGGACGGGAGTTGTGTCTGTTCATGGCGGGCGAGCTTACCACTTGCCGGCAGAGCGCCCAAACGGGGGCGAAAAACTTGTCGCCGTGGGCGGCTTTTACTCGCTGGGTGCTGTGCTAGAGTGCCGCAATTAGAACTATGGACGCTGCGACACACCCTGCGCGAGAGGAGGGCTCTCCGGTGCCGGTCGCCAGAGTCTCTGCGGGGCGGCATGCGCTACGGTCTTTTCCTCATTTTCTGGCTTTTCAGCTCGCTGGCGCATGCTGTCGAGTTCGATGAGCAGACCCGTTACATCACCCTCGGCCCGCTGATGCAGGTGTTCGAGGACGTACGCGGCGACGCCACCATCGGGGAAGTCAGCTCTCCCGCCCTGGATGCCAGCTTCCGCCAGAACGGCAAGCCGGTGCTGAATGCCGGCTACTCGCGCTCGGTATTCTGGCTGCGCCTCGATCTGCTGTTCCGTCCGACCCAGCCGGGCAAGCCGAAAACCTGGCTGTTGGAACTGGCCTATCCGCCGCTCGACCACCTCGACCTCTATCTGCCTGATGGCAGCGGCGGCTATCGCCTGGCCGAGCGCACCGGTGACGCTTTACCGTTCAGCAGTCGGCAGATCCAGCAGAACAACTACCTGTTCGACCTCGACCTGCAGCCCGACCAGACGCAGCGCATCTACCTGCGGGTGCAGAGCCAGGGCTCGATGCAGATGCCGCTGGGCTTGTGGTCCGGGCGCGCGTTCATCGAGGAGCAGCCGAAACGCATCTACGTGCTGGGCATCATCTACGGCATTCTGCTGGTGATGCTGATGTACAACCTGTTCATCTTCCTCAGCGTGCGCGATACCAGCTACCTCTATTACATCTTCTATATCGCCTCGTTCGGCCTGTACCAGATCTCGGTCAACGGCGCCGGGGTGCAGTACTTCTGGCCGAACAATCCCTGGTGGGCGAACGTCTCCACGCCGTTGCTGATCGGTTCGGCGGCGCTGTTCGGTTGCCAGTTCGCCCGCAGCTTCCTGCATACCGCCGAGCACAGTCCGTGGATCGACCGGGCCCTGCGCCTGCTGATGGCGGTGGGTGCGCTGGTGATGGTGCTGGCACTGACCGTCAGTTACGCCGTGTCGCTGCGCGTGGCCACCTACCTGGCCCTGCTGTTCACCGTGGTGATCTTCACTGCCGGTGTGCTCGCCCTGCTGCGCGGCATGCGTGTGGCGCGCTACTTCATCATCGCCTGGAGCGCCTTCCTGATTGGCGGGGTGATCAACACCCTGATGGTGCTTGGCTACCTGCCCTATACCTTCCTGACCATGTACGCCAGCCAGTTTGGCTCGGCGCTGGAGGTCGGCCTGCTGTCGCTGGCCCTGGCCGACCGCATCAACGCGATGAAGGAGGAGCGTGCGCGCATCCTCCAGCAGGCCGGTGCCGAACTGGAAGTGCTCAACCGCGAACTGGCCGACAGCAACCGCTTGAAGGACGAATTCCTTGCCACCGTGACCCACGAACTGCGCACGCCGATGAACGGGGTGATCGGCTCCCTCGAGCTGATGCAGACGGTGCGGATGGAGGTCGAGCTGGAGCAGTACCAGAAGACCGCCGCCAGCTCGGCGCGCGACATGATGCGCATGGTCAATGACATCCTCGCCCTTACCGAACTGCAGGCCGGCAAGCTCTACCCGCGGCGTGAGCCGTTCAGTCTGCGCGGGCTGTTCGATGGTCTGCGTGCGCAGTATTGCCAGAGGGCTACCGGCAAGGGCCTGAGTTTCGACCTGGAGCTGGACGACAACCTGCCCGATACCCTCGAAGGCGATGCCGGCAAGCTGGCGCAGAGCCTCGGCTACCTGCTCGACAACGCCATCAAGTTCACCCATCAGGGCGGCGTGAGTGTGCGCGTCAGCAGCCCCGGCGCGCAGACCGGCAGCCTGCCGCTGCGGATCGAGGTGCGCGACAGCGGCATCGGTTTCAATGCACCCGCCGATGGCAGCCTGTACCAGCGCTTCAAGCAGCTGGATGGCTCGATGACCCGCCAGTACGGCGGCCTGGGCATCGGCCTGGCGATCTGCCGGCAGTTGGTCGAGTTGCTCGGCGGCCATCTGCAGCACCAATCGCTGCCGGGGCAGGGCAGTGTCTTCGGGATGTCTCTGTTGCTCAGCCTGCCGATTCAGCCGCGTGAAGTGGCGCCGTCGGCGCGCCGGCCCACGGGCGTGCCGCGCCGGCATCCCGAGCAGTGCACCGTACTGGTGGTCGAGGATAACGCGATCAACCAGTTGGTCACCCGCGGCATGCTGCTCAAGCTCGGCTACCGGGTGCGTACCGCCGACAATGGCGTCGAGGCCCTCGAGCGGCTGCGCGAAGAACCCATGGATGTGGTGCTGCTGGATTGCCAGATGCCGGTCATGGATGGCTTCGCCACCTGTCGCGCGCTGCGCCAGTTGCCGGGTTGTGCCGACCTGCCGGTGCTGGCGATCACCGCCCACAGCCACAGCGGTGACCGCGAGCGCTGCCTGGCCGCGGGCATGAGCGACTACATGGCCAAGCCGGTGAAGTACCTCGAACTGCAGACCCTGCTGCACGACTGGGTGCTCAGCCAGCCGGCGCGGGTCGGATAGCCCTGGCGTCACTCACCGCTACTGGCGGGTGGTGCTGCATCTTCTGGCCGTTTTCTGCGCAGTCTTTGGCCAGATTGTCGTCTTCTCTCAAGGTCTGAACCGTGATTCACTGGATTGAATTCATGAATCCGGATTCAGTCCATGGTCTACCGTGCTTCCACTCAACGCATCGACCGCGACCAGGAGTTGCGTGAGCGCATCCTCGTCTGCGCCCAGGCCCGCGTCAGCGAAGGCGGCTTCGCCAGCCTAACCATGCAGGCCCTGGCCGAGGATGCCGGCGTGGCTACCGGCAGCCTGTACCGGCACTTTCGTGGCAAGGGCGAGCTGGCCGCCGAGGTGTTCAGCAATGCCTGCCGGATCGAGGTTGATGCGCTGGGCGCCATCCTCCAGGGCCCCGGCACGCCGGCGCAGCGCCTGGCTGCCGGTCTCGAGCAGTTCGCCGCGCGCGCCTGGCACAGCCGGCGCCTGGCCTTTGCCCTGATCGCCGAGCCGGTGGATGCCGAAGTGGACGAACAGCGTCTGCTGTTTCGCGAGGCCTACGCCGAGCTGTTCATCGAGTTGCTGGAGGAGGGGGTACGCCTCGGCGCCTTCCGCGTCAGCCAGGTGTCCCTGGTCGCCGCCTGCCTGGTGGGCGCCATCGCCGAGTCCCTGGTCGGGCCGCTGTCGCCGCCGGCCCGCGCCGCGCGTGAAGCCGGCACCTCGGCCATGGACCTGGCCACTGTCAGCCAATCCCTGATCACCTTCTGCCTGCGCGCCGTCGGCGCCCCGGAGTCCTGACATGTCCCTGCACGAATTCGCCGAAACCCACGAAGTGTTCAACCAGGTACCTTCGCTGGATGGCGCCAACCTGTACCGGGTCGACCTGCCGTTGCAGGAGTGGACGCGGCGCTTCGGCGGCGGCTGGGCCGAGGACAAGCTGGATGCCTACGGTGCCCTGGCCGGCGGCCCGCTGATGCAGGCCGGCTTCCTCGCCAACGAGAACAAACCGGTGTTCAAGAGCCATGATCGATATGGCAACCGCGTCGACCTGGTGGAGTTCCACCCGGCCTACCACGAGCTGATGCGCACGGCAGTCGAACACGGCATCCCCTCGCTGCCCTGGACCGACCCGCGCGCCGGCGCCCAGGTGGCCCGCGCTGCGCTGAACTACCTGCACAACCAGCCGGAGGCCGGTAACGCCTGCCCGCTGACCATGACCTATGCCGCCGTGCCGGCGCTCAAGCTGCAGCCGGAGCTGGCCGAGATCTGGCTACCGAAGATCCTCGCCACCCAGTACGACTCGCGCAACGTCGGTATCGAACAGAAGGCCGGGGTCACCATCGGCATGGCGATGACCGAGAAGCAGGGCGGCACCGATGTGCGCGCCAACACCACCAAGGCTCATCCGGTGGGCGTGGGCGGCCCAGGTCAGGCCTACGAGCTGGTCGGTCACAAGTGGTTCTGCTCGGCGCCGATGTGCGACGCCTTCCTCACCCTGGCCTACACCGACAAGGGCCTGACCTGCTTCCTGCTGCCGCGCCATCGCCCGGACGGCACGCGCAACCAGTTCTATATCCAGCGCCTGAAGAACAAGCTGGGCAACTGGGCCAACGCCTCCAGCGAGGTGGAGTTCCGTGGCGCCCTGGCCTGGATGGTCGGCGAGGAAGGCCGCGGCGTGCCGACCATCATCGAGATGGTCTCGCTGACCCGCTTCGACTGCATGATCGGCTCCAGCAGCCTGATGCGTCAGGCCCTGACCCAGGCCGCGCACCACTGCGCCCATCGCAAGGTCGGTGGCCGCGTGCTGGCCGAGCAACCGCTGATGCAGAACGTGCTGGCCGACCTGGCCCTGGAAAGCGAGGCGGCGCTGGCCCTGACCTTGCGCATGGGCAAGGCCCTGGACAACCCGCACGACGAACAGGAAGACAAGTTCGCCCGCCTGGTCACCGCCATCGGCAAGTACTGGATCTGCAAGCGCGCCCCCGCGATGATCAACGAGGCGCAGGAGTGCATGGGCGGCGCCGGCTACGTCGAGGACACCATCCTGCCGCGCCTGTACCGCGAGGCACCGGTCAACTCGATCTGGGAAGGCTCGGGCAACGTGCAGTGCCTGGACGTGCTGCGCGCCCTGTCCAAGGAGGCCGGCGTGCTCGACGTGCTGTTCGCCGAACTGGGCGACGGCCATGGCGACGCGCGTCTAAAGGCGCATATCCATCGCCTGCAGGCGGACTTCCGCGACACCGCCGATATTCAGTACCGCGCCCGCCAGCTGACCGAGGACGTGGCCGTGGCCCTGCAGGCCAAGCTGCTGCTGGAAGCCGGCAACGCCACGGTGAGCGATGCCTTCATCGCCAGTCGCCTGGCCGATGGCGGCCGCGTTTACGGCACCCTGCCGCGTGGCGTGGATGCCGAGGCACTGGTGGCCCGCAGTACGCCGCACCTGATCTGACCTTGGGGTGTCCTGATGCCTGCATGGATTCGGGTAGCCCGGATGCAATGCGGGACGTTGGCAAGTCCTTCCCCCGGATTTGCATCCGGGCTACGAGCCGGCCGCTTGCGCAGGTGATGCTCAGCGGCGCTGCCAGATCATCTTGCCGGTATTGCTCTCGGTAACCAGGTAGGGCGTGCTGAAGTGATAGCGCGCCGCCGGCTGGTAGTCGCCGGCCCCTTTCAGCTGCACCAGCAGCAGTCCCTTGTCGCTGCGCCAGCGCCCGCTGTACTGCAGCTCGCCGGGGCGGTCGTAGCTCCACTCGCTGCCGCCGGCCACGCTGCGGCGCCACTGGTCGATGCTGCCGTCGGCGCGGATGCGCAGGGTGGTGACAGTGGTCATCGAGGCGAATTCCAGGCCTTCGCTGTTGGTCATCTGCTCGTAGATCCAGGTGCCGACCAGTGCCGCGTCCTGGTTCGGGTCGGGCGGCGCGGGTGCCGGTCCCACGCGCTGGAACATGGCCTCGCGCACCAGGGTCTCGCCGCTGCGCGGGTCGCGCGCGGCCAGGCTGGTGGCGAGCATGCCGTTGGCGTAGTTGCCGTTCATGTTGGCCAATACCTGGCCGCTCGCCGAGTCGCTGATCTGCGCCTGCAGCGCCTGACCATCGAAGCTGCCACTGACCTTGAGGCGCAGCTGAGGCCCCTCCAGGTATTCGCCTTCCACTTGCGCACCCTGGCTGCGCAGGATCAGCTCGGTGGGCTGGTTGTCGAGGGTGGCCTGGTAGCGGCCATCCAGTTCGGCAGCCAGGGCCGGGCCGCCGAGCAAGGCGAGCAGACAGCAGATATGCAGGACGCGCACTTGGACTCTCCTCGGGGGGGCATGAGGAGAGCCTAGATGCTTCTCGCCGGCCTTGCCCTGGCGCCCGTCGTCGACCAACCGGCGCTGGCGATACGGCCGCTGCAAGGCGCAAGATAGGGCCGTGATCCCAGCCAGGAAGCTGCCCGTGACCGCCATGCCACATACCGATTTCGTCGTCGCCGCCACCGCCGAGGAGGCCGTCGAACGCCTCGCCGACCTGCATCGCCAGGCCACCGGCGGGCTGAGCCAGGCGCTGAGGAACTACCTCAAGGAGCGCAGCGTGCCGAGCCAGGCCGAGCGTGCGCTGTTCCGCTATCCCGAGCTGCGCCTGACCTACCTGTGCCAGGGCGAGGTGCCGAGCACCGTGCGCGCCTATGCCAAGGTCCAGGTGCCGGGCACCTACCGCGCCACCGTGACCCAGCCGGAGGCCTTCCGCGGCTATCTGCTGGACCAGCTGCGGCCGCTGATGGAGGACTTCTCGGTCACCGTCGAAGTGGGTTTCAGCCAGCAGAACATCCCCTATCCCTACGTGGTCGAGCAGGGTGACGAGCTGGCCGGCACCGGGGTCAGCGCCGCCGAACTGGCGCGGGTGTTCCCCAGCACCGATCTGTCCGCCGCCACCGACTCGGTGGCCGACGGTCTGTATGGCTGGGGCGACAGCAGCGACCTGCCGCTGGCGCTGTTCGACGCCGCGCGCACCGACTTCTCGCTCAAGCGCATCCAGCACTATACCGGCAGCGACTGGCGCCATGTGCAGCCGTGGATCCTGCTGACCAACTACCACCGCTACGTCGATCAGTTCATCCGCCATGGCTTGGAACAGCTGCGCGACAACCCGCGCTTCCAGCGCATGGTGCTGCCGGGCAACGTGATCATCGAGCGCGGCACCTCCGAGGAGGACGCCCAGGCCGTGGCCGACGCGGTGGTCTGGCACCGCTACCAGATGCCGGCCTACCACCTGATCGCCAACGACGGCCACGGCATCACCCTGGTCAACATCGGCGTCGGCCCGTCCAACGCCAAGAACATCACCGACCACCTGGCCGTGCTGCGTCCGCACTGCTGGCTGATGATCGGCCACTGCGGCGGCCTGCGGCAGTCGCAGACCATCGGCGACTACGTGCTGGCCCACGCCTATATGCGCCGCGACGGCATCCTCGACCGGGTGCTGCCGCCGCATATCCCGATCCCGGCCCTGGCCGAGGTGCAGCAGGCCCTGCAGGAGGCGGCCGCGACCGTCACCGGGGAGAAGGGCGAGACCCTGAAGAAGCGCCTGCGCACCGGCACCGTGCTGACCTACGACGACCGCAACTGGGAGCTGCACTGGGCCCACGAGCGGCCGCTGATCAACCTGGCTCGCGCCGTGGCGGTGGACATGGAGAGCGGCACCATCGCCGCCCAGGGTTATCGCCTGCGAGTGCCCTACGGAACCCTGCTGTGTGTGTCGGACAAGCCGCTGCACAGCGAGATCAAGCTGCCAGGCTCGGCCACCGGCTTCTACCAGCGCGCGGTCAGCCAGCACCTGTCGATCGGCATCGCCGCACTCGACCTGCTGCGCTGCCAGCTCGACTCGCTGCACTCGCGCAAGCTGCGCAGCTTCGACGAGCCGCCGTTCCGTTAGTCGAGTGAAGTGGGTGTGCGGCGCCAACGGCTACCCGGCGTGCAACGCCCGCCATCGTGTACTGCCAGCGGCGAGTACAGCCTACAGGTGCATTTGGTCAGACGCTTTCGCGCAGGCGCAGATGCAGCAGGGGGAAGGGCCGGTCGGCGCCATCCAGGGCTGAGCGGCCGATCTGCTCGAAGCCCTGGCTGAGGTAGAAGGCCACGGCGCCGGGGTTCTGCTCGTTGACGTCGACCAGGCGCACGCCGTCTTGGTCGATGGCGTGGTGCAGCAGCGCCTTGCCGAAGCCCCGGCCATGGGCGGCCGGGTCGATGAAGAGCATTTCCAGGCGATCCTCGGCAGTGCCGGCAAAGCCCTGCACGCGGCCCTGCTCGTCACGCAGGCAAGTCAGGCGCACCAGGTCGAAATACTGCTCGCCGAGCATGCGCCGGTAGAATTGGATGTCCTCCTCGGCGAGGAAGTGGTGGGTGGCGCGTACCGCCGCCTCCCACACCTCGAGCAGGCGCGGGCGGTCGGTGCCGTCCACCGCGCCCAGGTGCCAGGCGGCGTTGCGCCGCCAATGAAACAGGTCGGTCATTGGCTGGCGTCCAGCACCACCCGGTAGCGCGCCTTGCCGGCGCGCAGGTGGTCGAGCGCGGCGTTCACCTGGCTCATGGGGAAGTGTTCCACCTGCGGCAGGATCTGATGACGGGCGCAGAATTCGAGCATGGTCGCCATGGTCTTCGGCGAACCCACCGGCGAGCCTGACAGGCTCTTCTGCTGCGGAATCAGGCTGAACACATGCACCGGGATGGCGCTCGGCACGATGCCGACGAAGTGCAGCCGGCCCTTGCCGCGCAGGGTGGCGAGCAGGGCGTTCCAGTCCAGGTCGGCGCTGGCGGTGACCAGCAGGAAGTCGAGGGTGCCGGCGATGGCCTTCATCGCGGCGCTGTCGGTGGACGCCACCACCTTGTGCGCGCCCAGGCGCTTGGCCTCATCCTGCTTGCTCAGCGACGAGGTGAAGGCGGTGACCTCGCAACCCCAGGCGTTGAGGAAGCCCAGAGCCAGATGGCCGAGGCCGCCGATGCCGACCACGCCGACCCGGTCGGTGGGCTTCACGTCGAAGTCCAGCAGCGGCGAGAACACCGTGGAGCCGGCGCAGAACAGCGGACCGACCAGTGCCGGGTCGAGGCCTTCCGGCAGCGGCACGGCCCAGGCCCAGTGCGAGCGCAGGCGGTCGGCGAAACCGCCGTGGCTGCCGACGATGGTCGGCTTCACCGTTCGGCATAGCTGGTGCGAGCCTTCCATGCACGAGCCGCAGTGCATGCAGCTGCCCTTGTACCAGCCGATGCCCACGCGCTGGCCGAGCTTGAGACCGCGCACCTGCTCGCCCACGCGGACGATGCTGCCCACGACTTCGTGACCGGGAATGAAGGGGTAGCGGGCGTTGCCCCACTCGTTGTCGATCATCGACTGGTCGGAGTGGCAGATGCCGCAGTACTCCACCGCTACTTCGACTTCCTCGGCGCCCAGCGGGCCCGGGTCGTAGCTGTGGCGTTCCAGCGGCGCGCCCGGCGCGGTGGCGGCCCAGCCGGTGAAGGTGGCGAGTTCGTTGCTCATGGCGGCATCCTCTGCAGTCGATTCGATGGGAGCAGCTTAGCCCGACGAGCGGCTGATTGGACCATCATCAGCGATCCTGATGATGCTCGGTTACACTGCGCGCTCTGCAACCGCCCCGGAACCCGCATGCCGCGCCCGCCCCATTCTCCCGCCCCACGCCGTCCCGGTCCCGCCCCACGGCGAGTGGCCAAGGCGCCGCCGACCGAGCCGCGGCTGATCGTGCTGAACAAGCCGTTCGACGTGCTCACCCAGTTCAACGACGAGCAGGGTCGCGCCACCCTCAAGGATTTCGTGCCGGTACCCGGCGTCTACCCGGCCGGCCGCCTGGACCGCGACAGCGAAGGCCTGCTGCTGCTGACCAACGACGGCCGCCTGCAGGCGCGCATCGCCGACCCCAAGCACAAGCTGGCCAAGACCTACTGGGTGCAGGTGGAGGGCGAGCCGAGCGAGGAGCAGTTGCGCCAGTTGCGCGAGGGCGTGCAGCTCAACGACGGCCCGACCCTGCCGGCCGAGGCTCGCCGGCTGGATGAGCCCCAGCTGTGGGAGCGCAATCCGCCGGTGCGTTTCCGCAAGAGCGTGCCGACCGCCTGGCTGGAGCTGGTGATCCGCGAGGGGCGCAACCGCCAGGTGCGGCGCATGACCGCTGCGGTCGGCCTGCCCACGCTGCGCCTGGTGCGGGTGCGCATCGGTCCGTGGAGTCTGGAGGGTCTGCGGCCGGGTGAGTGGAAAGATCTGCCGCCGCAGTTTTAAAAGGTTGCGGGTAGATAACTCACGGGGCGGTCGCAGCGGCTAGCGTAGGGCGGGTGAAACCCGCGAGCGGGTGCTGAGAAACCCGGGTTTCACCCGCCC
>JBBNAI010000119.1:0-11396 GCA_037994305.1 Pseudomonas sp. | reverse complement strand
AACGGATGCCGCCGTCGGCGATCAGCGGCACACCGGTGCCAGCCAATGCAGCGGCGACGTTGGCCACAGCGGAGATTTGCGGTACGCCGACACCGGCGACGATGCGGGTGGTGCAGATCGAGCCCGGACCGATACCGACCTTGACGGCGTCAGCGCCTGCCTCGGCCAGGGCCTTGGCCGCTTCGCCGGTGGCGATGTTGCCGCCGATCACCTGGACTTCCGGGAAGGTCTGCTTGACCCAGCGCACACGGTCGATCACGCCTTTGGAGTGGCCATGGGCGGTGTCGACGATGATCACGTCGACGCCGGCAGCTACCAGCGCGGTAACCCGATCAGCGGTATCGGCACCGGTGCCGACCGCCGCGCCAACGCGCAGACGACCTTGGTCGTCCTTGCTGGCCAGCGGGTAGGCCTTGGCCTTCTCGATATCGTTGACGGTCATCATCCCTTTCAGGTTGAAGGCGTCGTCGACGATCAGTACGCGCTCGATGCGGTGCTTGTGCAGCAGCTCGCGGGCTTCCTGCTTGTCGGCGCCTTCGCGCACGGTGACCAGGCGCTCTTTGGGCGTCATCACGTCGCGCACCAGGGCATCCAGGCGGGTTTCGAAACGCACGTCACGGGAGGTGACGATGCCGACCAGGTCGCCATTGCTCAGCACCGGAACGCCGGAGATGTTGTTCTGCCGGGTCAGCTCGAACAGGTCACGCACGGTGGCCTCGGCCTCGATGGTGATCGGGTCCTTGACCACGCCGGCCTCGAACTTCTTGACCTTGCGTACTTCGGCAGCTTGCTGCTCGACGGTCATGTTCTTGTGGATGATGCCGATGCCACCTTCCTGGGCCATGGCAATCGCCAGGCGCGCTTCGGTGACGGTATCCATCGCGGCGGAAACCAGCGGGATATTCAGCACGATGCCGCGGGTCAGTTGGGTCTTGAGGCTGACGTCCTTGGGCAGGACTTCGGAATAACCAGGGATCAGGAGAACGTCGTCAAACGTCAGTGCTTCTTGGCTGATGCGCAGCATGGCGGGGCTCCCGAGCGGGAAAATAAGAAGCGCGGCATTATACCCAGCAGGGCCCCTTCACTCAATGCAAAGAATCAATCGGCTCGTCGCGAAATTACCGCGGGGCGCCGATGACCACCTACAACTGCACCTGGACCTGCGAAAGCGGATAACCCAGGCGCTCGGCGAACTCTTCAAGAAAGCCTGGTTTGAAGCGCGCAACGCCCCAGTTGTTGAAAATGAACCCCAGGTTGGAAAAGGCGCACGGCTGCAGGAACAGGAAGCCGTTGATGTCGTCCTCATGCCCGCATTCCGGGCAGCGGAAGTTGTCGGTGTGGCCAGGCATCCATTCTTCCAGGCTGTCGAACAGTGCTTCGCCGATCTCCCGGCGACACCCCGGGCATCCGGCTTCCTCCTTGAAATCGACGGTCGGGGTATAGATGCAGCGCTTGCTGATGACCTCCAGGCCATTCAATGGCCGGCCGAACGGCAGCAACTCCGGGCGCTGCACGATCTGCCGCGCGCCTGGCGCGATGGCATAGGCCATGCCTCGTCCGCCCCGCCCGCAGGTAGTCGGTTGTTCCTCGACAATGTGGCGTTTGACCAGCCAGCGCAGCAGCGCCCAGGCCTTGGCCTCATGCCCGGGCAGGCTGGAAATCTGCGGCACCAGGATGATCTGCTGGTCACTCATGACGACATACCGAATCGAAAACAGGCGCGCAGCTTAATCCCGGCAGCCCGCCGGTCAAGGCCGGCCGACCTATGGCTGGCCCGGCAAAGCCTTTATCATGCCGAGCATGATCAACGACCCGTTCCAGCGCCTCGGTCTCGACCGCGACGTCCTCAGCGTCAGCCAGCTCAACAACCGCGCACGGCTGCTGCTGGAGGATGTGTTCGCCCAGGTCTGGGTCGAGGGCGAAATCTCCAACCTGGCCAAACCGGCCTCCGGGCACCTGTATTTCACCCTCAAGGATGGCCAGGCCCAGGTGCGCTGCGCCCTGTTCCGGCAGAACGCCACGCGGGTACGCCAAGCCCTGCGCGACGGCCTGGCGGTCAAGGTGCGCGGCAAGGTCTCGCTGTTCGAGGGGCGCGGCGACTACCAGCTGATCCTCGACACGGTCGAGCCAGCCGGTGACGGCGCCCTGCGCCTGGCCTTCGAGGCGCTCAAGGAAAAACTCTCCGCCGAAGGCCTGTTCAGCGCCGAGAACAAGATCGCCCTGCCCGCCCACCCGCAGCGCATTGGCATCGTCAGCTCGCCGACCGGCGCGGTGATCCGCGACATCATCAGCGTGTTCCGCCGCCGCGCCCCGCAAGTCCGCCTGACCCTGGTGCCGACCGCAGTGCAGGGCCGCGACGCCACCGCGCAGATCGTCCGCGCCCTGCAACTGGCCGACCGCGCCGGCTTCGACGCGCTGATCCTGGCCCGTGGTGGCGGTTCGCTGGAGGACCTCTGGTGCTTCAACGAAGAGGCCGTGGCCCGCGCCGTGGCGGCCTGTCGCACACCGATCGTCAGCGCCGTCGGCCATGAAACCGATGTATCGATCAGCGATTTCGTCGCCGACGTGCGCGCCCCCACGCCATCGGCCGCCGCCGAGTTGCTGGCTCCGGATAGCAGCGACCTGCAGCAGCGCCTGGACAACCTCAAGCGCCGCCTGCTGCTGCGCCTGCAGGACCGCATCGCCCGCGAGCGCCTGCGCCTGGACGGCCTGGCCCGACGCCTGCGCCACCCCGGCGAGCGCCTGCGCCAGCAGGCCCAGCGCCTGGACGACCTGGACATGCGCCTGCGCCGCGCCTTCAGCCAGCAACTGAACAGCCGCCACGAGCGCCTGGCGCGCCTCGACGGCCGCCTCACCGCGCAACACCCCGGACGCAACCTGGCCCTGCTGCGCCAGCGCCTGGACAGCCTGGCCGAGCGCCTGCCACGCGCGGCCGAGCAGCAACTGCGCGAGCGCAGGCAGAAGCTTGAGAGCCTCGCGCAGACCCTGCACATCGTCAGCCCCCTGGCCACGCTCGGTCGCGGCTACAGCATCCTGCTCGACGACCGCGGCCAGGCCATCCGCAACGCCGCCCAGACGCGCCCGGGGCAGAAGCTCAAGGCACGCCTCGGCGAAGGCGAACTTGACGTGCGCGTCGAAGACAACCACCTGACGCCGGTGACCCTGTCGCTACTCGATTAACCCCTTGGGTGGCTGGATAAAGCGTCACCCGCCCTACGCCGGACTCCTATTTATGCGTTTGCTTGCCGCCCTGCTGCTGTGCCTCGCCCTGCCCGCCCACGCCGACGGCTTTATCACCCGCCTGCTGAACAAGCCGGTACCCGGCGGCGTTGCCGTGCTTGACCTGGGCGACGCCGCCAGCGCACCGCAAGCGCACTATCAGGGCAAGCCGGTGCTGGTGGTTCGGGAAGACAACAGTCGCTGGATCGCCATCGTCGGCATCCCGCTGGCGGTGAAAGCCGGTGCCCAGCAGATCGAAACGGCCGGCCGGACGCTGAGCTTCAATGTCGGCACCAAGCACTACCGCGAGCAGCGCATCACCCTGAAGAACAAGGAGCAGGTCAATCCCAGCCCCGCCAACCTCAAACGCATCGAGCGCGAACTGGCCGAGCAGACCCGTGCCTACCAGCAATTCAGCCCACGCCAGCCAAGCAACCTGCTGTTCGACAAGCCGGTCAACGGCCCGCTGTCTTCGCCCTTCGGCCTGCGCCGCTTCTTCAATGGCGAAGAGCGCAACCCGCACTCCGGCCTGGATTTCGCCGCCAAGGCCGGTACGCCGATCAAGGCGCCGGCAGCGGGCAAGGTGATCCTGATTGGCGACTACTTCTTCAACGGCCGCACGGTGTTCATCGACCACGGCCAGGGGCTGATCAGCATGTTCTGCCATCTGTCCAAGGTCGACGTACAGCTGGGCCAGGAGCTGCCGCGCGGCGGCGTGGTCGGCCGGGTTGGCGCCACCGGACGCGCCACCGGCCCGCACATGCACTGGAACGTTAGCCTCAACGACGCGCGGGTCGATCCGGCGATCTTTATCGGTGCGTTCAAACCCTAGCGCTGGCTCAAGATAGCCAGGTAGCCCGGACTTCAGTCCGGGAACAGGCTGACGAGACCCGAACTAAAGTCCGGGCTACCGAGCCATTCGCCACGCCCGCTGGCAACGACCACAAACCACGACTTGGCGCCCGCCGCACACAAGGTTCGCGTATAAAGTGGCAGCTACCCGCCGGTCGCCCTGAACGACGCGTTACCCATGGCCATCGGCATCCTCCCCGCCCCTGGAGCCACGATGATCACCGTCCACCACCTGAACAACTCGCGCTCGCAACGCATCCTCTGGCTGCTCGAAGAACTCGGCCTGGAGTACCAGATCCAGCGCTACGAGCGTGACCCCAAGACCATGCTCGCGCCGCCGGAGCTGCGCGCGGTGCACCCGCTGGGCAAGTCACCGGTGGTCACCGACGGTGAGCTGACCCTGGCCGAGTCCGGCGCCATCATCGAGTACCTGGCCAGCCGCTACGGCGAAGCCCTGCTGCCCGCCGCCGGCAGCCCCGAGCGCCTGCGCTGCAACTACTGGCTGCACTACGCCGAAGGCTCGGCCATGCCGCCGCTGCTGCTCAAGCTGGTGTTCGACAGGGTGGAAAGCAGCCCGATGCCCTTCTTCATCAAGCCCATCGCCCGCGGCATCGCGCAGAAGGTCAAGAACACGCTGATCAACCCACAGTTGCAGCGGCACCTGGATTACCTGGAAGACGAACTGGGCAAGAGCGCCTGGTTCGCCGGCGAGCACTTCAGCGCCGCCGACATCCAGATGAGCTTCCCGCTGGAGGTGGCCACCTCCCGTGGCGGCCTGGACAGCAACCGGCCGCGGCTCAAGGCCTTCCTCGAGCGCATTCATGCGCGCCCTGCCTACCAGCGCGCCCTGGAAAAAGGCGGCGAGTACGCATACGCCGACTGAACACCACGACGCATTTGGCAAAAGACGCGAGGCCAAGCCCCGGCAACCGGTTTGTTAAGGTAACGCCTCGCCGCCTGCTGCCCACCGCCCGTTCAGGACATCGATGAAAAGCTACTACGACACCCTGCTCGGCTGGTTCGAGCACTATTCGGAAGTCCACACCCTGCTCAGTGTGGGCCTGCTGCTGCTCGGCGCCTGGATTGCCAACTGGCTGGTCAAGCGCATCCTGGTGCGCGGCATCTACCGCGCCCTGCAATCCACAGCGGCGGGCCAGTACCCGCTGCTGGCCGGCTCCCGGGTGATCACCCGCCTGGCCAATATCGTGCCCGCGCTGATTCTCTCGGCCGGCGTCAACCTGATCCCGCACCTGCCCGATGCCGCCATCACTGTGGTGCGCAACGTCTGTGGCGCCTTCATCATCCTGACCATCGCCCTGGCCATCGCCGGCATACTGAACCTGCTCAACAGCATTTATCTGCTGCGCCCCAACGCCCATCTGCGCCCGATCAAGGGCTACGTGCAGGTGGCGTCGATCCTGGTCTATGCAATTGCGACCATCCTCATCGTCGCCACCCTGATCGACCGCTCGCCGCTGATCCTGCTCTCGGGCCTCGGCGCCATGGCCGCGGTTCTGCTGCTGATCTTCCAGGACACCCTGCTGTCGCTGGTGGCCAGCGTGCAGATTTCCTCCAATGACATCATCCGCGTCGGCGACTGGGTGGAGATGCCGCAGCTCAACGCCGATGGCGATGTGATCGACATCGCCCTGCACACGGTCAAGGTGCAGAACTGGGACAAGACCATCACTGTCATCCCGACCAAGCGCTTCATCAGCGACTCGTTCAAGAACTGGCGCGGCATGCAGGAATCCGGCGGGCGACGGATCAAGCGCTGCCTGCATCTGGACCAGAACAGCGTGCACTTTCTCAGCCCCCAGGAGCAGGAAGACCTGCAGCGCTTCGAGCTGCTGGAGCCCTACCTGGAAGGCAAGCGCGCCGAGCTGCAGGCCTTCAACGCCAGCTTCGCCGACCCGCTGAACACCCGCCGCATGACCAACCTGGGCACCTTCCGCGTGTACGTCGAGCGCTACCTGCGCCAGCAAAGCGGCATCCACCAGGGCATGACCTTGCTGGTGCGCCAGCTGCAGCCCGGCGCCGACGGCCTGCCACTGGAGATTTACTGCTTCACCGACACCACCGCCTGGGTCGCCTACGAAGGCATCCAGTCCGACATCTTCGATCACCTGCTGGCGATCCTCCCGGCCTTCGGCCTGCGCGTGTTCCAGAATCCCAGCGGCATCGACTTCCAGAGCTTGCGTAGCGAACACCTCGCCAGCCACGCAACGAGCCAGCCCTGAAGCAACACGCTGCATGGCAGGCAAAGCCACACAATTATTCACGCAATAAGAACGCAAAAAATCATCTGATACCGCCATTTAAAATCGCCTAGACCTGCAAGGCGCTATTAAATGGCGTTTTCCCAGCAAGACTTGCCAGCTTTAACCCCTGCCGTTAGGGTTGACACTATGAACAGTGCCCACACCCTCATCCTGCTACGCCAACACGCCTGCCTGCGCCTGGTCAGCCCGCGACTACGCGGCTGAACCGACTCGCCCGATTTTCTGCCTTTCTCGTTTACCCGGCCTGCCGCCACCCCAGGATTCGCATCATGACCATGCTCAAAGACCCGTCGACGAAATACCGTCCGTTCACCCCGATCAACATTCCGGACCGCACCTGGCCGGACAAGATCATCGACCAGGCGCCGATCTGGCTGAGCACCGACCTGCGTGACGGCAACCAGTCGCTGATCGAGCCGATGGACGCCGAGAAGAAGATGCGCTTCTTCAAGTGCCTGCTCGCCGTGGGCCTGAAGGAAATCGAAGTCGGCTTCCCGTCCGCCTCGCAGACCGACTTCGACTTCGTTCGCGAGCTGATCGAAGGCGGCCACATCCCCGACGACGTGACCATCCAGGTGCTGACCCAGGCCCGTGAAGACCTGATCACCCGCACCTTCGAGTCGCTCAAGGGCGCCAAGAAAGCCATCGTCCACTACTACAACGCCACCGCGCCGAGCTTCCGCCGCATCGTCTTCAACCAGGACAAGGCCGGCGTCACCGAGATCGCCGTGGAAGCGGCGAAGATCGTCAAGCGCCTGGCTGCCGCCCAGCCGGAGACCCAGTGGGGCTTCGAGTACTCGCCGGAAGTGTTCAGCTCCACCGAAATCGATTTCGCCGTCGAGGTGTGCAACGCAGTGATCGGCGTGTTCCAGCCGACGCCGGCGCAGAAGCTGATCCTCAACCTGCCCGCCACCATCGAGGGCGCCACGCCGAACAACTACGCCGACCAGATCGAGTGGTTCGGCCGCCATGTCGACCGTCGTGACAGCGTGCTGCTCAGCCTGCACACCCACAACGACCGTGGCACTGGCGTGGCCGCCACCGAGCTGGGCCTGATGGCCGGCGCCGACCGCGTGGAAGGCTGCCTGTTCGGCAACGGCGAGCGTACCGGCAACGTCTGCCTGGTCACCGTGGCACTCAACCTCTACACCCAGGGCGTCAACCCGCAACTGGACTTCTCCGACATCGACACCGTGCGCAAGGTGGTCGAGGAGTGCAACCAGCTGCCGGTGCACCCACGTCATCCGTACGTCGGTGACCTGGTGCACACCGCTTTCTCGGGCTCGCACCAGGATGCGATCCGCAAGGGCTTCGCCCAGCAGGACCCGCAAGGCGTCTGGGAAGTCCCGTACCTGCCGATCGACCCGGCCGACATCGGCCGCGATTACGAGGCGGTGATTCGCGTCAACAGCCAGTCCGGCAAGGGCGGCATCACCTTCCTCCTCGAGCAGGAGTACGGCATCAGCCTGCCGCGCCGCATGCAGATCGAGTTCAGCCAGGTGGTGCAGAAGGAAACCGATCGCCTCGGCCTGGAAATGACCGCCGAACAGATCTACGGCCTGCTGCAGAACGAGTACCTCAAGGCCAACAGCCCGTATGTACTGAAGAGCCATCGTCTGCAGGAAGAGAACGGCATCTGCAATGTCGACATCGACGTGACCTTCAATGGTGAGCTGCGCCGCAAGCACGGCACCGGCAAGGGTCCGCTGGAGGCGCTGGTCGCCGCCCTGCCGCTCAACGTGGAGATCATGGATTACCACGAGCACGCCATCAGCTCCGGCACCAACGCCCAGGCGGCGGCCTACATCGAGATCCGCGTCAACGGCGGTCGCCCGCTGCACGGCATCGGCATCGATGAGAACCTGACCACGGCGACCTTCCGCGCCCTGTTCAGCGCGCTCAACCGCGCCATGACCCAGGCCGAGGTCCAGGCAGCCTGATCAGGCCGCAATGACAGAGGGGGCTTCGGCCCCCTTTTTCTTGCCCGTAACTCTGAGCATGGATTCGGCAGGACTGGGCAAGCCCTGCGACACTCATCTGCACTAACCTCTCCTTCGGCTTACCGATCCGCCAAGGAGATCCTCCATGAGCAAGACCCTCGCCTTTGCCGCCAAGGCCCCACACACTCCGCTGGCCCCCACCGAGATCCAGCGCCGCGCCGTTGGCCCGGACGATGTAGCCATCGACATTCTCTACTGCGGCGTCTGCCACTCCGACCTGCACACCGCGCGCAACGAATGGAACAACACCCTCTACCCCTCGGTACCCGGTCACGAAATAGTCGGCAAGGTCACCGCCATTGGCAGCAACGTCTCCGCGTTCAAGGTCGGCGACGTCGCCGGCGTCGGCTGCATGGTCGATAGTTGCCGGCATTGCGCCTCCTGCGCCGAAGGCCTGGAGCAGTATTGCGAGAGCGGCTTCACCGGCACCTACAACGGCCCGGTATTCGGCGGTGAGAACACCTTCGGCGGCTACTCCGGGCATATCGTGGTCGAGCAGAAATTCGTCCTGCGCATTCAGCACACCGACAACCTGGCCGCTGTCGCCCCGCTGCTCTGCGCCGGCATCACCACCTACTCGCCGCTGCGTCAGTGGAAAGTCGGCCCGGGGCAGAAGGTCGGCATCGTCGGTCTCGGCGGCCTCGGCCACATGGGTGTGAAAATCGCCGCCGCCATGGGCGCCCATGTGGTGCTGTTCACCACCTCACCGAACAAGCGCGAAGATGCCCTGCGCCTGGGCGCCGCCGAAGTGGTGGTGTCGAAGAACCCCGAGGAGATGGTGGCCCACGCCAACAGCTTCGACTTCATCCTCAATACCGTGGCCGCACCGCACGACCTCAACCCCTTCCTCAATCTGCTCAAGCGCGATGCGACCATGACCCTGGTCGGCGCCCCGGACTCGCCGCACCCGTCGCCGGACGTGTTCGGCCTGATCTTCAAGCGGCGGCGGATCGCCGGCTCGCTGATCGGCGGCATTGCCGAGACCCAGGAGATGCTGGATTTCTGCGCCGAGCACGGCATCGTCTCGGATATCGAGCTGATCCCGATCCAGTCGATCAACCAGGCCTTCGAGCGCATGCTGAAAAGCGACGTGAAGTACCGCTTCGTGATCGACATGGCCTCCCTTACAGCCTGAGGCAAGGGCAGCAACGAAAACGCCGGGCTCAGCCCGGCGTTTTCGTTTACTCCATACGGAACCTCAGGCTACTCGACCGACACCGGAGCCCCCAGAGTGCTCATCTCGCCCTCGCCGAAGCCGAACACCAGTACGACAACAAACATCACCACAATGAGTGCCAGCAGGAACAGCAGGGCGATACCGAAGGCGCGCCAGTTGGAAAGGAAGGCCCCGTCATGCCGGGTGACCGCCTCACCAAACAAGCTCTTGGCGTAATAGTGCATGCCGACTACCTGGCCGATGGTCAGGCCCATGCCGCCAGCATTCGTCGGCAGAAAATAGCTCACCAGCATGATCGCAACGAGTACTCCGAGGGAAATCCACCAGACACCGCGGCACGACTCCTCGCGCCCCAGCGCACGCAGGTTGCGGGTAATGATGTAGGCCCCAGCCAGCGGCGTGCCGAAGAAGGTAGCGATACCCACCGCACTCATGCGGTAGAGCGGCGCCCGGGCCCCGCCCGCTTGCAGATCGGCCACAGGGGCCTGGTAAGGGTTATCGAGATTGGCGTCCATGCGGGTTCTCCTGATCAGATGAGGTCGAGCTGAAAGCGATCGGCATCCAGGTGTGCCGGAAAGCGCTCACGGTAGGCTGCCAGTTCGGCGGCTTTGAGTACAACACGGAACACCCCACCCGCCTCGCCCGGCGCCAGCAAGCTATCCCCCTGGAAATCCAGCACCTGGCTGTCGCCACTGTAGGGATGGCCATTGCCATCGCTGCCAATGCGATTGACCGCCGCCACGTAGCACAGGTTTTCAATGGCCCGTGCCGGCAATAGGCGGTTCCAGTGCTGGCGCCGCGCCGCGGGCCAGTTGGCGGTGTACAGCAGCAGGTCGGTGGTAGCCGGATCACGACTCCACACCGGAAAGCGCAGGTCGTAGCAGATCAGCGGGCGCACGCGCCAACCCTTGAGCTCCAGCACTACCTGCTCGTCGCCCGCCGCATAGTGCTTGTGCTCGCCTGCCATGCGGAACAGGTGTCGCTTGTCATAGTGCGCCAGCGAACCGTCCGGGCGCGCCCACAGCAGGCGATTACGGTAACTGCCATCGGCGGCCTGGATGATCAGGCTGCCCGTCACCACGGCGCCAATACGCTGCGCCTGCTCGCGCAGCCACAACGTGGTCGGGCCCTCTTCGGGCTCGGCCAGTTCGGCCGAGTGCATGGAGAAGCCGGTACTGAACATTTCGGGTAGCACGACCAGATCAGCCCCGTAGGCCTGCTCCAGTAGGGCGGCAAAATGCACGCGGTTGGCAGCAGGGTCCTGCCAGGCCAGCTCGGTCTGGATCAGCGCCAGTTCGAGGTCGGGTTTGTCACTCATCGGAGCTCCTCGTTACACCGCGCAGAGTTTGTCGGCGGCCTGGCGCAGGGTGTCTTCACGCTTGGCGAAGCAGAAACGCACCAGACGCAGCTCAGCCGGCGGTTGCTGGTAGAACACCGACACCGGGATGGCCGCCACGCCATGCTCGCGGGTCAGCCATTCAGCCATGGCCACATCGTTCAGGTCCGGGCGGATCGCCGAATAATCGACCAGCTGGAAATAGGTGCCGGCGGTGCGGGTGAAGCGAAAGCGCGAGCTCGCCAGCAGGTCGCAGAACAGGTCGCGCTTGCTCTGGTAGAACGCCGGCAGCTCCTCGACGTGCTCGGGATGCTCGGTCATGAAGTCGGCCAGCGCCCACTGCAGCGGTGTCACCCCGCAGAAACTGACGTACTGGTGCACCTTGCGCAGCTCGGCGGTAAGCGCCGGCGGCGCCACCACGTAGCCGGTCTTCCAGCCGGTGACGTGGTAGGTCTTGCCGAACGAACTGACCACGAAGGCACGCTGGTACAGCTCCTCGTGCGCCAGCACGCTGGCGTGCTGCACGCCGT
>JBBNAI010000118.1:0-2483 GCA_037994305.1 Pseudomonas sp. | reverse complement strand
TCGAGGATGTCCGGGTTGTCGGTCAGAAGATCAGTCATAGCGCGACTCGCAGTGGCGGGTAATCGGTGGGCAGGCCAAGCGGGGTCAGGCGCGGCAGTTCGCGGCCCTCCTCGTGGCGCAGCAGTTCCAGGCAATGGCGTTTGAGCTGGATGAACTCGGGGCTGGTCAGCAGGCTGGCGCGACGCGGGCGGGCGAAGTCCAGGCGCAGGTCTTCGATGAAACGACCGGGGCGCGGGCTCATCACCAGGATGCGGTCGGCGAGGAACAGCGCCTCGTCGATGTCGTGGGTGACGAACACTACTGTGGTGCGGATGCGCGTCCAGATATCCAGCAGCAGCTCCTGCATCTTGCTGCGGGTCTGCGCATCCAGCGCGCCGAAGGGTTCGTCCATCAGCAGCAGGCGCGGCCGGTTGATCAGCACGCGGGCGATCTCGGCACGCTGCTGCATGCCACCGGAGAGCTGGTCAGGCCAGCGCGTGGCGAAATCCTGCAGGCCGACCAGGCGCAGGAATTCGGCGGCCTGGCGACGCCGTTCGACCTTGTTCAGGCCCTGCATCTTCAGGCCGAAGGCGATGTTGTCCAACACGCTGCGCCAGGGCAGCAGGGTGTGGTGCTGGAACACCATGCCACGCTCGGGCGACGGGCCATCGACCAGCACGCTGTCGACGCGCAAGGTGCCGGCACTCGGTTGCAGGTGGCCGGCCAGGGCGCCGAGCAGGGTCGATTTGCCGCAACCGGACGGGCCGAGAATGCACACGAACTCGCCGGGCTCGACGCTGAAATCCAGCGCCTGCACGGCCTCGAAGGCTTCACTGCCCTGCCCCAGGCGAATCGACAGTTTCTGCCCGTCGATACGGCCCGGCTCCACGGCTTTTTCATAGGCGCTCATCAGCGATTCCCCCGTACGCGGTACCAGGGCGTCAGCAGGCCGCCGAGGCGTTTGACCAGGCCGCTGCTGGCCATGCCGAGCACGCCGATAAGCAGCATGCCGACGATGATGTCCGGGTAGTTCTGGATGGTGTAGGACTCCCAGGTGTAGTAACCGATGCCGAACTGCCCGGAGATCATCTCGGCGGTGACCAGGCAGAACCACGAGGTGCCCATGCCGATGGCCAGGCCGGTGACGATGCTCGGCGCCGCACCGGGCAGCACCACTTCCCGCAGGATCGCCAGGCGCCCGGCACCCAGGCTGCGTGCCGAGGCCACCAGGCGCGGGTCGACGCCTTCGACGCCGTGAACGGTGTTGAGCAGGATCGGGAACAGCGCGCCGGTGAAGGTGATGAAGATCATCGACAGCTCCGACGAGGGAAACATCAGGATCGCCAGGGGAATCCAGGCCACGGCGGGAATCGGCCGCAGCACTTCCAGCGGCGGCAGCAGGCTGTCTTCGGCCCACTTCGAGCGGCCGATGGCCAGGCCCAGCAACACGCCGATCACGGCGGCAGCCAGGTAGCCGGCGAACACCCGGCTGAGGCTGCTGCCCAGGTGCTGCGCCAGCTTGCTCGATTGCAGCAGTTGCCAGGCGGCATCGAGCACGGCGCTGGGCGTCGGCACGTAGGTGAAGGTCAGCAAGCCCAGGTCGAGGCGCTGGCTGGCGGCGACCTGCCAGAACAACAGGCAGGCCAGCAGCGAGGCGAGGCGCAGGGGCCAGCGGTATAGAGTGGAACGGCTCATGAGCGACTCCGATTCAGGTTTCTGGATCCCCTCCTTCGCGGGCATGACACAGGTGTGGGGTCACCCTCACCGTCATTCCCGCGAAGGCGGGAATCCAGGCAATCTTTCCCACCATGGACAAGCACCGCATGCTCTGCGGTGCCTGCCTCAAGGGATCAGCGGCTGGCTACCAGCTTCTGGTTGGCGCTGACGAAGTCCAGCGCCGTGCCACCGTTCTGCTGGGCGTACTGCTCGGCCTGGTCCTTGAGCAGGAAGGCGCTCAGCTCACCCTTGTCGTTGCGCACGAACCAGGCCTGGTTGGCCAGCAGCTTGATGCCACTGTCGGCGGCCTGGGCGTAGATGGCGCGGATGTCCTTGCCCTCGGCTTCCAGGCTGGCCAGGGCCTGCAGTGCGGCTTCCGGCGAGGCGTAGTGGCGCACCTTGTCCTCGCCACGCACCCAGATCTGCGCCAGGCGCTTGAAGTCGGTGATCGGCTTGCCGGTCAACGCGTCATTGGCCTTGAGCGGCAGTGCGGCGTAGTTGCCCAGCTGTTTCTCGTAGTCCAGGCCGGCCTGCTTGAAGGCGGCGCGGATGTACTGGTCGTCGACGAACTTGTCCACGTCCAGGCCGCGGTTGGTCTTCTTCAGCAGCTTGAGGGTTTCGATGGAGGTAGCCAGCGCCTTGCGGTATTCCGGCTTCCAGGTCAGGTCGCGGGTCTGCAGGCCGAGCGGGCCGTGGAACAGGTAGTTCACCTCGGCTTCGATGCCGGTGACCTTCTCGATCAGCTCGCTGTACTTCTCCGGCGACTCGGCGAACAGGCGGTCGGCCTC
>JBBNAI010000117.1:0-2638 GCA_037994305.1 Pseudomonas sp. | reverse complement strand
GCGCCGACCAGCGCAGCCACAGGTACGCCATGCTGACGCCCGCGCTCGATCATTGACTTGGGCGCAATACCCAGCGCGTTGGCGATGAGGCGGATCGGATGCTGAAACGCAACATCCATCAGCGCTTCCCCCACGTCCACCAAGGTCGGCGGACGACGACGGTTGATCACGTTTTCCGGCGCGATCTTCACATCGTGTTTGGCCAGCAGGGCCACTACAAAATCACGATGGCGAGTCGGGATCTTTTCAACCAACTCCTCGAAACTGATATCTCCAGAAACGGCCTGATGTTCGGGAATCAGAATATCGATGCCGTAAGGCTTGCCATCGACATGAGCATCGATCCACTCCAGTTCCACCTTCAAACTTTCAGGGGTAAAACTGCTGCCGCCCAACACACCAAAACCTCCGGCGCGACTGACAGCGGCAACTACATCTCGGCAATGGCTGAAGGCGAACAGCGGAAATTCCGCTCCCGTCATGCGGCAGATATCGTTGTTCATACACACCTCTTTTTCTTGTTATTCGGTGCGCCAAATGGCGAGTGCATCAAGCGCTTCGACGGCGGAACCGTCGACGCGCAACGGATTGATCTCCAGCGCATCCAGATCGTTGCCTAGCGCCAGAGCAGCGTCACCGATACGGGCGATCACGCCTGCCAACTCATCTAAATCCGCTGGCTTGGAGCCGCGGTAACCGGTGAGCAATTTGCTGGCCTTCAAACCTGCCAGCATGTCCTTGGCTTCAGCCGCCGATACGGGCAACAAGCGCAGTTGTGTGTCACCGAGCAGTTCGACCCAGACGCCGCCAAGCCCTACCGCAAGCGCCAACCCCCATACCGGGTCCCGGGCCACGCCCACCAGCAGCTCGACGCCGCCCTTGCGCATCGGGGAAACGATGACACCTTCGATACGGGCAGCGGGTTTGGCCGCACGAACATTGGCCATGATGCGGTCGTAACCAGCGACGACGGCCTCTACACCGTCCAGATTCAGCAGCACGCCGCCAACCTCGGTCTTGTGCTGGATGTCCGGCGAGAGAATCTTCAATACCAGGGGCCCCTTGAGTGATCTCGCGGCCGCCTCGGCTTCCGCGCGACTGGTCACTACCCGCTGAGGAATGACAGGCACGCCGAAAGAATCAAGAAACGCCAGCGTATCGCGCTCGGTTGAGGGTCGTATTTGACTCGCCTGCCACTCGACGTGAGCTACCGGGAGCTCGCGGGTCTGGTTACGCGACCAGCGATAGAGATGGCCGATAGCACGAACAGCATGGTCAATCCCCCCCGTCAGGGCCGGCAGTTCGTTGGTCTTGAGCAGGTCCAGCCCGTAAGCAGTCACCGGTTTCAACACTTGCTGAATAAGGCAACCCCGCGCACCGGACGTACGGAACCCCAGCGAGACCTCACGCATGGCCCCCTCCGACATTGGTGAAGCAGTTTCGGCCGACGACGGGATCTCGGACACCACGCCGATAAACCCGATATTGGCGTCCTGGCTGAGCGCCTTGATGGCACCGGAGTATATTTCCGGATTGCGCATTACCGCCCCAGTGACGTCCAACGGGTTATGGGCCGCACCAAAGTCCGGCAGTATCCCTGCAAGGGACTCAAGGGTAGCCGGAGCAAATTGCGGGAACGTAATGCCGGCTTCCTCGCCACGGTCGGCGAAAATCTCGCAGGCCCCACCTGATGGAGAAACCAGCGCAAATCCTTTGCTTGCATCAATGGGACCGATGGCCGCCAGCAGGTCGGCCGTCACCACCAAGTCCTCCAACGAATCGACCCTGACTATGTTGTAGGCATCGCATACCGCCTGAAACACCCGGTCATCCCCTACCAGAGCACCGGTATGCGCCTGAGCGACAGTCGCCGTGAGCTCACCGGTGCCGATTTTCAAAATGACGATTGGCTTGCCAGCACGAACAGCCGAACGTGCTGCCGCCTCGAAGCGGCGAGGATCACGTATCGACTCGGCAAATACGGCGACTGCCCGCGTGGCGTTGTCATCTACCAGAAATTGGATGACATCGGCCATGTCCACCATGGCCTCGTTACCCATGGCGATCGAATAGGTAAGACTTACCCCTTGTTGGTGGGCAAACGCGCTGATCATCGCTGCTGTCGCCCCACTCTGGCTGATCATCCCCACACGCGGCTGAGTAAGCGCCGGAACCTTGATGGGAATAGCCGACAGAGAGACGCTATCGACGAAGTTGGAAAATCCAAGGCTGTTAGGTCCCAAAAGCGTAATGCCCAACTCCCTGGCGCGAGTGAACAGGCGTGCCTGTTCGGCAGCGCCCTCCTCGCCAGTCTCGGCAAAACCAGAGGTCACCACCGCGCCGAAACGGATACCACCAGCCGCCATATCCTCGATAGCGTCCTGCAAGGCCACGGCCGGCACCGCTATGAAGGCGGCGTCGACATCTTGTAACTCGGCACAGGACTGGACTGTTTTTTGCCCCAATGCGTCTGTACCACGACGGTTGACGAGGTGCACCGGACCACCGAAGTTCAAGGCCTTGAGGCTGCGCGCCACCATTGCAGACCAAGGGTTCTTGTCGGACGCGCCAATGATCGCGACAGAGCGCGGCCGAAACAGCTTCTCCAGTTCCATTTCCAATGCACCTTTCTTATTAG
>JBBNAI010000116.1:0-14176 GCA_037994305.1 Pseudomonas sp. | reverse complement strand
GGCTCAGGTCAGGCTGGGATAACTGCATCTTGCTGTCGCGCTCGCCTTTCCAGGATTCGAACTCTGCACGTTCGGCGCGGTTTTTCTCCATTTCCTGCTTGTGCTGGTCGAACACCTTCTGTTGTTCCTGCGTCAGGATGGCACGCACGGCCTTGTCGTGGTCCAGGCGCGCGGTTTCCAGCTCTTTCTTCATTGCTTGCTGTTCGGCTTGCGGCAGCTTGTCCAGGTATTTGCGAGTGATGGCACGCGGACCATCCTTGCGCTCATGCATCAGCGTGCGGAACTGCTCGCGCTGCTCGGGCGTCAGGTTGAGGTCCTTGAACATGTCGCCCTTGCGTGGGCCGTGGTGTTCGCCAGGGGCGGACATGCCGCAGTCGTGGGCTGGGCCGCGCGGACCGTCGGCCGGCGTGGCCAAGGCCAGGGTCGGCAGCGAGGTGGCAAGCAGCAGGGCGATCAGGGTCTTGCGCATGGTGTATCTCCTTGTCTCGATTCCGGCGGGTTACCGGATGAGCCCAGTCTAGGGATAGCAAGGTCAAGCGCGGTCAGCCTTGGGTAAAGGCAGGGTAAAGACGTGTAGCAAGTGCCTGACACGCGCTCGTGAGCAGCTTTCAGGCGCTATAGAAGTAACCGCGGCTGCGCAGAGCGATGATCCTGGGGCGGCCATCGGCATGCGGGCCGAGCTTCTTGCGCAGGTTGCTGACGTGCATATCCAGGCTGCGGTCGTACAGGGTCAGCTTGCGGCCCAGCGCCAGTTGCGCCAGGGCTTGCTTGTCCAGCGGCTCGCCCGGTTGCTGCAGCAGGGCTTCGAGGATGCGTCCTTCGGAAAGGGTCAGGCTGATCTCGTGCTCGCCGAGGATGGCCACGCCGCGCACCTGGCTGAAGCTCAGGTCGCCCAGCTCCAGACGAGTGGCACTGGCTGGCGCAACGCTGCGGCGCAGCACGGCGCGCAGGCGGGCAGTCAGCTCGCGTGGGTCGCAGGGTTTGGCCAGGTAGTCATCGGCGCCCAGTTCCAGGCCGAGGATGCGGTCCAGCGGTTCGCCGCGTGCGGAAAGCATCAGCACCGGCAGTTCGGCATATTCGCTGCGCAATTGCTTGAGCAGTTCCAGGCCGCTGCCGTCGGGCAGCATCACATCGAGAATCACCGCCGCCGGGTTGTGCCGGGCCAGGCTGTCACGGGCGCTACCGCTGTCGTGGCAGGCGTGCACCTGAAAGCCTTCCTGCTGCAGCCAGCTGGCCAGCAGTTCGCAGAGTTCACGGTCATCGTCGATCAGCAGCAGTTCGGTCATGGCTTTGTAGTCAGAGGGGCGGGCGACGTACCTTCAGGGTGCGCCGGTGGCTCAGACCCACTCGCTGTGGCGCTTGTTCCGTCGCCCGGCGCTCAGGCGGCCGACGATGAAGGCCAGCAGGGCAGAACCGACGCCGATGGCATACCACTGCTGCTGCTCGGTGAGCAGGCGCGGTGGCTGCTGGGCCTGGGCTTGCTTGAGTTGCAGCTTGAGGCGCTGGTTGTCCTGGCGCAGGCGGTTGAGCTGAGGGCTTTCCTGTCCGGCATTGGCTTGCAGTTCGTTGCGCTGGCGCTCGCTTTCCTCCAGTTGCTGTTGCAGTTCGCTGATTCGCGACTCATTGCTGGCAACCGTGACCGTAGCGGCAGGCGTGGCCGCGGGCAGTGGCAGCACGGTTTCCTCCGCAGCCGCCCAGGTGGTGGTCAGCAAGCCAGCAAGCAACAGGGATAGCAACGAGCCTTGGCGCATAGAGGAACTCCGGTTTTCGATTTTGTTGTTATGGAGCGTAGGGCGAATCAGGGCAGAACCAGCTTGAACGGTTTGACCAGCACACTGGCATAGACCCCGGCAGTCCGATAGGGGTCGGCATCGGCCCAGCTCTGTGCGGCGCTAAGGGACTCGAACTCGGCGACGATCAGGCTGCCGGAAAAACCAGCCGGGCCCGGGTCGTTGCTGTCTACCGCTGGATGCGGGCCGGCCAGGACCAGGCGGCCTTCGCTTTTCAGCTGCTCCAGGCGTGCCAGGTGGGCGGGGCGGCTGGCCAGGCGTTTTTCCAGGGAACCTTCGGTGTCGCTGGCGATGATGGCGTAGAGCATGTCAGTCCTTAGTGTCTTGGGTGTCGGCGTCATGCATGTGACGGGCCAGGTAAACGCCTTGAGCCACCAGGAAGAGCACGGTCATGCCGAGGCTGCCGAACACTTTGAAGTCGACCCAGATCTCTTGATAGGTGAAGGCCACGAACAGGTTGGCGCTGCCACTGAACAGGAAAAAGGCCACCCAGGCCAGGTTCAGGCGCGTCCAGATCTGCTGCGGCAGCTGCACGGCGTGGCCCAGCATGCGCTGGATGAGCAGCTTGTCGCCGATGAAATGGCTACCGAGGAAGCCCAGGGCGAACAGCCAGTTGACCACCGGCGCCTTCCACTTGAGGAAGGTTTCGCTGTGGAAGGCCAGGGTCATGCCGCCGAACACCAGGCACGCGGCCAGGGTCAGCCACTGGCCCTTTTCCAGGCGGCGCTGCAGCACCAGAAGGGTGCCGTAGACCACCACGGACGCCAGGATAAGCACTGCAGTAGCGCTGAAAATACCGCCCAGCTCGACGCTGTGGCCGGCCAGTTCAACGGTGCGAGGATCAAGTTTGAAGACGATGAAGAACAGGATAAGCGGGATGAAGTCGATGAATTGTTTCACGGCGGCAGCCAGAAGCGGGATGTGGCGGCATAATAACAAACATCATTCCCAGCGAAAGCGGCCCCATGAAGGTTGATCTGCACTGCCACAGTACTGCTTCGGACGGCGTCCTGGCCCCGGCCGCAGTCGTCGCGCGCGCCCATGAGCGGGGTGTCGAGCTGTTGGCACTGACCGATCACGACACCCTCGAGGGCCTGAACGAGGCGCGCCAGGCCGCCGATGAGCTGGGCCTGAGCCTGGTCAACGGCATCGAACTGTCCTGCACCTGGGGCGGCGCCACCATCCATGTACTGGGCTACGCCTTCGTCAGCGAGGCGCCGGCACTGCAAAAAGCCATCGCCGACCTGCACCAGGGGCGCTGGCTGCGCGCCGAGGAAATTGCCCAGCGCCTGGCCGCCAAGGGCATGCCGGGTGCGCTGGAAGGCGCTCGCGCGGTGCAGCAGGCCCTGGGCGATAGCGGTAATGCGCCGGCACGACCACATTTCGCCGAATTCCTGGTGCGCGCCGGGCATGTGCGCGACCACGCCGAGGCGTTCCGCAAATGGCTGGGCTCCGGCAAACTGGGCGATGTCAAACAGCACTGGCCGAGCCTGGAGCAGGCGGTCGGCACCCTCAGCGATGCGGGTGCCTGGATCAGCCTGGCGCATCCCTGGCAGTACGATTTCACCCGCAGTAAACGCCGCCGTCTGGTGGCCGACTTCATCGCCGCCGGTGGCCACGCGCTGGAAGTGGTCAATGGCCTGCAGCCCGCCGAGCAGGTCGGCGGGCTGGCCATCCTGGCCCGCGAGTTCGGCATGCTGGCCAGCGTCGGCAGTGATTTCCATGCACCGGGCGACTGGTCGGAGCTCGGCATGTACCGTCCCTTGCCTGAAGACCTGCCACCGTTGTGGGAGCGCTTCGCCAATGTCCATCGCCCGCACCCTGCTGCCCCCTGAACAGGGAGAGGTCATGAGTCAGTTCTTCCAGGTTCACCCGGAAAACCCGCAGGCGCGCCTGATCAAACAGGCGGTGGAGATCCTCCGCAGTGGCGGCGTAGTGGTGTATCCGACGGATTCGTCCTACGCCATTGGCTGCCTGATCGGTGACAAGGGCGCGGTTGAGCGCATTCGCCGCCTGCGCCAGCTGGATGACAAGCACAATTTCACCCTGGTGTGCAGCGACCTGTCGCAAATCGGCCTGTTCGCCAAGGTCGATACCCGGGCCTTTCGCCTGCTCAAGGCGCATACGCCAGGGCCTTACACCTTCATTCTCGGCGCCACCCGCGAAGTGCCGCGCATGCTCCTGCACCCCAAGCGCCGCACCATCGGCCTGCGCGTGCCTGGACATCCGATTGCCCATGCGCTGGCCGAGCAACTGGGCGAGCCATTGATGAGCGTGAGCCTGATCCTGCCGGGCGAAGAGCTGCCGATGAACGATCCCTACGAGATGCGCCAGGTGCTGGAACATCACGTCGACCTGATCATCGATGGCGGCTACGGCGGCCTCGAAGCCTCCACCGTGGTCAACCTGGCTGACGGCGAGCCCGAAGTATTCCGTATCGGCTGCGGCGACCCCAGTCCGTTCCAGGGTGATGAAGCGTGAGTGAGGCCATCGACAACCAGTCAGGCGCCCAGCAGGAACTGCCGTTCGCCCTGGTCTACGGTCAGGCGGTCACCGAGATGCCGCTCGACCTGTACATCCCGCCGGATGCCCTGGAAGTCTTCCTCGAAGCCTTCGAAGGCCCGCTCGATCTGCTGCTGTACCTGATTCGCAAGCAGAACATCGACATCCTCGATATCCCCGTGGCGGAAATCACCAAGCAGTACATGGGCTACGTCGAGCTGATGAAGTCGGTGCGCCTGGAGCTGGCTGCCGAGTACCTGGTGATGGCGGCCATGCTGGCCGAGATCAAGTCGCGCATGCTGCTGCCGCGCTCGGCCGAGATCGAGGACGAGGAGGACGACCCGCGCGCCGAACTGATCCGCCGTCTGCAGGAATACGAGCGCTACAAGGCTGCCGCCGAAGGGCTGGACGTGCTGCCGCGGGTGGGGCGTGACCTCACGGTGCCCAAGCTCGATGCCCCGGAAGCGCGGGCGCGCAAGTTGTTGCCGGAAGTCAGCCTGGAAGAGCTGCTGTTGTCGATGGCTGAAGTGCTGCGCCGCGCCGACATGTTCGAGAGCCACCAGGTGACGCGCGAAGTGCTGTCCACCCGCGAGCGCATGAGCGAAGTGCTGGAGCGCCTCAAGGGTGGTGCATTCGTGCCGTTCGTCGAACTGTTCAGTGCCAGCGAAGGGCGCCTGGGCGTCGTCGTCACCTTCATGGCGGTGCTTGAACTGATCAAGGAATCCCTGGTGGAGCTGGTGCAGAATGAAGCCTTTGCGCCGATCCACGTCCGTGCCCGAGCCGAATAGATGAACCTGAGCGACCCCAAAGAACTGGCCTCCCTGCTGGAAGCCTTCCTCCTGGCTTCCGGCAAGCCGCAGTCGCTGGAGCGCATCAGCGAGCTGTTCGACGAAGCCGAGCGGCCGGAGCTGGCGACCATCCGCGATGCGCTGAGCATCCTGGCGGCGTCCTGCCAGGGCCGCGCCTTCGAGCTGAAGGAAGTGGCGTCCGGCTATCGCCTGCAGGTACGCGAGCACTTCGCGCCCTGGGTGGGTCGGCTGTGGGAGGAGCGCCCGCAGCGTTACTCGCGGGCCATGCTGGAAACCCTGGCCCTGGTTGCCTACCGCCAGCCAATCACTCGTGGCGAGATCGAGGACATTCGTGGCGTGGCGGTCAACAGCCAGATCGTCAAAACCCTGCTGGAGCGCGAGTGGATTCGCGTGGTCGGCTACCGCGATGTGCCGGGCAAGCCGGCCATGCTCGCCACGACCCGGCAGTTCCTCGATCACTTCAACCTGAAGAACCTCGACGAACTGCCGACCCTGGCCGCCCTGCGCGAGCTGGAGCCGGAGCCGCTGCTGGACCTGGAAGACGACCTGCCGGTACCGGCCGAGCTGCAGGCGCGGGCAGACGCCGAGGCGGCCGAGGCCAAGGGCGAGGCGCGTGACGAAACCAGCTTCCGCAGCCTGCTGGCCGAACTGGACACCATGGAACAGGGCCTGAAAATCGACTTCGACGACCTGCCCGAGCCGGAAGATGAGGCGGAGGCAATGGGCGAATCGCTGCTTGACCTGGACGACAAGGATTCCTCGCATTGAAGGGCCTCACCGCCAGGATTGAGACTTTCAATCCTGGTGGTGAGGTCAGTGCCCTTATGCTGGCCAGGTTTTCCCCATCCAGGTTGCCGGCATGAGCAAGAGTCCCTGCATCGATATCTGCAAGTTCGCCGACGATATCTGTATCGGCTGCGGGCGCAGCAAGCGCGAAATCAAGCACTGGAAGAGCCTCGACAAGGCTGAACGGCGCGTGGTGCTGGCCGAGGCGGACCTGCGCCTGCTGGCATTGAAGGCCGGCGGGCGGCGCAAGTCCCGCTAGACGGCTATAGTCTGGCCGTGCGTCGTGGCGGCTATCCGCGTATGATGCGCGACCCTTTTGACGCTGGCTCGATTCGAGCGGGTGTCGTCCGCATCATTTAATACACCGGGAGGTGCCTAGCATGAGCGAATCAGAAACCGATCTCGAAACAACCCGTCCCAGCGGCGAAAAACTGCAGAAAGTCCTGGCCCGCATGGGGCAAGGCTCGCGCCGTGATATCGAACAGTGGATCAGCCAGGGCCGCGTCAAGGTCAATGGCGCCGTCGCCACCCTGGGTGCGCGGGTCGATATGCACGATGCCATCAGCGTCGATGGGCAGTTGCTCAAGCGCGAAGAAATGGCGGAAAACGTACGCCGCGTGCTGATCTACAACAAGCCGGAAGGCGAGATCTGCACCCGTGACGACCCGGAAGGTCGCCCCACCGTGTTCGATCGCCTGCCACGGCCGAAAGAAGGCCGCTGGATCAATATCGGTCGCCTCGACATCAACACCACCGGTCTGCTGCTGTTCACCACCGACGGTGAACTGGCCAACCGCATGATGCACCCCTCTTTCGAGATGGACCGCGAGTACGCGGTACGCGTGCGTGGTGAAGTTACTGATGAAATGATCGAGCAGCTGAAAGCCGGCGTGATGCTGGAAGACGGCCCGGCCAAGTTCACCGACATCAAGGAAGCGCCACGCGGCGATGGTTACAACCACTGGTACCACTGCGTGGTGATGGAAGGGCGCAACCGCGAAGTGCGTCGTCTGTGGGAATCCCAGGGCCTGGTGGTAAGCCGTCTGAAGCGTGTGCGCTTCGGTCCGGTGTTCATGACCTCTGACCTGCCCATGGGTCGCTGGCGCGAGCTGACCCAGCGCGAGCTGGACATCCTCAGTGAGGAAGTCGGCCTGCAGCCGGTAGCCCTGCCCGCGATGAAAGAGAAGGTGCGCGAGAAGCTCGACCGCCTGCAGCGCAAGTCGGCCCGCCCATTGGGCCGTAACGAGCGACCCAAGCGTGTACTGCGTCCGGCCAATGAAGCTGGCGAGCGCAGCAACGAAGCTCCGCGTCCGGCTCGTGCCCCGCGTGGCGAGGGTGGGGAGCGTCCAGCTCCACGCGCACCGCGCAAGGATGGCGACCGTGAGCAGCGTCCACAGCGCGCGCCGCGCCAAGACTCCGCCGATCGCCGTGACAATGGTCGTGGTACGCCGGTAGCCGAGCGTCCGTCGGATGTGAACAAGAAGCGCACCCCGCGTCCGCCGGTCGACCTGGCCGAGCGCCCGGCCCGCAAGCCGCGCCCGGCTACACCGGGCAAGCGTCCGCCAAACGGTGACGGTCAGCGTCCGGGCTTTGGTCGCAAGCGCTGATTGCAGGTCGTAAAAAAAGGGGCTCCCAGGAGCCCCTTTTTCATGCCGACGATTTACTGGTGTGCAATCAGCCCGCCATCGACAGGCGATTGCGGCCGTCGCGCTTGGATACATACAGCGCGTTGTCGGCGCGGCGTTGCAGGCTGTCTACCGACTCGCCCGCCAGCATGGTGGCGCAGCCCAGGCTGATCGACAGTTCTATGGCGCGGCTGTCCACTACATGTTGCAGACCCAGCACGGCCAGGCGCAGGCGCTCGCCGACCATCTGTGCGGCTTCGCGGTTGGTGTTGGACAGCAGCACCAGGAACTCCTCACCGCCGTAACGGAAGATCATGTCGATGTTGCGCAGGCTGTTCTTCAGCGCGCCGGCCAGGGCCTTGAGTACTTCGTCACCGGTGATGTGGCCGTACTGGTCGTTGATCTGCTTGAAGTGGTCGATGTCGAGCATCAAGACCGACAGCGGTTGGTTGTTGCGCCGGGCTAGTTCCACTTCGCGCTGCATCGCCTGGTTCATGGCAATGCGGTTGCCGGTGTCGGTCAGCGGGTCGCGCAGGGCGCTCTGCAGGGCGGCTCGGTAGAGCAGGGCATTGCGCAGCGGGAACAGCAGGCTGGCCAGCAGGGATTCCAGTTGGCCCAGTTCATCGTCGCTGAAGCGCTGATTGCGCCGGAAGATCAATTCGCCCAGGTATTCACCTTCGTGGCTCAAACGGTAACCGGCCGAGTGATTGGCGCGCTCGCCCAGTTCCAGGCGCACATCGCAGGAGGCCAGCTGATAGCTCAGGGCATTCAGTGGCACCAGGCGCTGCACTTCGCGGAAGAACAGGTCGAGGATGCGGTCCACTTCCAGCGAAGTCTGCAGCTGCATGCCGAGTTGCTGGCGCAATTGCGCCAGGCTGACGGGTTTGAGCGTCTGCTGCGTGCGGCTGGCATAGCCGAGGCGCTGCAGCTTGGCTGCATCGAAATCGATGGTGTTGGACTGTTTGGGCGGGACCATGGAGCTCAACCTCTGGCGCTGGGCGCTGTGATGACAGAGGTAGAGCTAATTCTGTGCCAACTTAATAAAGTTGTTATTTTTCATTGGCTTATTATGTTTTCGCCGGGCTTTGCGGCAAGTATTTGCCGGTTCCTTGGCGGCAATGATGGCAATGTGACGCCGGTCTCATTGGCGGGTCGCCGGAAAACCGGCGGCGGCCTGCGCTGCGGTTTACTGGGCGTCGAGGGCCTGGCCGTTCACGCCTTGGCTGTCGGGGCCCATGAGGTACAGATAGACCGGCATGATCGCTTCCGGCGGCGGGTTGTTCGCCGGGTTCTCGCCCGGGTAGGCCTGGGCGCGCATGTCGGTACGGGTGGCGCCCGGGTTGACGCTGTTGGCGCGCACATTACTGATGCTGTCGACTTCGTCGGCCAGGGTCTGCATCAGGCCTTCGGTGGCGAATTTGGATACGCCGTAGGCGCCCCAGTAGGCGCGGCCCTTGCGGCCGACACTGCTGGAAGTAAACACCACCGAGGCGTCCTCTGACAGCTTGAGCAGGGGCAGCAGAGTGCTGGTGAGCATGAACATGGCGTTGACGTTGATCTGCATGACGCGCATGAAGTTGTCACCGGAAAGCTGTTCCAGCGGCGTGCGCGGGCCAACGATGGAGGCGTTGTGCAGCAGTCCGTCGATCTTGCCGAATTCACCCTCGAGCATTGCCGCCAGTTCGTCGTACTGGTGCGGCAGGGCGGTTTCCAGGTTGAACGGGATCACCGCGGCTTGCGGGTGGCCGGCGGCTTCGATGGCGTCATACACCCGACTCAGACTTTCCTCGGTCTTGCCCAGCAGCAGCACGGTGGCGCCATGAGCGGCGAAGGTCTTGGCGGCAGCGGCACCGATGCCACGGCCGGCGCCGGTGACCAGGATGACCCGGCCTTGCAGGAGGTCGGGGCGGGCGGAGTAGTTGTACATGGCGGGAATCTCGTTATTGCGTCAGTCGGGTTGAGTGCGGCAGGGCGCTATTCAGCAGGAGCACAGGGCGCGATCAAGCACTTCACGCAGCTCCAGCGGGTGGTCGACCACCACGTCGGCACCCCAGTGGCGCGGGTTGTCGTCCGGGTGGATATAGCCGTAGGTGACGGCGGCGGTCTTGCAGCCCGCAGCGCGGCCGGCCTCGATGTCGCGGGCGTCGTCGCCGACAAACAGCACTTCGCCCGGCTGCACGCCGATCTTGGCGCAGGCCAGCAGGAGCATTTCCGGGTCGGGCTTGCTGCGGTTGACGTGGTCCGGGCAAACCAGCACCGCGGAGCGCTGAGCCAGGCCGAGCTGCTGCATGATCGGTTCGGCGAAGCGCGCCGGCTTGTTGGTCGCCACACCCCAGATCAGCTTGGCCTGCTCGATGTCGGCGAGCAGCTCGGGCATGCCGGCGAAGGGCTGGCTGAGTACCGCGCAGTGTTCCAGGTAGCGCTCGAGGAATTCCAGGCGCAGGGCCTCGAAGCCTTCGGCCTGTGGATCAATGGCGAAGTTCGCCGCGACCATGGCGCGCGCGCCGCCGGAAATCTGGTCGCGAATCAGTTTTTCGTCCTGCGCGGGCAGGTCACGCGTGGCGCGCATGGCCTGGCACACGGCGATGAAGTCCGGTGCGGTGTCCAGCAGGGTGCCATCCATGTCGAACAGTACGGCTCGCAAGCGCATGCGTCTTACTCCTCGCGCAGGGTCTGGATCATGTAGTTGACGTCCACATCCGCGGCCAGCTTGTAGTGCTTGGTCAGCGGGTTGTAGGTCAGGCCGATGATGTCCTTGACCTGCAGGCCGGCGGCGCGGCTCCAGGCACCCAGCTCGGACGGGCGGATGAACTTCTTGAAGTCATGGGTGCCGCGTGGCAGCAGGCGCATCAGGTACTCGGCGCCGACGATGGCGAACAGGTAGGCCTTGGGGTTGCGGTTGATGGTGGAGAAGAACACCTGGCCGCCCGGCTTGACCATGCGGTAGCAGGCGCGGATCACCGAGGACGGGTCGGGCACGTGCTCGAGCATCTCCAGGCAGGTGACCACGTCGAACTGGCCGGGCATTTCCTCGGCCAGGGCTTCGGCGGTGATCTGTCGGTATTCGACGCTGACCCCGGATTCCAGCTGGTGCAGCTGGGCCACGGCCAGCGGCGCTTCGCCCATGTCGATGCCGGTTACCGTGGCGCCACGCTGGGCCATGGATTCGCTGAGAATGCCGCCGCCGCAGCCGACGTCGAGCACCTTCTTGCCGGCCAGGCCGACGCGCTCGTCGATCCAGTTGACGCGCAGCGGGTTGATGTCGTGCAGCGGCTTGAACTCGCTCTCGCGGTCCCACCAGCGGTGGGCGAGGGCTTCGAATTTGGCGATTTCAGCGTGGTCGACGTTACTCATGGGGCTTTCCTTTAAAACGAATCTGGGTCTTCAAAGCGCGTTGTTGCCAGCAATCCGGGCGCCCCAGGCGCGCGCGGTGGCGATCAGGCTGGCTTCGTCGAGGCGGGTCAGGCGGCCATCATCGAGCAATTGCTTGCCGCCTACCCACAGGTGTTTGGTGCAGCTACGCCCGCCGGCGTAAATCAGTTGCGAAACAGGGTCGTAGACCGGTTGCTGGGCTAGCCCGGCGAGGTCGAAGGCGACCAGGTCAGCCAGTTTGCCCAGCTCCAGGCTGCCGATCTGCTCATCCAGGCCGAGGGCGCGGGCACCGTTGAGGGTGGCCATGCGCAGGGCGCTGTGGGCGTCCAGGGCGGTGGCACTGCCGGCGACGGCCTTGGCCAGCAGGGCGGCGGTGCGCGTTTCGCCGAGCAGGTCGAGGTCGTTGTTGCTGGCGGCGCCGTCGGTGCCGATGGCGACGTTGACCCCGGCTTGCCAGAGCTTCTCCACCGGGCAGAAACCGCTGGCCAGCTTGAGGTTGGATTCCGGGCAATGGATCACGCTGCTGTTGCTTTCTACCAGCAGGGCAATGTCTTCGTCGCTGATCTGGGTCATGTGCACGGCCTGGAAGCGCGGGCCGAGCAGGCCCAGGTTGGCCAGTCGCTGCAGCGGGCGTACGCCGTGCAGTTCGAGGCTCTGCTGCACTTCGAAGGCGGTTTCGTGCACGTGCATATGAATGCCGGCGTCGAGCTCCTCGGCCAGCATGCGCACGTTTTCCAGCTTGTCATCGCTCACCGAATAGGGGGCGTGCGGACCGAACGCGACCTTGATCCGCGGGTGCAACTTGAGGTCGTCGAACAGCTTGAGGCCCTTGCGCAGGGCTTCGTCGGCATCGCGGGCGCCGGGCGTGGGGAAGTCCAGTACGGGGATGGTCACCTGGGCGCGAATGCCGCTCTTGTGGATCAGCTCGCAGGCGACTTCCGGGAAGAAATACATGTCGGAAAAGCAGCTGATGCCGCCCTTGATCTGCTCGGCGATGGCCAGTTCGGTGCCGTCGTGGACGAACTTCTCGTCGACCCACTTGGCCTCGGCTGGCCAGATGTGGTCCTGCAACCAGCTCATCAGTGGCAGATCATCGGCCAGGCCGCGGAACAGGGTCATCGCGGCATGGCCATGGGCATTGACCAGGCCAGGGGTAAGGACGCAGTCTGGCAGCTCGCGCACCTCTGTGGCCGGATGCCGCAAGGCTTCGGCGCGCGGTGCGATCAGGGCAATGCGGCCCTCGCGGATGCCCAGTCCATGCTCGCGCAGCACCACGCCGGCAGGCTCGACCGGCACCAGCCAGGTGGGCAGGAGCAGCAGGTCGAGCGGGGCGCTGGCGTTGGGCATGGTGGGGCCATCCTCGGGGTTTTGGCAGGGCGGCAGTATACCCGAGCACCTGAATGCTCGGCTCGCTATAATCCGCGGCTTTTCGTTTCTGCAGGTGGGGTGTGCCATGCGCGAGCAATTGCTGGCGGCTGAGAAGGTCAAGGCCATTGAATGGCGGGACGGCACGTTATACCTGCTCGATCAGCGTTTGCTGCCGCAGCAGGAGATCTGGCTGGCCTACGACTCTGCTACCGATGTAGCGGAGGCCATTCGTGCCATGGTGGTGCGCGGCGCGCCGGCTATCGGTATCGCGGCGGCCTATGGGCTGGTGTTGGGTGCGCGGGCGCGCCTGGCGGAGGACGATCCCTATTGGCAGGTGGCGCTGGAAGATGATTTCACCGTGCTGGCCGAGTCGCGACCGACGGCAGTCAATCTGTTCTGGGCGCTGGAGCGCATGCGTGAGCGCCTGCAGCGCTTGAAGAGCGGTGAGTCGCCCCTGGCGGCGCTGGAGGCTGAGGCTGTCGGTATTCACCAGAGCGATCGCGAGGCCAACCTGACCATGGCTCAGTTGGGCATGGAGCTGATTCGCAAGCACCAGGGCAACTCACAGAACATCCTCACCCACTGCAATACCGGCGCCCTCGCTACTGGCGGCTTCGGTACGGCGCTGGGGGTGATTCGTGCGGCGTACCTGGAGGGGCTGGTCGAGCGGGTTTACGCCGACGAGACCCGGCCCTGGCTGCAGGGGTCGCGCCTGACCGCCTGGGAATTGCTGGGTGAGGGCATCCCGGTCAGTGTCAATGCGGATTCCGCAGCGGCGCACCTGATGAAGACCCGGGGTATCACCTGGGTCATCGTCGGTGCCGATCGCATCACTGCCAATGGCGATGTGGCCAACAAGATCGGCACCTATCAGTTGGCGGTCAATGCCATGCACCACGGCGTGCGTTTCATGGTGGTGGCGCCCAGCTCGACGATCGACATGGGGCTGGAGAATGGCGATGACATTCCCATCGAGGAGCGCGACCCGCGCGAGTTGCTGGAAGTCGGTGGTCAGCGCATCGCGGCCGACGTGGATGCAGTCAATCCGGTGTTCGATGTCACGCCGGCAGACTTGATTGACGCGATCGTCACCGAAAAGGGCGTGGTCGAGCGGCCGGATGCGGCGAAAATGGCGCAATTGATGTGTCGCAAGCGTCTGCACTGACGCATTGCTCAGCCTGTCCGGCGGGGTAGGTCTGGGCGGGTGGCTGTGGTAAGCTCCGGCAGTTCTCAGGCAGCCTCCCAGAGGCGGCTTAAATAGCGCGAATTGTTTGCTTAACTCGTTGATTTGTCGTCAGTCGCTGCCACACAGGAGCGACGGCGACGGACTCCGGTTTCGCCCAGGATGGGTGCGACGGGGTTTCACCAGAATAAGGAACCTGGCTTCTCATGGGCGAACTGGCCAAAGAAATCCTCCCGGTCAATATCGAAGACGAGCTGAAACAGTCCTACCTCGACTACGCGATGAGCGTAATCGTCGGGCGTGCTCTGCCGGATGCGCGTGATGGCTTGAAGCCCGTGCATCGCCGGGTGCTGTTCGCCATGAGCGAGCTGGGCAACGACTGGAACAAGGCGTACAAGAAATCCGCCCGTGTGGTCGGTGACGTCATCGGTAAATACCACCCGCACGGTGATACTGCCGTTTACGACACCATCGTGCGTATGGCCCAGCCGTTCTCGCTGCGCTACATGCTGGTCGACGGTCAGGGCAACTTCGGTTCGGTGGACGGCGACAACGCCGCAGCCATGCGATACACCGAAGTGCGCATGGCCAAGCTGGCCCATGAGCTGCTGGCTGACCTGGACAAGGAAACCGTCGACTGGGTGCCCAACTACGACGGCACCGAGCAGATCCCGGCGGTCATGCCGACCAAGATCCCCAACCTGCTGGTCAACGGCTCGTCCGGTATCGCCGTGGGCATGG
>JBBNAI010000115.1:0-7811 GCA_037994305.1 Pseudomonas sp. | reverse complement strand
CCGCGAAATCGCCACCAACCAGGCCCTGCCGCTCACCATCTGCCGGCGGCAAGCGCAACGCCGTGCGCCGGGTCCACAGCGCCTGGGGCAGCACCAATGGCGCCAGGCTCAGGGTCAGCCCCCACCACCCCAGCACACGCAGGCGTGTCACAGCTCGACGCTGACAGCCTGGGCGGCGCGAGCTGCCTTGGCGCGGGCGGCCTCAAGGCTTTCATCGCGGGCCAAAGCCACGCCCATGCGCCGCTGACCGCTGACTTCCGGCTTGCCGAATAGACGCAGGGCCGTATCCGGCTCGGCCAGGGCCGCGCCGAGATTACCGAAGCTGACTTGCTGCGACTCGCCTTCCACCAGGATTACCGCCGAAGCCGATGGCCCCAATTGGCGAATGGATGGGATCGGCAAACCGAGAATGGCCCGCGCGTGCAGGGCGAATTCGGACAGGTCCTGGGAGATCAGCGTGACCAGCCCGGTATCGTGCGGACGCGGGGAAATCTCGCAGAACCACACCTGATCGCCCTTGACGAACAGCTCCACGCCGAACAGACCACGCCCACCCAGCGAACCGGTGACCGCCAGGGCAATGCGCTCGGCCTCGGCCCGCGCCTTGTCGCTCATCGGCTGCGGCTGCCAGGACTCCTGGTAATCGCCCTTGACCTGGCGATGGCCAACCGGCGCGCAGAAGGTGGTGCCGCCGCCATGGCGCACGGTGAGCAGGGCAATCTCGTAGTCAAAGTCGATGAAGCCCTCGACGATAACCCGCCCCTTACCAGCACGCCCGCCTGCCTGGGCGTAATCCCAGGCGGTTTGCAGGTCGGCCATGCTTTTCAGCAGTGACTGGCCTTTGCCCGAGGAACTCATGATCGGCTTGATCAGGCACGGGAAACCCAGCGCCTGGACCGCCGCCCAGCACTCTTCGAAGGAGTCGGCGAAACGGTACGGCGAGGTCGGCAAGCCCAGCTCTTCGGCGGCCAGGCGGCGGATGCCCTCGCGGTTCATGGTCAGCTTGGCCGCACGCGCACTGGGAATCACGGTGAAGCCTTCGGCCTCCAGCTCGACCAGGGTATCGGTGGCGATGGCCTCGATTTCCGGCACGATGTAATGCGGCTGCTCCAGCTCGATTACCGCCCGCAGCGCGGCGCCGTCGAGCATGCTGATGACGTGACTGCGGTGCGCCACCTGCATGGCCGGGGCATTGGCATAGCGGTCGACAGCGATCACTTCGCAGCCCAGGCGTTGCAGTTCGATCACCACTTCCTTGCCCAGCTCGCCAGAGCCACAAAGCAGAACACGGGTGGCAGACGGCGACAGCGGAGTACCGATACGGGGCATCACATCATCCTCGGGATAACAGCGGGAAAGGGGAAATTCAGTGGCTGACGGGCTGTTGCAGGAATTGCCCGGCGGCCTGGGTGCGTTCGACACAGAGCTGCAGCACGGCGCGGCGCTCGGCATTGTCCATGCGCCCCCAGCGGGTAATCTCGTCGGCCGTGCGCTGGCAGCCGATGCAGATGTCCTGCTCGTCCAGCGCGCAAATGCTCACGCAGGGCGAACGGACCGGGCGTTCGGCCTCCATCAGTCCACGTCCTCGACCAGATCGCGAGCATAGCGCTGGGCGTTGTGCACGTAGTGGGCGGCGCTGCCTTCGAGCATCTTCTTCTGCTGCTCGGTCAGCTCGCGCACCACCTTGCCGGGGCTGCCCATGACCAGGCTGCCATCGGGAATTTCCTTGCCTTCGGCGATCAGGCTGTTGGCGCCGATGATGCAGTACTTGCCGATCTTGGCGCCGTTGAGGATCACCGCGTTGATGCCGATCAGGCTGTAATCGCCGACTGTGCAGCCATGCATCATCACGTTATGGCCGACGGTGACGCCCTGGCCGAGGGTCAGCGGAAAGCCCATGTCGGTGTGCATCACGGTGCCGTCCTGCACGTTGCTGTTCTCGCCGATGTGGATCAGCTCGTTGTCGCCGCGCAGCACGGCGCCGAACCAGACGTTGGCACCCTTATCCAGGCGCACCTTGCCGATCACCGCAGCAGTCGGGGCGATCCAGCTTTCGGCATGGGCTTGTACACGGGCATCGCCCAGGCGGTACTTCATGGTGATTTCCTCGGCAATCAGACTTTGACGATCCGCACCGACGACTTCGGCGGTTGCTGCAGATCGATGCCGGCGTCAAAGAGCAGGTTGACCAATTCGACGATCATCACCGCCGTCAGCCCCCAGATCTTGTAGCCTTCGTAGTGGTAGCAAGGCACGTACCAGCTGTGCCCTTCGTAATCGATGCGATGAGTGACCTCGCGCGGGTCTTCGCAGAAGAAGCGCAGCGGCACGCTGAACACCGCGGCGATCTCATCATCATTGGCGCGGTATTCGACGTAATCCGGCACCACCCCGACATAGGGCGTGACCCGAATGCCGAAGCGCGACACCAGCGGGCTGAGCGGGCCGATGACCTCGACCAGGCCAGGCGGCAAGCCGATCTCTTCATCCGCCTCGCGCAAGGCGGTATGGATCAGGTCACGGTCCTCCGGGTCACGGCGACCACCGGGGAAGGCCACTTCGCCGCCATGGGTGGACAGGCCACTGGCGCGCAGGGTCAGCACCAGTTCGGGCTCGTCACTGCGGGTCAGCGGTACCAGCACAGCCGCTTCCGGCAGGCGCTGATCGGCCGGCAAAATGCGTGGACTATGGCTGCGCACGCGTAGCAGCAGCTCGTCGAGCATGGGAATTCTCGGTCTCTTTTTCTTCCCGGCATCATGGCAGAAACCGTGCGACCGCCCAACCCCCGTACCGACAGGACGGCTTGCCGAGGCTGCTCGGCGGCGCCAAGATGAGTGCCCCGCAAGAGGAGTCGGCATGAAGTTCTGCAGCCAATGTGGCAGCCCGGTGGAGCAACGCATCCCCGAGGGCGACAACCGCCAACGGTTCGTCTGTCCGCAATGCACCACCATTCATTACCAGAACCCACGGGTGATCGCCGGCTGCCTGCCGGTGTGGGGCGAACAGGTGCTGCTGTGCCGCCGTGCCATCGAACCACGCCGTGGCTATTGGACCTTGCCGGCCGGTTTCATGGAGAACGGTGAAACCCTGGCCGAGGCCGCCGCCCGCGAAACCGACGAGGAAGCCTGCGCCCGCGTACGCGACCTGGCGCTGTACACCCTGTTCGACCTGCCACATATCAGCCAGCTGTATGTGTTCTTCCGCGCCGAGTTGATCGACCTGGATTTCGCCGCGGGCGAGGAAAGCCTCGAGGTAAAGCTGTTCCACGAGCACGAAATCCCCTGGAACGAGCTAGCCTTCCCAACGGTCGGACGTACTCTGCAGTGCTATTTCGCCGACCGCCGCGAGCAGCTCTACCCGATCCGCAACGAGGGCCTGGCAGCCCTGCGCCCGCGAGGCTGACAGCAGCCCCTGCGCCCCACCACCGGAGAACGACCATGGACACCAGCAATCACCACAGCCTGCGTACCCTGTTCGAGCAGCTCGGCCTGCCCTCCAGCCACGAGGAAATCGCCGCGTTTATCCGCGACCACCACCTGAACGAGGGCGAGAACATCGCCGCAGCACCGTTCTGGAGCGCCGCCCAGGCCAGCTTCCTCAAGGAAGCCCTGCAGCGGGATGCGGAGTGGGCCATCCAGGTCGACGAACTGGCTGTGTCGCTGGCCAAGTAAGACTCAGCGCGGCAGAGACAGGTCGATAGATAGCAGGCTGGCGGCGGTCTGCGGGTCGTCAGCATCGGTCACCAGCAACAACCGGCCATCCTCGGCCAGGGCAATCCCCTCGACTTTCCAGTGCCCCTCCAGTTCGGCCAAACGCCTGACCTGGCCATCGGCCTCCACCAGACCGATCACCGTGCCCAGGCAGGCACCATCGCTGTAGCTGTTCGTGGTGTCTTCGGCGGCGGCGCTGAACAACCAGCGCCCATCGGCCAGCGCCGCGCCATCGGTAAAGCCCAGGGCCACACCGGCCAACTCGCCCAGCTCCAAGGCCTGGATTGCCAGCGGCGTCGGCGGCTCAGCCAGCTCACCCAGCAGCCAGGCCTGCCATTGCGGCCAGGCATAGCGGATTTGTGCATTACTGGCCTGCCCCTGATTGCCACGCTGCAGCAGGACGAATTGCTCACCGAGCCGGAACGCGCCCTCGATATTCAGATCGGCGAAGTGCGCGTGCAGCGGCTGGTACAGCGCCGCCAGATCGCACAAGCGCGGCGCACCTTCGACCTGACCGCCATCGCCCAGCGCCAGCAGCACCGCCACCTGCCGATTGGCCTTGGAGCCCGAACCCAGCGCCAGCAAGGCGCCGTGGGCAAAACCCGGCATCGTGGGGAGCAACGCCAGGGCTTCCAGATCCGGCTTGAGCGCCTTGCGCTCGGCCTTATCCTGCGGCAGCTCACCGGCAAACAGGCGCAACAGTTGGCCAGGGTCTTCACCCGTAGAGGCGAATATGCCCAGGTGCAACTCATCGTCAGCCACTACGTAGAGCAGCCCGCCGACTCGCACTAAAGCACTGGCCGCGCTCAGGTGTGGCCGGCCCTGCGGGTGGCTGCCTTCGGCCAGAAGCAAATCGCGTAGATGCTGGGGACGAATCATCGGATGGGTACCGGCTCAGGAATGTCACGCCATGAAAACATGCCAAGGGCCGCAGCAGACAGTTCGGCGAGCTTTTGCCCGGCAAGCGGGCTACCGGCAATCCCCCGGAGATTGAACATCGGCGGCAGCATTGGCAGACTCACGCCCCACAACAGCCTGAACCCTCAGGCCAGAGAAATATTGCGGAACACTGTAATGCGCTGGTTGCTCGCCGTCCTTTGTCTGTCCCTCACCACCCTCGCCTCTGCTTCAACCGCCCCAACCCTGGGCGGCAAGGCAGTGGACAAGGTGCTGGTGATCAAATCCGAACACAAGCTGCACCTGATGGCGCGCGGTGAGGTACTCAAGTCCTATCGCATCTCCCTGGGCCAGCAGCCCAAGGGCGCCAAGCTGCGCGAGGGCGACAGCCGCACCCCGGAAGGCTTCTATTGGATCGACTGGCGCAAGGTCAGCGACCGCTACAACCTGGCCATGCACATCTCCTACCCCAACGCCCGCGATGCCGCCAATGCGCGCAAGAAGGGCGTGCCACCGGGCGGTATGATCATGATCCACGGCACGCCGCTGGATGATGAATACCCCGAGTGGTACTTCCACACCCTCGACTGGACCGAAGGCTGCATCGCCATGAAGAACGTCGACATGCGCGAACTGTGGAGCGTGGTGAAAGACGGCACGTTGATCGAAATACGTCCGTAACCGAACGAAAAAGGCGCCTCCGGGCGCCTTTTTCAATGCTGCGGCATACAAACAGCGCACTAGACTGGCGTAACCCTTGCAACGTATCCAAGCATTCAATTACTGTATGCAAATACAGTGTTTATTTCCAAACGATACAGGAATGAGGTGATGAATGGCCGTCGAAGTGGTGTACCGCAGCAGTCGCGATCCGGAGCGCCTGTTCATGGATAAAGCCGAAGCCGATCGTTACGACAAGATGCTGGAACTGGCCGAAGCCCTGTCCGATGCCCTGCACAAGGCGGTGCCTTCGCTGAACGAGGAGCAGGTCGAGGAACTCGGCATCTTCATGGCGAAAAACCGCGACACCTTCGCCAAGGCCTTCAAGAACCAGCCCGACGCCCTCGCCGAACTGGATGCCGCGTCCAGCGAAGTCTGACTCCCACGTGGCTGCGCGGTTTGTTCAAGCGCGCCGCCATGAGGCAAACGCAGACTGCGCTCTCCCCCATCCAGGAGAGCGCCATGCGTTATCTGTTGCGAGTCCTCTACGCCCCCTGCTTCTGTTTTGGCCTGATCGGCCTGGCCACCTGGCTGGTGGGCTACCTGCACCTTGGTTTCTGGCTGCTGCCAGCCCTGCTGCTGGGCGCCATCGGCTTGTCCTTCTGCGCCGAAACCTGGCTGCCCTATCAATGCGACTGGAATCAGCCAGATAACGACCGCTGGCGCGACGCCCTGCATGCCACCATCAATGAAGGCCTGAACAGCCTCGGCGTGGCCAGCATTCCCCTACTGGCCGCCCTGCTGCCCGGCAACGACCTGTGGCCCAATGAATGGCCGCTATGGCTGCAACTGCTGCTGGCAATCATCGTGGCCGATTTCGGCATCACCCTGATGCACTGGTTCAGCCACCGCAGCCCTCTGCTCTGGCGCCTGCATGCGGTGCACCACAGCGTGCGGCGGATGTATGGCCTGAACGGTCTGATGAAGCATCCGCTGCACCAGGCACTGGAAGCCACCGCTGGCACCGCACCGCTGCTTCTGCTCGGTATGCCGGTGCAGATCGCCGCCCTGCTGGCCTTCGCCATTGCCGTGCAATTGCTGCTGCAGCACAGCAATGTCGACATGCGCATCGGTGCGCTGCGCCACCTGTTCGCCTGGGCCCCGGTGCATCGTTTCCACCACCTGAAATACGGCAAGCTCGGCGACGTCAATTTCGCCCTGTTCTTCAGCGTCTGGGATCGCCTGTTCGGTACCGCATTCGCCCACCCTGACTATCGACTGGCCAGCGACGACCTGGGCATTGGCAGTCGTCCGGATTACCCAGATGGTTACCTGGCGCAGTTGCTCGAACCCTTTCGCCGACCGCCCCGGCATACGCCAACGGTTACCCCGCCGGCCGCACTGAGTGGCTCAGTCGAGCAGGTGTAGGCGCAGCTGCCGCAGTGCCTGTGCGCGAACGCCGAACATGCTGCGTACCGTGCGGGAGAAATGCGCCGAATCGGCAAAGCCGGCGGCATGTGCCGCCTCGGTCAGGGCCACGCCGGACAAGCCGATCGCCAGCGCCAGGCGCAAACGCCGCCACAACACCAGGCGCCGCACCGACAAGCCAACCTGCTCGCCGAACAAGCGCTCCAGCTGGCTCAGCGACAAACTGACCTGGCGCGCCAGGGCGACAGCACTGAGCTTGTCCTGCAGTTGCTCATCGACGGCCTGCAAGGCTTTCTCGACCCGGCCGTCCAGACGTTGACGAGGCAACGCCTGGAGACGGGCGGCCAACGCCAGAGGCTGCGCTTGTGCATCGAGCAGCAGGCCACGCAACGTATCGACGGTAAATGCCAGCGGCTCGGCATACACCGCTAGCAGCGGTTGGCCGCTTTCGACAAAAGCATGCTCACACATCGACTCCACCAGCAGGCAGCGCCCACTGAGCGGCTGACCCGCAACGTCCAGGCTCAGCTCCCCAGCCAACCCCAGCATGGCCTGATGGGCATAGTGCGCATGCGGCCGGGTATCGCCGGTTACCCCGGCGAGCAGGCAAAAATCGCGTGCCAACCAGAGTTCGCCCTGCCAATGCGGTTCACCCATAACGCAGCCTCTCCTTGCCGGCCTGCAGAAATAGCCTGTCGACACGCAAAGCGCCAGCACCTGAATTGACCCAGCAGACAGGAAACGCTACTTTCGCCTTGCCCACCCTGGGCGCCAACGGATCACCAGCATGTACCTCCACACCCGCGCCGCAGCTGCCTCGATCACCGACCCGTTCGGCGATTACGCGTGCCCGGCCCTGTGCTCCGCTGCGCCACCTGTCGACCCACCCAGCATCCGCTGCGGCACACCGCCTCCGCCGCCAGCCCACGGCTGATCGGGCCCCGCGCCCACTCACGCTTCGTCCCTGCACCATTGGCCCGCGCGCAGCATTGCGCCGACGAAGCTGTTTTGCTTTCGACAGGTATTCATCATGGCTTTCGCTAAAAATTCCTGGGGCACGCTTGCCTCGACCACCCTGTTCGTCCTGCTCTGGAGCAGCGGCGCAATCTTTGCCCG
>JBBNAI010000114.1:0-2580 GCA_037994305.1 Pseudomonas sp. | reverse complement strand
GATGTCCAGAGGCGCCCCGATTCCCCGCAATACTTCCAACGACTACTCTGACGAGCAGGCCGGTATCCGCCGCGACTTCATCAAGGCGCAAACCGGTGCCTCGCTGGAGACGGTGGGCAAGTACGCCATCGACCCCGAGGTTACCCGGGGCAATATCGAAAACTTTATTGGCGTGGTGCAAATGCCGCTGGGCCTCGCTGGCCCCATCCGCATCGAAGGCGAACACGCGCAGGGCGATTTCTATATCCCCATGGCCACCACCGAAGGCACGCTGTTGGCCAGCTACAGCCGCGGCATGCGCGCCATCAGCGCCTCTGGCGGGGTGAAGACCACAGTGGTCAAACACTCCATGCAACGGGCCCCGGTGTTTCTGTTTGCCGATGCCTTGCAGGCCCGCGAATTCGGCGCCTGGCTGGTCAGCGAGTTCGAAACAATCAAGGCCGTGAGTGAGACCACCACCCGCAGTGGCAAGCTGTTCGAGATCGAGCAGTACCCTGTGGCGAACATGCTCTACACCCGTTTCTGCTACACCACTGGCGATGCCGCCGGGCAGAACATGACCAGCAAGGCAACCTACGCCGCCTGTGAATGGATCAAGGCCAATCACCCACTACAGCCGCGATATATCCTCTCCGGGGCCATCGACACCGACAAAAAACATTCGGCCATGAACATGATCCAGACCCGTGGCAAACGGGTGATTGCCGAGTTCACCCTCAAGCGCGAAGTGGCCCATGAACTGCTACGCGTTGACCCCGCCAACCTCTATCGCTACCGGCAGATTGCCGCCGTGGGGGCCATGCAAGCCGGCTCTGCCTATAGCGGTGCACACTCTGCCAACGGCTTGGCGGCGATGTTTATCGCCACTGGGCAGGATGCGGCCAACGTCGCCGAATCACACGGCGGCATCACCTACGGACAGTTGCTGGAAAACGGTGATTACTACTGGTCGGTAACCCTGCCCGCCGTGATTTGCGCCACCCACGGCGGCGGTACCAGCCTGCCAACCCAGCGCGAATGCCTGGAAATGCTCGGCTGTTTTGGCACTGGCAAAGCGGACAAACTGGCGGAAATCATTGCCGCGGTAGTGCTGGCGGGAGATGTGTCGCTGACCTCCGCCATCTTGGCCGGGGATTGGGTCAGCAGCCATGAAGCGTTGGGGCGTAATCGCTGAAGCTGTGCGCAATTGAGACTGGGACGGATGAAAAAGAATGGGGCCAGATTTAATTTTCCGGCTCTAAGCGGACTTTCAATTTACGCCATCTGATGCACAACCAATGTGCACGCGAGTACGTCTGTATAATGCGGCTCCCATATACCGTACGCGCCTCGCGTGTGCACTTCGCGTTGCGCACGCTCGTTCTTTGGATTATTAGATTTGAAAAATATTCAATCAAATCAAGATATTATATCTAGGCGATTCAGTGTTGCGCCGATGATGGATTGGACGGACCGCCACTGCCGCTACTTCCTTCGCCAGCTTTCCAGCCAGGCACTGCTGTACACCGAGATGGTCACCACCGGCGCCCTACTGCATAACGATGCCGCGCGCTTCCTGCGCTACGACCAGAGCGAACACCCGCTGGCCCTGCAACTGGGCGGTAGCAACCCGAGTGAGCTGGCGGCCTGCGCGAAAATGGCCGAAGAGCACGGCTACGATGAGGTCAACCTGAACGTCGGCTGCCCCAGCGACCGGGTGCAGAACAATATGATTGGTGCCTGCCTGATGGGCCATCCGCAGCTGGTGGCCGATTGCGTCAAGGCCATGCAGGACGCGGTGAGTATCCCGGTCACGGTCAAGCACCGTATCGGCATCAACGGCCGTGACAGCTACGCCGAGCTGTGCGACTTCGTCGGCACGGTACGCGATGCCGGCTGCACCAGCTTCACCGTACATGCCCGCATCGCCATTCTCGAAGGCCTTTCGCCCAAGGAAAACCGCGAGGTTCCACCCCTGCGCTACGACGTGGCCGCGCAGCTAAAACAGGACTTCCCCGACCTGGAGATCATCCTTAACGGTGGGATCAAGACCCTGGAAGAATGCCAGCAGCATCTGACTACCTTCGATGGTGTGATGCTGGGACGCGAGGCCTACCACAACCCCTACCTGCTCGCGCAGGTTGATCAGCTGCTGTTCGGCCTCGAGCAACCGCTACTCAGTCGGGCCGACGCCCTGGCACGGATGCGGCCCTACATCGAGCAGCACATTGCCAGCGGCGGCTTGATGCACCACATCACCCGCCACATGCTGGGTCTAGGCCAGGGATTCCCTGGCGCACGCCGTTTCCGCCAACTGCTCTCGGTCGACATCCACAAGAGCGAAGACCCGCTGGCGCTGCTCGACCAGGCAGGCGAACTGCTAACAGGCCGCTGAAAGCCGCAAATGCCCACGCCAGGCCGTTGAGCGGCCTGCTCGGCTCGGGTAAGGTCATGACATTCGCCACGACAGGGCTTTGTCATGACTTCCAAGCTGGATCAACTCAAACAGTTCACCACCGTGGTTGCCGACACCGGTGACTTCGACGCCATCAGCCGTCTCAAGCCGGTGGACGCCACTACCAACCCGTCCCTGCTGCTCAA
>JBBNAI010000113.1:0-37570 GCA_037994305.1 Pseudomonas sp. | reverse complement strand
GGCGGCGGTCTTGGTGAAGTTCTCCATGCCGGCGCGGGCGGCGCCGGAGTGGCCCATGCCGGGCATGCCGCCCCACATGTCGGCGAGCATGTTGACGATGCTGCCGCCGGTCTTGCTCATGCTCTGGCTGAACACTTCGCGGGCGATCAGGAAACCGCCGACCAGGTTGGTGCGCACCACCGTCTCGAAGCCTTTCTGGTTGATTGACACCAGCGGCGCGGGGAACTGGCCGCCGGCGTTGTTGACCAGGTGATGGATCGGTCCGCGCTCGCCGACCACCGCCTTGACCATCGCCTTGACCGCTTCTTCCTCGCGGATGTCGCACACGGCAAAGCTGGCGCTGCCACCGTCCTCGGCGATTTCGCCGGCGGTCTTTTCCAGCTTTTCCAGCTTGCGCCCGACCAGCACCACGTGGGCGCCCAGGTGGGCCAGTTCATGGGCCACGCAGCGGCCGATGCCGCTGCCGCCGCCGGTGACCAGGATGGTCTGGCCGGCGAACAGGCCGGGTTTGAAGACTGAGTCGTATGCCATTGTTATTGTCCTTGTTACAGGCTGTCAGCCAGCGCGCGCGGCACCGGAATCGGGAACTCCAGCAACTGCTGGGCAAAGGCCTTGCCCTGCGGGTCGATGCGTAGGCTGGCCACGCCACCGCCGCCCAGGGCGTTCTCTAGCAGGAAGTTGAGGCTGTGGCTGGTCGGCAGGTACCAGCGGCTGACTTTGCCGGTCGGGCCGTCGATCACGTGCTGCATCCATTCGGCCACGGCGCCTTCGCTCAGCGCAGCGGCGATCCACGCCAGGTACTCGGGCTTTCTGGCCATCACACCGATATTGCTGTGGTTGCCCTTGTCGCCGGAGCGGGCCACGGCCAGCTTGATCAACGGCACACTGCTGTCGGCAATGCCCTGGGGCGATGGCGGCTCGTTGGCGGCGGCCATCTGCTCGGCACTGAACAGCTCCAGTTGCGGCAGGGTGACCGGCTGGCGCTGTTCGCCGAGGCTGACCTCCAGGCTGCAATTGCTTTTGTCGGTGAGGAAGGAGAACAGGCGGATCACCGGGTACACGGTCGGCCGACCGCCGACGATGCCGGTCAGCCCCGGTGCCATGCCGGTGGCGGCCTGGGCAATCTCGCGGGAGAACAGGATCAGCGCTTCTTTCTTGGCGTGGCGCACGGCCAGTTTGATCACCACTTCGCGGGTGTCCTGGCGTTGGCCGCGCGGGCCGTAGGTGGCCTCGGCGCCGAGCAATTCGATATTCACCTCGCGGTACGGGCCCCAGCCGCGTTCGGCGAAGATTTCCTCGGTCTTGGCGATGATCGCCTGGCTGACCCGTTCGGCCTTGGCCACGGCGTCGATGCCGGCGATCAGGCAACTGGCGGTGCAGCGGAAGCCTTCCGGGTAGGTGGCGCTGACCTTGTATTGGTCGGTCGGCGGCAGGCCTTTCGCACCCTGCACCTGGACCCGATCCTGGCCGGCCTGGGTCAGGCTGACCCGGGTGAAGTCGCAGATCACGTCGGGCAGGTAGTAGGCGCGCGGATCGCCGATCTCGTAGAGCATCTGCTCTCCGACGGTGAAGGGCGTGACCAGGCCGCCGCTGCCTGCAGGCTTGGCGACGATGAAGCTTGAGTCGGCGCTGACTTCCACCACCGGGAAGCCGATGTGCTCGTAGTCCGGCACGTCGCGCCAGTCGGTGAAGTTGCCGCCGGTGCACTGCGCGCCGCATTCGATGATGTGCCCGGCGAGAGCGGCCTGGGCCAGCTTGTCGTAGTCGTTCCAGGCCCAGTCGAATTCGTGCACCAGCGCGGCGCTGACCACTGCGCTATCGACCACGCGGCCGGTGATGACGATGTCGGCGCCGAGCTTCAGCGCTTCGACGATACCCGGCGCGCCAAGGTAGGCGTTGACCGATACGCACATCGGCGGCAGCGGGGCGCCGCTGAACATCTCCGTGGTGCCGGCCTTGGCCAGTTCGCCGAGCTTGGGTTGCAGATTGTCGCCATGCAGTACGGCGATCTTCAGGTCGACGCCGACCTTGGCGCAGGCAGCGGCCAGGGCATTGGCGCAGGCCTGCGGGTTGACTCCACCGGCGTTGCTGATGACGCGGATGTTCTTCGCGGCGATGTCCTGCAGCAGCGGGGTGAGCACCTCGACGAAGTCGGTGGCGTAGCCTTCGTCGGGCTTCTTCATCTTGGCCCCGGCCATGATCGACATGGTGATTTCGGCCAGGTAGTCGAATACCAGGTAATCCAACTCGGTTCCACGGACAAGCTGGGCGGCGGCTGTGGAGGTGTCGCCCCAGAACGCGGAGGCGCAGCCGATGCGGATGGTCTTGCTCATTATGGTTATTCCATCGACGCCAGAAGGTGGTGAAACATTACCAAGCAAGCGCTTGGTTTGAAAGTCCCGAGTGCAACTTTTTACCCAAGCGCTTGCTTGGGTTGCTTGCGCCCCGTAAATTTCGCCTCATCAGTTCCCAAGGCGCGCCGGTTCTGGCGTTCCGCCCCCTTTCCCGTGCGGAGAAAACGAGTTTGGACGATCACAAGGCCCGTGCCGTGATGCAGAAGCTGGTCAGCGAGGGCCAGGTCACCGACCCGGAAAGCCCGCGCGGCAAGCTGCTGCAAACCGCTGCCCATCTGTTCCGCAGCAAGGGCTACGAGCGCACCACGGTGCGTGACCTGGCAGGCGCCGTGGGTATCCAGTCCGGCAGCATCTTTCACCACTTCAAGAGCAAGGACGAGATCCTCCGTTCGGTGATGGAAGAAACCGTGCGCTACAACACCGCGTTGATGCATGCCGCACTGGCCGATGCCGCCAACCTGCGCGAGCGGGTGCTGGCGCTGATCCGCTGCGAGCTGCAATCGATCATGGGCGGTACCGGCGAGGCCATGGCCGTGCTGGTCTACGAATGGCGCTCGCTGTCCGAGGAAGGTCGTGCGCACATCCTCGCGCTGCGCGATACCTACGAGCAGATCTGGCTGGACGTGCTGGGCGAGGCGCGCGCAGCGGGCTATGTCAAAGGCGATCCGTTCATCCTGCGGCGCTTCCTCACCGGGGCGCTGAGCTGGAGTACCACCTGGTTCCGCCAGGACGGCAAGATGAGCCTCGATGAACTGGCAGAGCAGGCGCTGACGCTGGTGATCAAGGAAGGCTGATCGGCGTCGAAGCTGGTCACGATCCCGGGTTTGGCTTTAGTGCAAAAAGTCGTGTGCAGGTTCTTGGACTAGGCTGCAAACGTTGGCTGTATGGTCAGGAGTGGTAGCGGGGCGTGTCCATCCTCTCGCCAGGCGAGGTGATGGAGAGACGGCCCTGATAGGGAAGTGTCGTCGTAACGGCTGTCGTACCCTGTTCACTAGCCTGTCCGAGGTGCTTGTGCTGCGTGTGCTTGCTAAATGCTGCCTGCTGCTTTTGGGGCTGTGCGCCGTGTCGCTGGTGTCGGCCGCGCAGTCGGTGCGGGTGGGTGCCTATCATTTCCCGCCCTATGTGCTCAAACCGGAAAGTGCTGAGCCGACGGGCTTGCTGCCGGATCTGCTGGCCGAGTTGAACCAGGCCCAGCCCAACTACCATTTCGAGCTGGTGCCCACCTCGGTGACCCGGCGCTATCGCGACTTCATTCAGGAACGCTATGACCTGATTCTCTTCGAGTCGCCGGAGTGGGGCTGGAAGGGCATCCGCCTCGAGCAGTACGACATGCAGGTGGCCGACGCCGAAGTCTATGTCACGCGCGCCGTACCTGGGCGTGCGCAGGAGTATTTCGACAGTCTGCGCGGTAAGCGGATGGCCCTGTACAGCGGCTATCACTACGGGTTTGCCGGTTTCAATGCCGATCAGGACTTTCTCTCGAGCCGTTTCAACGCGGTGCTCACCTATTCCCACGACAGCAACCTGCTGATGCTGCTGCATGATCGCGCGGACCTCAGCGTGATCCCGCGCTCCTACCTGCGCATCTACCAGCAGCAACATCCCGATGAGCAACGCCAGCTGCTGGTGTCGCAGCGCATCGATCAGGTCTATCACCACCATGCCTTGCTGCGCCCCGCAGGGCCGATCAATGCCGAGCAGTTGAGCGCATTGTTCGCCGGGCTCAAGGGCAGCGGCAAGTTGCAGGCCCTGTTGCAGCGTTACTATTTGCAGCTGTCGCAGCAGGATGAGCAGGAACGCGCCAACCCTATGCAGCTGCAGTGAGCTGGGCTAGGCTCGGCACGTTGATAAGTTGTCTATGAGGTCAATATGCAGCGCATTGGACAGGGTTGTCTGGGCGTATTGCTGCTGGCGCTGAGCCTCAGCACCAGCTTGCCGGTAGCGGCGGCGCAGCGGGTGCTGATTGCCGCGGTGCAGTTTCCCCCTTATGTGGTCAGGCCTGAGCAGGACGCGCAGCGCGGCTTGCTGGTCGAGTTGGTCGATTCGCTCAACCGGATCCAGGGCGACTACCAGTTCGACTTGCGTCCCACCTCGCTCAATCGCCGCTTAGACGACTTCAAGAGCGGCCGCTTCGATATCGCCATTTTCGAGAACCCTGACTGGAGCTGGCAGGGGATTGCCGGTGTGCGCATCGATCTGGGACTGGAGGACAGCGAGGTGTTCATTGCCCGCGCCCAGCCGGGGCGCACGCAAAATTACTTCGACAATCTGCAGGACAAGCGTCTGGCACTGCTCAACGGTTACCACTACGGTTTCGCCGGTTTCAACAATGACCCGGACTGGCTGGAGCGCAACTTCAAGGCGCAGCTCACTTATTCCAACGAAAGTACCCTCAACCTGGTACTGCGCGGGCGGGCCGATGTTGCCCCGCTCACTCGCTCCTGGCTGGAGGGTTACTTGCGCGAGTACCCTCAGGTGGAGGCGCAGTTGCTGATTTCCACCTGGGCCGACCAGGTTTACCGGCATTACGCGATCCTGCGTCCGCAGGCACCGATCACTGCCGAGCGCTTTCGTCAGTTGCTCCAGGAGCTGCGCGACGATGGTGAGTTGAAGCGAATCTTCGCGCCTTACGCGATCAAGGTGACGCCACGCGTAGCGGGTAGCTCAGCAGCACGAAGTGCAGCAGATTGACCGCGCCGTGCAGGAGCAAGGCTGGCCACAAACGGCCGCTCAGGTGGAAGGCCAAGCCATAACCCAGCCCAGCCAGCGCTGCCACCACAGCAAATAGCGGGCTGAAGGGCAGATGCGCAGCGCCGAACAGCGCGGCACCCAGCAGCAGGCCGGGCCCACTGCCCAGGCGCCGCACCAGTACGGGTTGTAGCCAGGCACGAAACAGCAATTCCTCGGCCAGCACGGCCACGCCCAGGTTCAGCGCCAGCCATAGCCAGAGTTGCTCAGGCCATTTCACCTGCCAGCCCACCAATCCCAGGGCCCAGGCCAGCAGGGGCACCAGCACCAGGGTTGCGGGCATTACCACCAGCAGCAGACGCGGCTGGCGTGCGGGTTCGGGCGGGCGGCCCAGCCACCAGGCGAGCAAGGTCAGGCCGACCAGCAGCTTGTCCCACGACAGGCGCAGGGCCACCGGCATGGCATCCGCGCTGAATTGCTGCGCAGGGCCAAAGGCTGTGGCGCTGAAACCGGGCAATTGGTGGGCGGCCAGGGCAATGCTGCCGATCAGGCCGATTGACCACCACAGCCAGTGCGGCAGTGGTTCTTCAGCCAGCAGTATCCAGGCGATATAGACGCCGGCCAGGGCGAGGCCGAGCGGGGAGATAAAACCGAACGCCACCCCCAGGCCGAGGGCCAGTACCGGGAGCAGCAGGCGCAGGTGCAGCGGGGCCATCAAACATCCTTGTCAGTTTTGCGGAGCCCAGGTTTCTAGCGGTTTTCCGCATCTTTGGCGTCTTGCTCCAGATTGCGCTCGTGGATGCGTTTGAGCTGTTCCTCGCTCAGTGGCAGCTTCTGCGCACTGTCGCGCAACAACAACAGGCCGCCGACGATCGAACCGAGGGCCAGGGCGATGATCAGCCAGGCATACCAGGGCATGGGATTCTCCTTGTGGTGGGTGTATGCACCTTAGCACTGGCCTGCCAGTGCCGGTGCACTCAAGCGGTAGACCCCCAGCGTCGTGTTGCGGTTCGCATCGCGATGTACAGCCTGGCATGGGTTGTGGTTGAGCCCAGCGGGGCCCGCGCTTTACGGCTTGCGGGCCACCAGCACGGCGCGGGTCGGTGCCGGCAGGCCTTCGATGGTGCGGCCGTGATCGGCCGGGTCGAGGAAGTCGGGCAGCGACTGGAAGCGCATCCAGTCGGTGGCGCGCTGCTCCTCGACGCTGGTGGTGGAAACGTCCACGCACTGCACGTCGACGAAGCCGGCGCGGCGCAGCCACAACTCCAGTGCGGGCACCGATGGCAGGAACCACACGTTGCGCATCATCGCGTAACGGTCCTCGGGCATCAGCACCTGCTGGGCATCGCCCTCCACGACCAGGGTTTCCAGTACCAGCTCGCCACCCTTGAGCAGGCAGTCCTTGAGTTCCAGCAGGTGGTCGATGGGTGAGCGGCGGTGATAGAGCACCCCCATGGAGAACACCGTGTCGAAACCTTCCAGTTTGGCCGGCAGCTCCTCCAGTGCCAGCGGCAAGTGCCAGGCGGGCAGGTCGGGGAGAAAGTGCTTGAGGGCGAGGAACTGGTTGAGGAACAGCCAGTTGGGGTCGACGCCCACCACGCAGCCGGCGCCGGCGCCGAGCATGCGCCACAGGTAGTAGCCGTTGCCACAGCCGACATCGAGGATGCGTTTGTTCTTCAGGTCCAGATGCGGAGCGACCCGCGACCATTTCCAGTCCGAACGCCACTCGGTATCGATATGCACGCCGAACAGCTCGAACGGCCCCTTGCGCCACGGGATCAGGCCCTGCAGCGCAGTTTTCAGCGCGCCACGGGTGGCGTCGTCGCAGGCGCCATCGAGCAGCAGGGCATCGCGCAGATCCTGTTGGTCCACGCGCAGGTCGGGTAGCGCCTGTACGGCGGCGAACCAGCGTTGCAGGTCGCCGTGGCCGACCGCCAGCTTGGCGTCGATCTGCCCGGGCAGGTCGGCGGCCCAGTCTTGCAGCGGGCTACCGGCCAGGTGTTGTTGCAGGGTGTCGAGGTCGAGATGGGCGATCATGGCAGGGCAATCAGCGAGGCAAAGTTGATGCACTGGAACCACGGCACCACGCGGCTGAAACCGGCGGCCAGCAGGCGTTCGCGGTGCTGCTCCAGGCTGTCGGGCTTCATCACGTTTTCGATGGCGCTGCGCTTCTGGGCGATTTCCAGGTCGCTGTAGCCGTTGGCACGTTTGAAGGCGATATGCAGGTCGCCGAGCAGCTCGTGCTCGGTGCTGTCTTCGAAACGGATTTTTTCCGAGAGAATCAGCGCGCCGCCTGGCAGCAGAGCCTGGCGGATGCGCTGGAGCAGCGCCGGGCGCTGTTCCGGAGGGATGAATTGCAGAGTGAAATTGAGCGCCACCAGGGAGGTCGGCTGGAATTCCAGGGCAAGGATGTCGCCCTCCATCACCTCGACCGGCAGCAGCTCCTGGAACATCGAGTCCTGGGCATGCAGGTATTCGCGGCAGCGCTCGACCATGGCATGCGAGTTGTCGATCGCGATCACCCGGCAGCCTTCGCTCTTCACATGCCGGCGCAGGGCCTGGGTGACTGCGCCGAGCGAGCTGCCGAGGTCGTACAGCACCGAGTTGGGCTGGGCGAACTGGGCGGCGAGCACACCGAGGTTCTCGACGATGGTCGGGTAGCCCGGCACCGAGCGCTTGATCATGTCCGGGAAGACCTTGACCACGTCTTCGTTGAAGGCGAAGTCCGGCACCTGTTCGAGGGGCTGGGAGAAGAGGCGGTCGGGAGTCTGTTTCACGGTGGCGTCGTCGGGGCGGAAAGGGCGGCATTCTAGCGAAGTGATCGCCGTGGCCCAAATCCCATCACTTCAACTGATCGGAAAAGAACTCGCCAGCGCCTTGCAGCGGGCCCAGCGGGTTGCGCTTGACCTCGTGGCGGCGGATGTTCGGCTCGCCATTGCTGACCTTGTGCACCAGCGTGTCGTCGACCAGTACGAATACCGCGCGGAAGGCCCAGCCCTTGAGTTCGCGCTGTTTGCGGAAGTTGAAGATGTCGGCCCAGAAGTTGCCCGTGCGCTGTGTATCGGTCTTGTTGAAGTCGAAGGCGTAGCCAATGCAGCGGTCCTTGGCCTCCAGGCACTTCACCAGGCCGTCCGGCAGGTAATCGATGGGGATATTGGCCTGGACGAACATCAGGCGGATGTCGATGAACGACAGCATCTTGCCGTTGCCCTGGGTCAGCGGATCGAAACCCAGGCTGAACAGTTCGGAACGGGTCGTCTTGCCGGGCTGGGCCTGGGAGTAGCGGATTTCCGCGTCGAGATAGTCGTTGAAGGGGGATTGCGCCTCGGCTTGCTCGCTCGGCAGCAGGCTGCCACAACCACACAACAGGCTTGTAGTGATCACCGCAATCGACCACATGATGCCCTTCATCGCGTTCTCCTTTTAGGTGTGCTTTCTCTCTATAGACGATTTATGGCGAGCATGCCGTTTCACCGCTGATACAGGCGCAGGCGAATCAGTCCCGCGCAATCTGTCATCAGGGGTTAAGCTTGATAGAGATCTGCCCAAGGACATCCGCCATTGTCATGAATGCCGCCACCCGCCTGCAGACTGGCTTTGTGCTGGTCATCATCCTGCTGGGTTTGAATATCCTGGCACCGCTGTACAGCAGCCACCGCATTGGCGAGGTGCGGGCTGAGTACGAGTGGCAGGAACACCGCTATAGCCAGGTGCAGTCGTTGCTGTCGGCGATCAAGGATGGTGAAACGGGCCAGCGTGGCTTCACCATCACCGGCCGCGAGGACTTTCTCACGCCGCTGTACCAGGGTTTTGTCGATGTTGACCGGCTGATGCTGCAGCTGCAGCAGGAGTTCAAGCAGGACACGGAACTAGGGCCTAGCCTGAGCGCCCTGGAACCGCTGATTGCCGAGCAGCGCAGCTACTTCAACGAGGTCATCCAGGTGCGTCGCGAGGAAGGGCTGGAGTCGGCCAGCCAGCGCATTTCCCTCGGCAAGGGCAAGCAGCTGATGGACACCATACGGCACAAGGCTGCCAATCTGCAGACGGTGCTCGAACAACGCCTGTTGCTGCTTGAGCAGGACATGCGCTGGCAGGAGCGTCTGGGGCTGGTGCTGCTGCTGGTGATTGCAGTGCTCGACCTGCTGATGATCGGCCTGCTGTTCTATTTCACCTTCCGCACCCTGAGTGATAGTCGCCGCTCGCAGCGCGACCTGCAGAGCCTGACCGACCAGCTGGCAGGCGGCATGCAGCGTTTGGAGTTGCGTAATCGCGAGATTTCCCTGCTCAGCCGCATGGCCGGCGCCCTGCATTCGGTCAACCAGTTCGACGAGTGCTACAGCATCATCAGCCGTTTTTCCCAGCAGCTGTTTCCGCATAACGCGGGCTGCCTTTCGCTGTTCCACCCTTCGCGGGATGTGCTGGAGTCGGTTGCCCACTGGGGCGGCTGGCCGAGCGATCTGGACATGTTCGAGCCACAGGCCTGCTGGGCCATCCGCCGGGGGCAGAGCCACCATGTGGAGGATGCGCACCGGGACCTGTTATGCCCGCACCTGGCTGGTAGCAGCGTGATCGAGCAGGGTTACCTGTGTGTGCCGCTGATGGCACAGGGCGAGCCGCTGGGGGTGCTGACCCTGAACAGCGCGCCGACGGCTGACCTGGAGCTGGCCGAGGCCTTCGCCGAGCAGGTATCGCTGGGCGTAGCCAACCTGTCGCTGCGCGACAGCTTGCGTCAGCAGTCACTGGTGGATGCCCTGACCGGCTTGCACAACCGCCGCTTCCTTGATGAAACACTGCGTCGTGAGTTGCTGCGGGCGTCGCGCAAACAGCAGCCGGTGGCGGTGGTGTTGCTGGATGTCGACCACTTCAAACGTTTCAACGACACCTTCGGTCACGAGGCTGGCGACCTGGTACTGCGTCACCTGGCCATCGAAATGAAGCGCAATGTGCGCACCAGCGACCTGGCGTGTCGCTATGGCGGCGAAGAGTTTGCCTTGGTGCTGCCGGAAATCAGCCGCGAAGACGCCATCGAACGTTGTGAAACACTGCGTCTTTCGGTCAGCCGCCTGCAGATTCGTTATGGCGGCCAGCCGCTCGGGCCGGTGAGCATTTCCCTGGGCCTGGCCTGGTTCCCCGATGATGGCGAGCAGGCCGACTCACTGCTGCATGCCGCCGACACCGCGCTTTACCAGGCCAAACATGCCGGGCGCAACCGCCTGTGCATCTACCGCAGCGAAGCAGACGACGCCAGGCTGGCGTCGAGCTGAGGCACGACGGCCAGGCGCATGGCCGAGGCAGCGATACCGAGCTGGCCCAGCCAGTAGCTGAGCAGGATGGCCGCGCTGGCGCCCTCGAACGGCAGGACGAAGCGGTTGATGCCGATCAGGCTGTCCGAGAGTACGAACAGCAGCGCGCCAATCGCCGCCAGCCACGCTGACTGCCGTGCAATCGCGGGCTCGCCAAGGCGCGCCAGCGCCCGCCACAACATGCAGCCGATGGCCAGGCTGTAGAACGCCACCGGTACCAGCAAGCCGCCCAGGCCGGCACTGGCCAGCACACTGAACATGCAGCCGCTGACGACTACTGCCAGCAGCAGGGCGCCCGGTGCCAGGCGCCGGCTGCTGCCGAGATAGGCGACCAGGTAGGCGAGGTGGGCCAGCAGAAAGGCGCCGAGGCCGAAGACGAACAGGTCGGCTGGCCACTCCAGCAGCATGTCACCGAGCAGCGACAGTGCCAGGCCGCTGGCAATCCACCGCCGGTACGGTCCGGCCGGCGCCTGGCGCAGCCACAGCAGCAACGCGACGATGGGCAGCGGCTTGCCCAGCAGGCACAGCCACTCAGGGCCGACAGCGCGGCCGGTGATTATCAGGGCAATACCGCTAAGGGCGAGGAGGGGCAGCAGGATGCGCATGGGATGGGCTCTCTTTTTTCGCCCATTATTCCCATGCATCGCGTGGCCTGGGTGGGCGCTGCACGCCATGTGCGGTGACCAATGGCGTCAGTCGAGCGAATGCGGGGGCAAGCTGGCCACCTGGATAATGCCCCGGCAGGCCCGCGCCCGTGCTGTTCAACGCTAAAGCCCAGGCAGGAATGCCAGGGCGGAGGGCTTTGCGCCTAGCGAACCTCGACCTGGCAATTGATGGTCTTGGCAGGGGGCACCCCGGCTTCCCAGGGGCGCTGGTACTGCATCAGCAGGCGCGCCTGGCCGGCCTGATAAGCCTGGTAACGCCAGGTGGATTTCCCCGCGCTGCCAACCAGGCCGGCGTCTTCCGGGGTGGTGTAAACCTCCGGGCCAAGGCTGCGCAGCACGGTTGGGGCAGTATCGGCGACTACCCAGCGAAAACCGGTGGTCGGGTTGCTCGGCAGGCTCACCACCAGGGTCTGGCCGTTGTGCAATTCCACCGGGCATTTGCCCAGCTGTTTCTCTTCCACGGTCACGCTGGTGGGTTGCTGGGCGCAGCCCGCCAGCAGGGCGATGGCGCAAGGCAGCAACAGGCGTTGGGAATACGTCATGACAGACTCCGGTCAATCGAAAACCCCTGCAGCATAGCGGTTGCCGAGTGGCAGGGGGGAGTTCAAGTCCCTGGGGCAGGTGAGCGCCGCGTAGCTGAAGTGCGGACTTTCACTTGCCCCAGGGTTGTGTCGCTTAGCCAAACAGCACCTTGGCGACATCGGCAAAGCGCTTGGCGAAGTGCACGGTCAGGCCTTCCTTGAGGTACTCCGGCAGTTCGGTGAAATCGCCACGGTTGGCCTCCGGCAGGATCAGCTCGTGAATTTTCTGCCGGCGTGCGGCGATGACTTTTTCGCGCACACCGCCGATGGGCATCACCTGGCCGGTCAGCGACAGTTCGCCCGTCATCGCCACGCCTTTCTTCGGCGCCTGGTTGCGTGCCAGGGAGAGCAGGGCGCTGGCCATGGTCACCCCGGCGCTGGGGCCATCCTTCGGCGTGGCGCCATCCGGCACGTGCAGGTGGACGAAAGCCTGGTCAAAGAAGGCCGGGTCGCCCTTGAACTGGCGCAGGTGAGAGCTGATGTAGCTGTAGGCGATTTCCGCCGACTCCTTCATCACTTCGCCCAGTTGCCCGGTGAGCTTGAAGCCGCGATTGAGGGTGTGGATGCGCGTGGCCTCGATCGGTAGCGTGGCGCCGCCCATGCTGGTCCAGGCCAGGCCGGTGATTACGCCGACACCGGAAAGCACCTGCTCGGTGCGGAAGTGCGGCATGCCCAGGTAGCTTTCCAGATCCTTGGGCGAGATCTTGATCTTCGCTTGCGGGTCTTCCAGCAGTTTGACCACCACCTTGCGCACCAGCTTTCCGAGCTGTTTCTCCAGCTGGCGCACGCCGGCCTCGCGGGCATAGCCCTCGATCACCAGGCGCAGGGCGGCATCGCTGATGCTCAGGCGGCTTTTCGGTACACCGGCCTTTTCCAACTGTTTGGGCCACAGGTGGCGCTTGGCGATGGCGAGTTTTTCCTCGGTGATATAGCCGGACAGGCGGATCACCTCCATGCGGTCGAGCAGCGGGCCGGGGATCGAGTCCAGGGTATTGGCGGTGCAGACGAACAGCACCTTGGACAGGTCCAGGCGCAGGTCCAGGTAGTGGTCGAGGAATTCGACGTTCTGTTCCGGGTCGAGGGTTTCCAGCAGCGCCGAGGCCGGGTCGCCCTGGTAGCCCTGGCCCATCTTGTCGATCTCGTCGAGCATGATCACCGGGTTCATCACCTCGACTTCCTTCAATGCCTGCACCAGTTTGCCGGGCATGGCGCCGATGTAGGTGCGGCGGTGGCCCTTGATCTCCGCCTCGTCGCGCATGCCGCCGACACTGAAACGGTAGAACGGCCGGCCGAGGGACTCGGCGATGGATTTGCCGATGCTGGTCTTGCCCACGCCCGGCGGGCCAACCAGCAGCACGATGGAGCCGGCGATCTCGCCCTTGAACGCCCCGACGGCGAGGAATTCGAGGATGCGGCTCTTCACGTCGTCGAGGCCGGCGTGCTGCGAGTCGAGCACCTGGCGTGCGTGCGGGAGGTCGAGCTTGTCGTCGCCGAGAGTGCCCCACGGCACGCTGCTGGCCCAGTCCAGATAATTGCGGGTGACGGCGTATTCCGGTGAGCCGGTCTCCAGGATCGACAGCTTGGTCAGTTCCTCGTCGATACGCTTCTGCGCCTGCGGTGGCAGGCTGCGGCCCTGCAGGCGCGCACGGAATTCGTCGGCGTCGGCGCTGCGGTCGTCCTTGGTGATGCCCAGTTCCTGCTGAATGATCTTCAGCTGTTCCTTGAGGAAGAACTCGCGCTGGTGCTCGCCAATCTTGCGGTTGACCTCGGCGGACAGCTCGTTCTGCAGGCGCGCGACCTCGACCTCCTTGCGCAGCAGCGGCAGCACTTTTTCCATGCGCTGCAGGATCGGCACGGTATCCAGCACGCCCTGCAGTTCGGCCGGCGCCGCGGTGGTCAGCGCGGCGGCGAAGTCGGTGAGCGGTGAGGGCTGGTTGGGGCTGAAGCGGTTGAGGTAGTTCTTCAGCTCCTCGCTGTACAGCGGGTTGAGCGGCAGCAGCTCCTTGATCGCGTTGATCAGCGCCATGCCGTAGGCCTTGACCTCGTCGCGGCTGTCATCGGCGTTCTGCGGGTATTCGACTTCGGCCAGGTAGGGCGGGCGATGGCGTTTCAGCCAGCCACGGATCTTCACCCGCTGCAGGCCCTGGGCGACGAACTGCAACTTGCCGTCGACGCGGCTGGCCTGGTGGATCTTCACCAGAGTGCCGTGCAGCGGCAGGCTGTCGGTGTCGAAGTGACGCGGGTCGGTCACCGGCTGGTCGACGTAGAACAGTGCCAGGTTGTGGTGGTCGGTATTGGCCACCAGATCGAGGGTTTCGGCCCAGTGTTCCTCGTTGACGATCACCGGCAGCACTTGCGCCGGGAAGAACGGGCGATTGTGGATCGGGATGACGTACAGCTTGTCCGGCAATGATTGATGAGGAAGGGCCAGGCGGTTGGCCTGGGCTTCGATGAATTCTGCGGAATTGTCCTGCTCGCTCATGGCTGCCCTTGCTGGATGAACCGGTCGTATTTTCTAGATGGGGCGGTGCTGACGGCTTTTCAATGCCGCCCCGAGCCTGGTGGCGGCTGGGCGCCAGCGCCCTGGGCAGAGCGTTTGCTCCGCAGGCCCCCGAACATGGGCGCTGCGGATCGAACCCGGGGTGAGCAGCCGCCTGTCCGCGCGCATTGCCGCGTTGTTGTCCGACTGGTTAAAGTGCGGCCTGCCTTCAGCCCGTAGCCGACCATGCTCAAAGCCCGCCTGATGCGCCTGGACAACCAGGCCCACGAACATGCCCACAATTACCATCAGTTGGTGATGTCGCTGGCTGGTCGCGCGGAATTCGAGGTCAACGGCAACGGCGGTGAGGTCTGTCGCATGCGCGCCTGCCTGGTACCGGGCGATGCCGAGCACCAGTTCGCCGGCGTGGGTGAGAACCGCATGCTGATCCTCGATCTGGACGAGCAGGACACCTCGGCCGAAGACCTGAGCCTGCTGGCCCAGTTGTTCGAAAGCCCGCGCTACCCGGCGCTGGATGCCGACTTCCAGAACCTGCTGAGCTACGCCGGTGCCGAGCTGGCCCGCTATGGCAGTGACCCGCACCTGGCACGTGCGCTGGGTGGTGTGCTGTTGCGAGCGCTGCACCTGCGTCTGTTCGGCGAGCAGGCGGCGAGTTCGAGCGGCGCCCTGGATGTCGAGCGCCTGGACAATTACATCGGCGAACACCTGGCGCGGCGCATCACGGTGATCGAGCTGGCCCAGGTGGCCTGCCTCAGTCCCAGCCATTTCCATGCGCAGTTCAAGGACAGCATGGGCCTGACGCCGCACCAGTACCTGCTCAAGACCCGCCTCGATCGTGCCGCGCGCCTGCTGCGCGAAAGCCCGCTGCCGCTGGTGCGGATTGCCGAGGAGTGCGGTTTCTCCAGCCAGAGCGCGCTGACCACCGCGATGCGCCGCTACCTGGGGCTGACGCCTCGGCGCTTGCGCAACGCCGACTAAGGTTCTGACAAGCTGGCCCTACAGTGTACGGGGCGAGCGCAAGGCGGATCGATCAAGCGTGATCCACCCTACGTAGAGCGCTCAGTCGCCGGTGGCGACCGGGCGCGCCGGATCGGTGATCCATTCGCTCCATGAGCCGGCGTACAGCGGCGCCAGCGGCAAGCCGGCCAGGCACAGGGCGAACAGATTGTGGCAGGCGGTGACGCCGGAGCCGCAGTAGGCCACCAGTGACTCCACAGGTTTTTCCCCGCGTAGCTCATTGAAGCGCTGGCGCAGTTGCTCGGCCGGCAGGAAGCGGCCGTCGCTGCCGAGGTTGTCGGTGAACACCGCGCACTGTGCGCCGGGGATGTGCCCGGCAACCGGATCCAGCGGTTCTACGTCGCCACGGAAACGCGGCAAGGCGCGGGCATCGAGCAGGGTCAGGTCTGTACTGCCCAGGCGTGCCTGCAGCTGCGCGGCATCCAGCAGCAGGTTGGCATCCGCCTGGCCGGCGAAGTTGCCGGGGGCAACAGTCGGCTGGGTATCGTTCAGCGGCAGGACGGCATCCTTCCAGGCCTTGAGGCCGCCATCGAGCAGGTACACGCCTTCGCGTTTGCCCAGCCAGGCCAGCAGCCACCAGGCACGCGCGGCGAAAGCGCCGGGCCCGTCGTCATACAGGACGATGGTGGAGTCCTGGTTGATTCCCCAGCTGCGCAGCTTGCGCAGCAACTCGTCTACCGCAGGCAGCGGGTGGCGGCCGGTCACGCCCTTGTGTATCGGGCCGGACAGGTCCAGCTCCAGGTCGGCGAACTGTGCGCCGGGAAGATGCGCTTCGGCGTAGCTGCGCGAGCCGTAAGCCGGATCGTCGAGGGCGAAGCGACAGTCGAGCAGCACCAGGCCGGGTTCGTTGAGACGGGCGTGCAGCGCGTCGGCGCTGAGCAATTGGGCGAGCGGCATGGGAACTCCTGTGTCGATTTCGAGACAGAGGACATCATAAGGAGAGCCGCGCAGTTCGTCGCGCTGCACTTAACCAGAAGCGCTCCCGGCCTGACCGAAGCGGGCGCCACGTGAGGAAGTAACCATGCTGAGCCTGCAGCCTGCCATCGAAAGCGCCAACCTGGCCCGTCGTGTTGGCGTGATCCTCGGATCCGCCCTGATCACCCTGTTCTTTTGCATCCTGATCCTTGCCCGTGCTGCATGTGGGCGCCTGCGTCGGGCTGATATCGATCGCTATACGCGGCGCTGGTCGGGCCTGTTGCTGCGCCTGGTACGCATGCGCCTGAGCGTGCACGGCGCGCTGCCGGACTTCACCGATGGCCGCCGCTACATCCTGCTCAGCAGCCACGCCAGCCACTACGACATCCCGGCCAGCTTCGCCCTGTTGCCGGGCTCGATTCGCATGTTGGCGAAGAAGGAGCTGTTCACTATCCCGCTGTTCGGCTCGACGCTGCGCGCGGCGGAGTTCCCTTCGGTGGATCGACGCAACCCGCAGCAGGCGCGCAAGGATCTGGAGTGCGCGCAGCGCATGATGGAAAGCGGCATCGTCCTGTGGGCCGCGCCGGAAGGCACGCGCTCGCGGGACGGCCAACTGCTGCCGTTCAAGAAAGGCTGCTTCCACCTGGCTCTGGATACCAACGCGGTGATCGTGCCGATTGCCTTTCGTGGCATCCACGAGGTGCTGCCGGCGCGGACCTGGCGTTTCAACCTGGGCCTGCCGGTGCAACTGCATGTGGGTGAGCCCATCGACGCCAGTCGTTACAGTGTGGAACAGCTGACTGAGCTGATGGCCGAGACGCGTGCGAGCATGCAGGGGCTACTGGGCGAGCAGCCGCGTGTTGCACCTGCCCGTGAGTACCTGCAGGCCCAGGCGGTGTGATCGCCGGAGTGTTGCAGGAGCCAGCTTGCTGGCGATCGCCTGGCCATTCGCTGCTCGGGCTTCTACGCAGGAAGTACCCATGAAAAAGCCCGCCAATTGGCGGGCTTTTTCATTACGCGGCGGTTCAGCGGATCTTCAGCTTGCCGATCCGGTCGTTGTCCAGGCTGCCGAAGTACAGGTAGTCGCCCACTGGCTTGGCCGAGGTGACCATGCGCAGGTGCGTGCCGCTGGCGTCATGCAGGCTCTGCACGATCTGGCCCTGCTCGTTGAGGGCGATGGCAAAGCCGTAGTCCTTCGGCTTCGGCCACATCGAGCGCGGCAGCTTGGCCATCTGTGCCTTGAGCCACGGCTGGTTCTGCAGGAAGTCGGCGTCGGCCTTGCGCGGGGTGGGCAGGGCCACCCAGAAGGTGCCGGCGCGATCACCCTGGATGTTGTCCGGCATGCCCGGCAGGTTGTCGATGAAGATATCGTGGCTGCCGGCCTTGTCGCCTTTCAGCCAGTAGCGGGTGATGCGGTAGCGATAGGTTTCGTTGACCAGCACGAAATCCTCATGCTGCGACAGCGCTACGCCGTTGGCGAAGTACAGGTCCTTGAGCAGCGTCTCGGTCTTTCCGGTGCTCGGGTCGTAGCGCAGCAGACGGCCATAAGGGCGGCCTTCGAGCAGGTCGAGCAGGTAGTCCGGCTGGTTGAACTTGCTGGACGCATCGCTGAAGTAGATGCGCCCGTCCCTGGCGATGTCCACGTCATCGGTGAAGGCGAACGGCACGCCGTCGGCCTCGGTGGCCAGCACTTCGATCTGCCCCTGTGGGTTGATGCGCAGCAGGCCCTTGTAGGCGTCGGCGACGATCAGGTTGCCCTGGGCGTCGAAGTCCATGCCCAGTGGGCGGCCACCCGTGGTGGCGAGGGTGTCGATCTTGCCATCGACGCCGATGCGCACGATGCGTCCGTCATGCAGGCCGGCGTAGACATTGCCCTGGGCATCTACCGCGCTGTCTTCCGGGCCGTGAATCTGGCCCTGGCCGAGCAGTTCGGACTTCATCAGGGTGTCGTTGGGCTCCAGCACGCCGGTCAGCAGCGGTGCGGGTGGCGGTTGCCAGGCCAGCGGGTCGATGGGACTGGGGGTGAGCGCCAGGAAGCCGGCAATAGCAGCAATCACGATGGCCAGCAGGCCGAGAAGTTTCTTCATCTTGTTGTTCTTCCCTGTTGGAGGTGGGCGGCAGTGTAGCGTTTCACAGCGCCGATAGCGCTGCCCCAAGCTGCTGGAATAGGTGGTCATAAACCAGGCGTACGCGGGCCGCTACGGGGCCACGTTGTGGGCGGTAGATAAACAGCTCGAAGGGCTCAGGGGCGGCATCGCCGAGCACCGCCTGCAGCCTGCCGGCGGCCAGGTGTTCGGTCACCAGGTAATCGGGCAACTGGGCGACGCACAGGCCGGCGAGGGCGGCGGCGCATTCGCTTTCCTGGTCATCGGTGGTGAAGGCCGGCTGGCCGGGCACGAACTGTTGCTGATTGGCGAAATACCAGGGCCAGATGCGCCCGGTGTTGTGGTCGATCAGGGCGGACAGCGGCAGGTCCTGCAGCGCTTGGACGTTGTCCGGCATACCGTGTTGTTGCAGCAGTGCGGGCGCGGCCACCACCTGCAGGTGGATCGGCGCGATAACCCGGGCGATGTAGCTACGGTCGCGGACGAAGCCGATGCGCACGCCGATGTCGATGCGCTCGTCCACGCTGTCGGCGATCAGCTCGCTGAGGCGCAGATCCAGCTTGATCTGCGGGTACTCGCGCAGCAGCGGTGCCAGCAGCGGCACCAGAACATTGCGCCCGAGCGAGTGCGGTGCGGTGATGCGCACGCTGCCGGCCAGGTCCTGCCGCTGTTCCCGGCTGTGGCGCTGGAACAGCTGCTCGACGCTGCCCAGGGCCGGGCGGGCTTCTGCTGCGAGCTGTTCGCCAAAGGCGGTGATGCGTACCTGCCGCGTACTGCGGTGGAACAACGGCTCGCCGAATTGTGCTTCCAGCTCCTGCACAGCGCGGGTCACGGCCTGGGGCGAAATACCCAGGCGATTGGCCGCTTCGCGAAAACTGGCGGATTCGGCGGCGCAGCAGAAGATGCGTAGTAGCTCGGTGCGATGGAGCATCGCGACTCCTTTGTTCCTGATTTTGGAATTACTAAATCCTATCTATTCCATTCATTTCACTAAAGCCCTTTTCCATACTGCGCCCCACGCAGAACTTCTCTGCCATTGCCAACGTGATTCGGGAGCAGACCATGAGCAACAACATCAGCGACAAAGTTGTAGTGATCACCGGTGCCAGCAGCGGCCTGGGCGAAAGTACCGCACGCCATCTGGCCGCCCTGGGCGCCAAGGTGGTGCTGGCCGCGCGGCGCACCGAGCGCCTTGAGGCCATCGCCGCAGAAATTCGTGCCGCTGGTGGTAGCGCATTGGCGGTGACCACGGACGTCAGCGTGCAGGCGCAGGTGCAGGCGCTGGCAGATGCGGCCATCGCCCACTACGGCCGCATCGATGTGATGATCAATAACTCGGGGTTCATGGCCATCGCGCCGATGGCGCAGGCGCGCATCGATGAGTGGGACCGGATGATCGACATCAACATCAAGGGCGTGCTCTACGGTATTGCCGCCGTGTTGCCGCAGATGCAGAAGCAGGGCAGCGGGCAGATCATCAATATCGCCTCGGTGGCCGGGATCAAGGTGTTCTCGCCGGGCGGTACGGTGTACAGCGGCACCAAGTTTGCCGTGCGGGCGATCAGCGAAGGGCTGCGCCACGAAGTGGGCGGCAGCATCCGGGTCACCTTGATTTCCCCCGGTGCAGTGGATTCCGAACTCAAGCACGGCAGCTCGGACGAGGCCTCGTCGCACAACGTCAACGAGTTCTACAAACAGGCCATCCCGGCCAGCTCGGTGGCCCGCGCCATCGCCTATGCCATCGAGCAGCCGGCGGATGTGGACATCAGCGAAGTGGTGCTGCGTCCCACCGTGCAGGAGTTCTGAGGGCGCCGGTGCTGGTCCGGGCGGGTGAGCGATCGCGCCTGAGTGGCCGCTCAAACGCCCGGCCTGCGCGCTGGGCATATATACTGCGCGGCATTGCCAAAGGAGTGCCGCGTGGCTATCGATATTCAATGGATCCTCGACGACGCCAGCCTGGCGCGTCATTGCGCGGATTGGCAGCGTCTGCCGTTCGTTGCCCTCGACACCGAGTTCATGCGGGTCGATACCTTCTATCCGATCGCCGGCCTGTTGCAGGTGGGCGACGGTCAGCGTGTGTTTCTGGTCGACCCGCTAAGCATCAGCGACTGGGCGCCGTTCGCCGCATTGCTCGAAGATCCAGCGGTGGTCAAGGTGCTGCATGCCTGCAGCGAAGACCTCGAAGTCTTCTCGCGCCTGACCGGCAGCCTGCCAGCTCCGCTGTTCGACACCCAACTGGCCGCCGGCTACCTCAACCTGGGCTTCTCCATGGGCTATTCGCGCCTGGTGCAGGAAGTCCTCGGCATCGAACTGCCCAAGGGCGAGACCCGCTCCGACTGGCTGCAGCGCCCGCTGTCACCGACCCAGGTCAGCTACGCGGCTGAAGATGCCCTGCACCTGGCCGAGGTGTACCAGCGGCTGCAACCCAAGCTGGATGCGGACAAGCATGCCTGGGTGCTGGAGGACGGCGCCGAACTGGTCGCCAATCTACGCCGTGAAATAGACCCGGACGAGCTGTACCGCGACGCCAAACTGGCCTGGAAACTCTCGCGCCAGCAACTGGCGGTGATGCGCGCGCTGTGCGCCTGGCGTGAGCGCCAGGCGCGGGCACGTAACCAGCCGCGCAACCGCATCATCCGCGAGCATTCGCTGTGGCCGCTGGCGAAAACCCAGCCGGACAACCTGGTGGCCCTGGCGCGCATCGAAGAGATGCACCCGAAGACCGTGCGCCAGGATGGCGAAACCCTGCTGGCGCTGATCAAGGATGCCGGCTCATTGCCGCCGGAGCAGTGGCCCGAAGCGCTGCCACAACCCTTGCCGCTGGAGTCCACCGTGCTGCTCAAGCAGTTGCGTGCGGTCGGGCAGCGCGAGGCCGAACGCCTGCAGATCGCCCCTGAGTTGATGCTGCGCAAGAAATCCCTGGAAGCCCTGCTCAAGAGCGGTTACCCGGATGGCCCTTACCAGCTGCCGGACAACCTCAAGGGCTGGCGTCGTGAATTGATGGGTAACGCGTTGCTCGCGGCCCTGGAAAACTGAAATGAAGAAAATCTGTTCGATCTACCGCAGCACCCGCAAGAATGAGATGTACCTCTACGTGCTCAAGAGTGATGAGCTGAAACGCGTGCCCGAGGCGCTGCTGGCGGCTTTCGGCACCCCGCATCTGGCCTTCAGCCTGATCCTGACCCCGGAGAAGCCACTGGCACGCGAGGACATCCACAAGGTGCTGGAGAATCTCGAGAATCAGGGTTATCACCTGCAGATGCCGCCGCCGGAAGACGACTACATCGAGCACCTGCCGGAAGAACTGCTGCGTCGCAACGACCCGGTCTGATGCAGGTCCTGCTCGCCGAACAATCCCACGCCCGCTATGCCGACCTGCTGCGGGTGGCGCGGCCGGACCTGCAGCTGATTGCTGCGGCTGATTCGCGTGAGCTGCTTGCAGTAGCGGGGCAGTGCCCGGTCTGGCTGGGCCAGCCGGACCTGCTGCTGCCCTTGCTGCGTGCCGGGTTCAAACCGGCCTGGCTGCAGTCCACCTGGGCCGGCATCACGCCGCTACTGGGTGCTGGCCTGCCGCAGGACTACCAGCTGACTCGCGCGGTCGGCATCTTTGGCCAGGTCATGGCCGAATACGTGCTCACCTACCTGCTGGCGCACCGTCGGCAATTGCTGGCGCGCCTGGCCTGTCAGGTCGAGCAGCGCTGGGATGGCGCGCCATCGGCAAGCCTGCGGGGCGCCAAGGTGTTGATCGTCGGTGCCGGCGATATCGGTCAGCAGGTGGCGCAGATCCTCGCCCCGTTCGGTGTCGAGCTGCGTGGTATCGCCCGTGAGCCGAGAGCCATTGCGCCTTTCGCCGAGGTGCGTGGCATGAGCGATCTGGACGAAATGGCCGGCTGGGCCGATTGCCTGGTTAACCTGCTGCCCGATACCCCAGCGACACGTGATATCTACGACGCCGCGCTGTTCGCCCGGATGCAGCCGCATGTGCTGCTGATCAACGCCGGGCGCGGCGTGGCGGTGGTTGACGCAGACCTGGTGGCGGCATTGAGCAACGGCCAGTTGGCGGGTGCGGTGATCGACGTGTGCCGTCAGGAGCCGTTGCCGCCAGGGCATCCGTTCTGGGACGCGCCTCATTTGTTACTGACTGGGCACAGTTCTGCGCCGACCGACCCGGCAGCGATGGCGGAGTTGTTCCTCGACAACCTGCAGCGCTACCAGCAGGGCCAGGCGTTGCGTGGGCAAGTGGACTTCGCTCGCGGCTACTGACCATCAGTCGCCAATGCTTGGCCGCTACTGGCCTTGGGGCTAGACTGCCGGCCTTTTCCGCGTCGCAGTCTAAAATCCGAGTCATGGCCGCCAAAGTCGAACCTTTCTGGAAACGCAAAACCCTCGCCCAGCTCGATCAGGACGAGTGGGAGTCGCTGTGCGACGGCTGCGGTCTGTGCTGCCTGCAGAAACTCGAAGACGAGGATGACGGCAGCGTCTATTACACGCGCATCGCCTGCAAATTGCTGGACCTCAAGACCTGCCAGTGCAGCGACTACGGCAACCGCCGCGCTCAGGTGCCAGACTGCATCCAGCTCACCCCGGCGCAAGCCGATCAGTTCCAGTGGTTACCGCCAACCTGTGGCTATCGCCTGGTCAGCGAAGGCAAGGACCTGCCACTCTGGCATCACCTGGTCTGTGGTGATCGTGATGCGGTGCACCACGAGCGTATTTCCCAGTCCGGACGCATGCTGAGCGAAAACAGCGTGGCCGAAGATGACTGGGAGGATTACCTGATTTTTCGCGCAGGTTGAGCTTTCTGGCCGAGTTCCGGTCATACATGGACATCCGTTTTCGCATGGAGCCCTCAATGCCTTTGCCACTCAAGAAGCTGCTCACCTCGATTGCCCTGCTGAGCCTCTGCGCCCCGGCCTGGGCGGCCAAGAATGTCGACCTGGACTATCTGGTGCGTTTTCTCCCCGAGAGCGATCAGGCCGAAGTCAGCCTGACCCTGGAAAAGGCCGATGGTGTCCGCAGCCTGACCTTTGATCTGGGCGACAAGGGCTATTTCAGCGACTTCAAGGCCGATGGCAGCTGGCAGCAGGACGGCGAAGAGAAGGGCTCCTGGCTACCCGGCAAGGGCAAGTCGACCCTGACCTACCGCGTGCGCATCAGCCACCCGCGCAAATCCGGTAGTTACGACGCGCGCATGACGCCCGACTGGGCGCTGTTTCGCGGCGATGACCTGGTACCCAGTGCGCGTATGGTCAAGGACGATGATGTCGAGCTGGTCTCGCGTCTGCAGTTCGACCTGCCCAAGGGCTGGAAGGGCGTTGAAACCGGTTGGCCGCGCATTGGCGAGAACCGCTTCCGCATCGACAACCCGTCGCGCAAGTTCGACCGTCCGACCGGCTGGATGCTCGCCGGCAAGATCGGCAGCCGCCGCGCCAAACTGGGCGATACCGACGTGACCGTGGCCGCGCCCGTCGGCGAGGGCCTGCGTCGAATGGACATTCTGACCCTGCTGACCTTCATCTGGCCCGAGGCCCAGGCGGTATTCCCGCGTGATCCGGCCAAGCTGCTGATCGTCGGCGCCGGCGACCCGATGTGGCGCGGCGGCCTGTCGGCACCGAACTCGCTGTTCATGCAAAGCGAGCGGCCGTTGGTCAGCGAGAACGGTACCAGCTCCCTGGTGCACGAGCTGGTGCATGTGTTCAGCCGGATCAAGGACACCAACAAGAGCGACTGGATCAGCGAAGGCATCGCCGAGTACTACGCCATCGAGCTGATGCGCCGCTCCGGTGGCATGAGCGAGGATCGCTACCAGACGATCCGCAAGAAGCTGAGCAGCTGGGGCAAGTCGGTGCCGAGTCTGCGCACCGAGGAATCCACCGGGCCGGTCACTGCGCGGGCCGTGATCCTGCTGCAGGATCTGGATCGCGAGATCCGCAAGAACACCAACAACCAGCACTCGCTGGACGATGTCACCCGCGGCCTGATGCGCATGGACAAGGTCAGCACCAAGGACTTCATCGAAATCAGCGAGAACGTCATGGGCCGCGCTTCGGAAGTGCTCGACAGCGACCTGCTCAAGCTCGACTAGGTGCCGGGCGGAACGTAGTCGACCGAACGAACCTAGAACTGCGGCCCGGAGCGGGTGTTGTTGCCTTTGGCCAGGCGGTCGTAGAGCACTACGTTGACCGTCGCGGCCAGGTTCATGCAGCCATTGGTGGGGATGTAGACCACTTCCTCGCCGCACCAGTCGCGGATTTCCTTGTCCAGCGAACCGTCTTCCGGGCCGAAGATGTACAGCGCGCGGTCCGGGTGGGTGTAGCTGGGTAGGGCGCGCGCGCCTTCCACCAGCTCCACCGCCACTGGCGTACAGCCCAGCGGCACGATACGGCGCAGGTCATCGATATTGATCAGCGGAATGTCCTGGTGGACCTTCTTGGTGTCGGTGATGAAGTCCTTGGCGCGGTCATAGCGGGTGCCGGTGTAGAACACCGAACTGACGCCATAGCAGCCGGCGGCCCGCATGATCGAGCCTACATTCTCCGGTGACTTGGGGTTGAACAGGCCGATGCAGCTGTATCGTTTGTTGGCCACGGTAACGCTCGCGCAAAAAAGACGGCGATTATACGGCTGCACCTGGCGCAGTGCCTGCCACTAGTCCTTTTTCAGCAGGCTTGCCAGATCACCGAAGGCCTTGTAGGTCGACTTGGCCGCTTGCGGGCTGGCGGTAGAGCCTTCGGCGAAGTACTGCTGGTCGGTGTAGCGCGAGTGTTCGTTGTCGTGGCAGAACAGGCACAGCAACTCCCAGTTGGAGCCATCCTGCGGGTTGTTGCCATGGTTGTGGTCACGGTGGTGCACAGTCAGCTCGCTCAGGCGCTTGCCGCTGAACTCGCGGGCGCAGCGGCCACAGACGTGCGGGTACATTTTCAGGGCTTTTTGCCGGTAGTCTTCCTCGGCCTTGGCGGAGAGGAAGCGGCTGTTGGTGCTGGTGCTCATGACTGGACCTGTGGTCGGGTGGCGAACGCGGCGGTTCCGATGCTGCCAGAATAAAGCCAAAGCCCGACTAACTGGAGCCCACCATGCGTCTTTTTCCTCTGTTCGCGTTGCTGGGACTGCTGTCGACGGTCACTGTGTCGGCTGCTGAGTTGCTGCGTGTTCCGGCTGCCCCGAGCAGCGGCATGCCCGGTACCGCCACGCCGCAGCCCTATGGCCAGCCGCAGGTTCGCCCGCTGGGCAACAGTAGCCGTCCGCCGCTGCTGAACAACCCATCCCAGCCCCGGCCGATGAATACCCCCGCACCGTTGCCGAGAGATCAGCCGCTGCCGCAGTTGGAAGAGCAGCGGCGCAACCTCCAGCACCCGGCAGAGAACCTGAAAGCACCGCCTGCGGACCGGTGAGGACTGAGGCTGGTTGCGGTTGGCGCACGACTGTCATGTAACTGCCATCGAACCTTCATTCACCAGTCATTCGACTGCGGCAACGTGCCTGGCCACTACAACAGCCATCAGGAGTTGCCATGTCCCTTCTCAAACCCTTGTCGTTCGCCATTCTGGCCGCGACCCTCGCCGGTTGCGCCGCACCGATGCAAGCCGCCAAGCCAGTAGCGCTGAACAACGAGGATTGGTACCAGGTGCGCACCGAGACCCAGGTGTTGGTGTTCGACGACTATCAGGTATTCAAGGACTACCTGGCCACCGGCAAGGCTCCGGTGATGCGCACCCTGGAAGAGAAGGCCGCCACTGGCCAGGAGCAGATTCTGGTCCTGCGCGCCGAGGATGAAGGCAAGGCGCTGGACAAGATTTCCGCGTACCGCTTCCTCAAGGTGGCTCAGCCACCAGCTTCGCCTTTCTATGGCGAAGTGCGCCAGGACGGCGCCATTTACGTGTTCAAGCGCTACGGCGACATGGTCGACATGATCAAGCTGGGCGAGCCGACCTTCCGCTACACCGACATTGGCGGCGGCCCGGATGGCAAGACCGTGATCTACGGCCTGCAGAAGGAAGAAGGGCGTCCGGAAGCGACCATTCAGCAGTTCAAGAAGAACCACATGCTGTAAGACGCTGGCACCTTAAAGACGCCCGCTCCGGTTATGCCGGGGTGGGCGTTTTTGTTCGGGTCGCCTGCGGTACGGGGCGCAAGAGCAGTAGCGGCAGAGCCATCGACAAGCCCGCAGCGGCATTCAGGTACGCATGGGCGTAGATGCCGAAGTAGGCGGATATGCCGCTATCCAGCACGCACCAGAGCAGCAGCGCGGCGAACAGTGCGGGTTTGATCAGTCGATGACCCTGCTCGCGGTAGAGGTATACCAGTACGCTGAACAACAGCCCCCAACTGGCTACTGTCGGGCCGAACAGGCGCACCATCGTGATCAGCAGGTTCTGGTATTCGACGGCAGGCGGCTGGCTGATGCCGAAACTGGCATACAGGTAGTGGAAGTAGGGCGCGGCGATTGCCAGTTGGGCGGTGAAGGCCAGTACCACGCCGAGTGCGACGTGGCCCAGGCCAACCAGGAGCAGCCAGCGGTAGAGCAGGTTTTGCATGGGGATATCCTTTCCTCGCAAGAAATCAGAGCTTGTTCAACGCTTCGCTCAGGGCGCCCGAGCACATGGCAATACCCAGGCCCTGGGACAGGCATTCGAACTTGCGGCGTTCATCGCCACTACTGGCCAGGCAGTTGGGCATGGTCACTGTGGTTTTGACCTGGTCGAGGGCGCTCATCGCCTTCTGGTACTGGCTCTGGTTGATCCGGCCCTGACGTCGGCGTTCGCGGCCGATTTCCTGAAGGTTGGGAATGTCGACGGCAGTCCAGCGCAGCGCTTCGCTGCACATCTTGTGCGATGAGGGGGCGGCACTGGCGCTCTGTTCAGTGCTTTCTGCGCTGGGAGCGGCAGGCTGGGGGGCGACTTGGGGTTCGACAGCCGGGGCGGCTGGAGCACTGCCTGGTGAGGTCGTGCGGACTTCAACGGTCTCGACCGGTTGTTCCGGCGTCGGCGGCATGCTGCCGTAATGCTTCTGGCCGTTGGCATCGACCCAGGTGTAGACCTGGGCTTGTGCGGCAAGGGCCGAGCAGCACAGCACAAGGGCAAGCAGGAGTCTGGGCACGCGGTAAATCCTTTTGCAGAGCAGATCGGTGTACAGCTTATGCGTCGACGAGCCCCAAGGCCGTGGCCAGGTACTGCCAAGCCACGCCTTGTTCAGACCAGGCCGAGTACCTTGAGCAGGAAGGCGTATTCCAGCGCCACATCCTTGAGTGCCTGGTAGCGGCCACTCATGCCGCCATGACCGGCACCGAGGTCGGTCTTGAGCAGCAGCAGGTTGCGGTCGGTTCGGGTGGCGCGCAATTTGGCTACCCACTTGGCGGCTTCCCAGTATTGCACGCGACTGTCGTTGTAGCCGGCTACGGCGAGGATCGCCGGGTAGGCCTGGGCGCTGACGTTCTCGTACGGCGCATAACCCTTGATGCGCTCGTAGACGTCGGGCTGGTTCGGGTCGCCCCATTCGTCGTACTCGGTGACGGTCAGTGGCAGGTCGGGGTTCTGCATGGTGTTGAGCACATCGACGAAGGGCACTTCGGCAATGGCTGCGGCGAACAGTGCGGGGTTCTGATTGAGCACGGCGCCGATCAACAGCCCGCCGGCGCTGCCACCGCTGATGGCCAGTTGCTGGGGCGAGGTGTAGCCGGTGACGATCAGGTGCTCGGCGCAGGCGATGAAGTCGCCAAAGCTGTTCTGCTTGTGCTCCAGCTTGCCGGCGCGATACCAGGCTTCGCCCAGTTCGCCACCGCCGCGCACATGGGCGATGGCGAAGACGAAGCCACGCTCCAGCAGGCTCAGGCGGGCGTGGGAAAACCAGGGGTCGAGGCTTTCGCCATAGGCACCGTAGCCATACAGGTAGAGCGGGGAGGGGGCGCTGGAAGCGAGCACGTCGCGGCGCGCGACCAGGCTGATCGGCACCTGAGTGCCGTCACCCGCCGTGGCCCACAGGCGGCGGCTTTCGTAGGCATCGGCATCGAACGGGCCTTCTACCGGCGTCTGCTTGAGCACCTGTTGTGTACCTGTGGCCAGCTCCAGCTGGCGTACCTGCGCCGGGCGATTGAGCGCCTCGTAGCGCAGGCGGATGGTGGGGCTGTGGAATTCCAGGCTGTCCTGCACATACAGGCTGTAGGCCGCGTCCGGCAGTTGTACGGGATAGGCTGCGCCGCCCTGGGGGTGCACTTCGATCACCGGCAGGCCGCCAATCCGCAGACTGAGGACGAAAGCATCGCGGTTGAGGGTGACGCCTTCGAGCATGCGCTGCGGGTCGTGGGCGATCAGTGTCTGCCAGTGCGCGCGAGTTGGCGCCTGCTCGCCCTTGACCGCGTACAGGGCGAAGTTGATGCCGCTCTGGTTGCTGCGGACCAGCCAGGCCCAGGCCCCATCCAGCTTGCCGTGGTCGACGTAGTACTCGTGGTTTTCCTCACGTGGCGCCAGGCAGGTGAAGGCACCCTCAGGCTGCTCGGCGTCGAGAATCCAGGCTTCGCTGGTGGTCTTGCTGCCCAGCAGCAGGACCAGCTGGCGCTCGGAGCTGGAGCGGTAGCAACTGAGGAAGAAACGCCCGTCCTCTTCCTCGAAGACCAGCGTCGCGTGGTCTTCACCCAAGCGGTGGCGGTGCAGCTGGTGCGGGCGGTGGGTGTCGTCGAGGGTGGTGAAGAACAGCGTGCGGCTGTCGTTGGCCCAGGTCAGGCTGCCGTCGCAATCGTCGAAGGGCAGGGTGCTGATGGTGCCGCTGTCGAGGTCCTTGACGAACAACTGGTAGATCTCGTCGCCGGAGGTATCCAGGCTGTAGCCGAGCAGGCGGTGGTCCGGGCTGATGGTGAAGGCGCCCAGCGAGAAGAAGTCATCGCCGGCCAGCGCGTTGGGGTCGAGCAGCAACTGCTCGGCGCTTTCGTCAACGCTCAGGCTGCCGTCGGCCGGGCGCGGGCAGCGGTAGTGGCGCGGGTATTCGTCGCCGGCGGTGGTGCGCTGGTAGTACAGCCACGGCCCCCAGGGGCTGGGCAGCGACAGGTCGGTCTCGCGGATACGACCCTTGATCTCCTGGAACAGCGCCTCACGCAGTTCGCTCTGCTCGGCCAGTTGCTCCTCGAGGTAGGCGTTTTCCGCTTTCAGGTGGTCCAGCACCTCGGTGGCATCGCGCTGCTCCAGCCAGTGGTAGGGATCGGCGGTGGCTTCACGGCGAGCAATCGGGGCATTGGGCATTGAGGGTTCTCGATGGGGTGACGTGGGGCTGGCGACGGCAGGGGCGCCGGGGCGCGGAAAAGCCGTTATGATAAGCGCCCATTTGCCGGCCTAGCCATGAACTCGCATGACTGAACAAGACTATCTGCTTGCCTGGGGCGTGTATGCCGTTTCCGCTCTCGGCTGCCTGCTGGTGTGGTGTCACATGACGAAGTGGATGTGGCGCTGGCTGCGCGAGCCGCTGCGGGTGCTGGTCGCCGTGTTGCTGCTGACACCGACCATCGTCGATCCGGGCAAGGAACTGTTCGCGCCGGCCATCGCCATCACCGCCCTGGATGTGCTGTTCAAGGTCGGCAACAACGCCTGGCGTGCGGTGGCCGATCTGGCGATCTACGGCCTGATTGCCTTCGCCGTATGGCTGGCCTTCGCCGGTCTGCGCTGGCCGGTGGAGCGCTGGTGGAACGAGCGCCGTGGCCCGCGTGGCCCGGCCGTCGAGGAAGACGAACCGACTCTGCGCGAGATGATGGCCCGTGACTCTCGTCCGGATGCCGATACCCGCATGGATGCGAATGGCGATCGTCGCCTGCGCATCGAGCCGCGCCTCTAGTTGCACGCTGGAGGCTGTGCGTTCAGCATGGCCGCTTGTGACAGGAGAGCCCATGAGCTGCGTGTTCTGTGCCATAGCCGACGGCCATTTGCCGGCGCACACGATCCATGAAGACGAACATTTCCTGGTGCTGCTGGATATCTTCCCGCTGCGCCCGGCCCACCTGCTGATCGTCGCGCGCGGCCATGCACCTTTCCTGGCCGATCTGCCTGCCTCGGCCCGTGATGCCTTGCTGGCGCTGGCGGCGCGCATGAGCCGCGCGCTGTATGCCAGTGACCTGGGTGTACAGGGCATCAACCTGCTGCTCAACGACGGCCCGGTGGCCAACCAGCATGTGCCGCACCTGCATTTGCACCTGCTACCCCGTCGACGTGGCGACCTGATGGCGCTGTGCTGGCGTATCCTCACCCGTTTCCTGCCGCAGGCGCGCAAGCGTCTGGATGCACGCCTGGCGCGTGAAGCCGAGATGCTGCGTAGCGTCCTGCAACGAGAGTCCTGAACCATGTGTGAATTGCTCGGCATGAGCGCCAATGTCCCCACGGACATCGTTTTCAGTTTCACCGGGCTGATGCAGCGTGGTGGTGGCACCGGCCCGCATCGCGATGGCTGGGGCATTGCCTTCTATGAGGGGCGCGGCCTGCGCTTGTTCCAGGACCCGGCGGCCAGTGTCGACTCCGAGGTGGCGCGGCTGGTGCAGCGTTACCCGATCAAGAGCGAAACGGTGATTGGCCATATCCGCCAGGCCAACGTCGGCAAGGTCTGCCTGTCCAATACCCACCCGTTCGTGCGCGAATTGTGGGGGCGCAACTGGTGCTTCGCCCACAACGGCCAACTGGCTGATTTTGCACCGCAGTTTTCCTTCTACCGCCCGGTAGGTGATACCGACAGCGAAGCGGCGTTCTGCGAGTTGCTCAACCGCGTACGCACGGCCTTTCCCGAGCCGGTGGGGGTGCAGGTGCTGCTGCCGGTGCTGATTCGTGCCGCACAGGAATTTCGCAGCAAAGGCGTGTTCAACTGCCTGTTGAGCAACGGCGACTGGCTGTTCTGCTTCTGCTCGACCAAGCTGGCGCAGATTACCCGCCGCGCGCCGTTTGGCCCGGCGCGCTTGAAAGATGCCGATGTGATGGTGGATTTCCAGGCGGAAACCACACCCAACGACGTGGTGACGGTAATCGCCACCGAGCCGTTGACCGACAACGAGTCCTGGAACCTGTTGCGACCAGGCGAATGGAGCCTGTGGCGGCGCGGTGAATGCATCGCCCACGGACAGACAGGGGAATAGCACGATGTTCAGAAGTTATCTGCGCCTGGCCATGTTTGCGCTGGGTCTGTTGATCGGCGTGCAGGTGCCGGGCTTCATCGACGACTACAGCAAGCGCGTGACTGCCCATCGTGATGAGTCGGAACAGAGCCTGTTGGGCTTTCGCCAGACCGCTCGGCAGTTCTTCGCTGGTGATCTCAATGCCCTGGTCGCCCACTATCGCGCCAGCACCGATGACGTGATGCGCAGCGATGCCGACAGCATCGCCCACCTGGTCGAGCGCAACAGCCTGATGGAGGCCGAATGGCTGGCCATGCAAGGGCCCTGGTATGCGCAGGTCTGGCACCTGGCGACCGACGCGGACCAGGCATTGCTGCAGGAAACCTACGACGCCTACAGCTACCAGATCCTGCTCGCCCCGCAGGCCATTGCCTGGGGCATTGGCTGTGCGCTGCTGTTGGCCTGGCTGGTGGAGCTGGTTTTCGTTGGCCTGGGTTGGACCCTGGGGTTTGGCCGCAAGCACAAGACCATTGCCTACGAGAAACGTCATTGGCGTTGAGTGGGCACGTCGTTCGCAGTAGTCGGAAAGGTGCACTGGCTCGACGAAGTTCCCGTCGGCCGATGTTAGGGTGCGCACCGTTATCTCAACCGTTGTCATGGAGTTTTTATGTCGATCAAGGAATTGATCCTGGCCAGCCTGCTGGCCGCCACTACCCCCTTTGCTCACGCCGGCGCTCCGGTCATTGAAACCGAGGCTGCCGGCCAGCCGTCAGTCGAGGCCCAAGCCAGTGACGTAGACGAGCAAGCCGAGCCAGGGATGACCGAGGAAGAGTTCCTCGCCAGCCTGCACTTGCAGAAGGGCAAGGTGGTGCTTGGCGACAACCTGGCCACCTTCGACCTGCCACCGCAGTTCGTCTTCCTCAATGGCGAAGATAGCGAGCGCCTGCTGACCGAGGCCTGGGGCAATCCGCCGGATGAAGAACTGCCGCTGGGGATGATCCTGCCGGCGGGTGTTTCTCCCCTGTCGGCCGAGTCCTGGGGCGTGACGGTCGAGTATGAGGAAAGCGGCTACGTTTCCGACGAGGATGCCGAAGACATCGACTACAGCGAGATGCTGCAGGACCTCAAGGACGAAACCGTTGAAGACAACAAGCTGCGTGCGGAAAACGGCTATGAGCAGGTCGAGTTGATCGGCTGGGCTTCGGCCCCACGCTATGACGCGCAGGGCAAGAAGCTGCACTGGGCCAAGGAACTGAAGTTCGGCGACAGCGAAAGCAACACCCTCAATTACAACATCCGCGTGCTCGGTCGTAAGGGCGTGCTGGTGCTCAACTTCATCGCCAATATGGATCAACTGCCGCAGATCGAAGAAAACGTCCCTGCGGTACTGGCCATGACCGAGTTCAACGACGGCAATCGTTACGCCGACTTCGATCCGGATATCGACAAGGTGGCCGCCTATGGCCTCGGTGCGTTGGTGGCTGGCAAGTTGGCGGCCAAGGCTGGCCTGTTCGCGATGGCGCTGTTGTTGCTGAAGAAATTCTGGATCTTCCCGGTGCTGATTGGTGGCTGGTTGATCAAACGCGTGCGGGGCAAGAAAGCGGTGCCGGCCGAATCCGACGTGGTGAGCGCCGCAGCGGTCGAGCCCATCCAGGCACAAGAGCCGCAGGGCTCGGTGATGGATATGAACAAGCACGAAGCTGACAAGCGCTGATGCCTGTCGGGTAATGCAAAGGGCCCTGCGGGGCCCTTTTTCTTGGGCGCGGTGTGTGGCGGAGCCCCCGGCATTTTCTCGCACTGAAGTACGGGCAGTACTTATCGCTCTTCACCTGCGGGCAAAGTGGGGCCGATTGACTAGGCTGAGGAAGGTCGCTGCGCCCCTATGCTGTTCGGCACGCGATTCACGGGTTTGGCTGTGTTGATCACCATCAGTGCAGTTCTGTGTTTACACCCGCTTTCTTCCTGTGGAGAGGCGTCATGCGTGTTTGTCATCGCTACACAATCCTGCTTGCCCTATTGGCCTTGTCCGGCTGCTCGGATGAGAAGGCGCCACCTCAGGCGCAGGCCACTGCTGCTCCTGCGGCTACCGCCCCGGCCCCGGCTGCTGCGCCAGATGCAGCACCGCCTCCTGTGCCGGCTCCCGCGCCTGCACCCGATACCGTATTCAAGCCCGAGGAACTGGATCAGATGCTGGCGCCGCTGGCCCTGTACCCGGACTCGCTGCTGGCCCAGGTATTGATGGCGACCACCTATCCTGGCGATGTTGCCGATGCTGTGACCTGGTCCAAGGCGCATCCCGATGCCAGTGGTGATGACGCGGTGCGTCAGGTGGCGAATCAGCCCTGGGACCCCAGTGTGCAATCCTTGGTCGCCTTCCCGGCAGCATTGGTGACCCTGGGGCAAGACCCCGCCTGGGTGCAGAAGGTCGGCGATGCCTTCCTCGCCCAGCCCGATGCGGTTATGGACTCGGTGCAACGCCTGCGCCGCCAGGCCAAGGCCGCCGGCCATCTCGAGTCCAACGAGCAGCAGCGCGTGACGGAGCAACCTGCCGAGCCCGCACCTGCTCCGGCTGCGAGCGGAACGACCGTGGTGCAGCAACCCGCGCCGCAAACCATCATCATCGAGCCGACCCAGCCGCAGACCGTCTATGTGCCCAGTTACAACCCGAGCGTGGTGTATGGCACCTGGCCCTATCCGTCCTATCCTCCGGCGTATTACCCGCCACCGCCCGGTTACTACTTCGGTAGCGCGCTGGTCACCGGCCTGGGTTTCGCCGCCGGGGTGGCGATTGTCGATTCGCTTTGGGGCGATTGCGACTGGGGGCATGGCGATGTCGATATCGACGTCGACCGTTACAACAACATCAACAGCAACCGACAGATCAACGCCAATCAGAACAACTGGCAGCACAACTCGGTCAACCGCGATGGCGTGCCCTATCGCGACCGTGCCAGTCGTGACCAGTACAGCCAGCGCCTGCCCGGTAGCGAGCAGCGCGATGCATTTCGCGGCCGCGATGCGCAGCTCAATGGCGACCGTGAGCGGGCCCGGCAATCGCTGCAGCAACGTGGCATCGATGCTCCAGCCACGAACAATCAGCAGGCGCGGGAACGCGCGCAGGCGGCAACCCGTGAGCTAGACCAGAACCCGCAGGCGCGCGAGCGGCTTCAGGGGGAGACACGCGATGTCAGCCGGGATCCGGCCCGAGATCGGGCGCAGGCGGCTACCCGCGATCTCAACCGGGATTCCCAGGCCCGTGAGCGGGCCCAAGCTTCCACCCGTGACTCTCAGGCACGCCAGCGGGCCCAGGCTTCCACCCGTGATGCCCAGGCCCGCTCCCGAGCAGCCAGCAATCCGCAGGCTCGCCAGCAGGTACGTCAGCAGCACGCCAGCACCCCGCGGACCCGCAACAATGCTTTTGTCGGCGCCAGCAACCCTTCGCAGTCGCGTGCGCAAGCCAGCCGTGGCCAGGCCAGCCGGGCTACCGCCAGCCGACCCCAGGCGGCGAGGGCGAGTGGCCAGACAGTGCAACGCGCTCCACGAGCGTCGTCCCGCGGTGGCGCCCGCGGGCGCTGACAGGAGATTCGTCATGATTGCTGGATTGCGTGTTTTCCCGATGCTGTTGCTGCTGGTGCTGACCCAGGCCGCCCAGGCGCAACAGGCCTATCCGACTGCAGATGCCGCCACCGAAGCGCTGGTGGCGGCACTGGGGACTGAAAAGAGCGATGCCGAGCGCCTGGCGGGCTTGTTGGGAGCCGATTGGCAAACCTATATCCCCACCGATGACGTCGAGCGCAAGGACGTCGATGCCTTCCTCGCCCTCTACCGTGAAAAGCATGTGCTCGAGCCCACTGCGGCAGGGAAAACCGCCCTGGTAGTCGGCAATACGCCCTGGACCTTCCCGCTGCCATTGGTCAAGGGCAAGGACGGCTGGGCCTTCGATACCAAGGCCGGTGGCGAGGAGATTCGTGTGCGCCGCATCGGTCGCAACGAGCTGGCTACCGTGCAGGCGGCGCTGGCTTATCACGATGCGCAGATGGATTACGCCGAAGTCGACCGCGATGGCGACGGGGTGCTGGAGTACGCGCAGAAGTTCGTCAGCAGCGATGGCCTGTATGACGGGCTGTATTGGGCGGAGGAACCAGGGATCGAGGAAAGCCCGCTGGGCCCGTTGTTCGGCGACGAACTGCCTGACGGAGAGTGGCATGGCTATCACTACCGCATTCTCACTGCTCAGGGGCCCTCGGCACCCGGCGGCGCGTACGACTACAAGCTCGGTGACAACATGAGCCGTGGCTTCGCCCTGATCGCCTGGCCGGCGCGTTATGGCGACAGTGGCGTGATGAGTTTCATGGTCAGTCATGACGGCCAGGTATTCGAAAAAGACCTGGGGGCGGACGGCGCAAAGCTGGCGACGACCATGAATCTCTTCGATCCTGACAGCAGCTGGGATGAAGTTGAGGCAGACGCCGAGGACGAAACGCTGGCGACGCCTTGAGTGCCTCAGATCTCGCTACGGTAAGAAGGCGGCCCCCAAGCAAGAACGCCGCGATACCTTTCGGGGTCGCGGCGTTTTGCTGTGCAGGCGTTTTCGACCTTATTTGGTGAGGAAACGCATGCCTTCTTCCAGCCCGCGCAGGGTCAACGGGTGCATCTGGTCGTTGATCAGCTCGCGCACGATGTTGGTCGAGGAGGTGTAGCTCCAGGCGTCCTTGGGGTAGGGATTGATCCAGATGAGCTTCTTGTACTTGTCCATGAAACGCTTCATCCACACGTAGCCGGCTTCCTCGTTCCAGTGTTCGACGCTGCCGCCGGCCTGGGTGATTTCGTAGGGGGCCATGGCGGCATCGCCGACGAAGATCACTTTGTAGTCGGCGCCGTACTTGTGCAGCAGGTCGAGGGTGGAGAAGCGTTCGCTGGTGCGGCGCAGGTTGTTCTTCCACACCGACTCGTAGACGAAGTTGTGGAAGTAGAAGTACTCCAGGTGCTTGAACTCGGTCTTGCACGCCGAGAACAGCTCTTCGCAGACCTTGATGTGCGCGTCCATCGAGCCGCCGATATCGAACAGCAGCAGCAACTTCACCGTGTTGCGCCGCTCCGGGCGCATCTGGATGTTGAGCAGGCCACCGTCTTTGGCGGTGTGGTCGATGGTGCCGCCGAGGTCGAACTCTTCCGCCGCGCCTTCACGGGCGAACTTGCGCAGGCGGCGCAGGGCCACCTTGATGTTGCGCGTGCCCAGCTCGACCTGGTCGTCGAGGTTCTTGTACTCGCGTTGGTCCCAGACCTTTACCGCCTTGCCCTGGCGCTTGCCGGCGTCACCGACACGCACGCCTTCCGGGTTGTAGCCGCCGGAGCCGAACGGGCTGGTGCCGCCGGTGCCGATCCACTTGTTGCCGCCTTCGTGGCGTTCCTTCTGCTCTTCGAGGCGTTTCTTGAACTCCTCGATCAGCTTGTCCAGGCCGCCGAGGGACTGGATCTGGGCGCGTTCTTCGTCGGTCAGGTGTTTCTCGAATTCCTTGCGCAGCCAGTCTTCGGGAATCATCGCCTCGAGGAAGTCGTCGAGCTTCTCCAGGCCCTTGAAGTAGGCGGCGAAGGCACGGTCGAACTTGTCGAAGTGGCGTTCGTCCTTGACCATCACCGTACGGGCGAGGAAGTAGAACTCGTCCATGTCGGCGAAGATCACGTGCTGTTTCAGCGCATTGATCAGGTCGAGCAGCTCACGGACCGAGACCGGCACCTTGGCGGCGCGCATTTCATTGAACAGGTTGAGCAGCATGATGTGCCCTCATTTGTGGCTCGCTTGCCCGCACGGTGTGAGGGGCGAGCGAGCTAGAGCCAGGCAAGGCGAGAGCGGGCGGGGAAGCGGAGTTTACTCGTGTAAATGAGCATTCCGAGCCCGTTCTCAACGCAGTCTGGCCGACGCGCAGCCGGCCCGTTTAGCGCGACGCGCGGCGGCTCATGAAGGCCAGTCGTTCGAGCAACTGCACATCCTGCTCGTTCTTCACCAGGGCGCCAGCCAGCGGTGGGATGGCCTTGGTCGGATCGCGCTCGCGCAGTACCGCTTCGCCGATGTTGTCGGCCATCAGCAGCTTGAGCCAGTCGACCAGCTCGCTGGTGGACGGCTTCTTCTTCAGGCCCGGGACCTTGCGCACGTCGAAGAACACGTCCAGTGCCTCGGCCACCAGCGAGTTGCTGATGTTCGGGTAGTGCACGTCGACGATCTTCTGCAGGGTGCTGCGGTCGGGGAAGGCGATGTAGTGGAAGAAGCAGCGGCGCAGGAAGGCGTCCGGCAGTTCCTTCTCGTTGTTCGAGGTGATGATGATGATCGGGCGCTGCTTGGCCTTGATCGTCTCGTTGGTCTCGTAAA
>JBBNAI010000112.1:0-13227 GCA_037994305.1 Pseudomonas sp. | reverse complement strand
ACAAGAACAGGAACACGTTGGACGAGAAAACCATCCGCGTTTCTCCATCGAAGAACTGTCAGGGCCATCCGGCCCACCCATTCCTCCCCGGGTATTGCTGCAAGGTCGTGCTGCCCGCCCGCGTCTGATGTGCGGGTCGGGGTTTATCGGGTAAGGGGTGTTGGGTTAGCTACCGCCTTCCTTGTTCGGCTCGAACACCTGGGTCACGTCGCCGCCGAGGCGGAAGGTCTTGAACGGGCCCATGTCCTGCTTCAGTTCGCTGGCTTCGGCGGAGCAGGTGTAGAGGCTGCAGTAGGGTTCCAGCCAGGCGAACTTGGCGTTCTTCTCCAGCTCGCCCATGTCCTGGTCTTCGCCGGTGCGGTCGTCGAAGGCGTCCTGGTCGTCGACACCGTCGAGTACCCGTTCAGCCAGGCGCTTGAGCGCGGCGTGGTTCTCTTCGCGCAGGTCGACGCCATTGGCTTCGGCGAAGGCGGCGACCATCGCCAGCGGCGGCAGGCTGTAGTTGTGGTAGGCCAGGGCGCGCTGGCGGCGCTTGAGCTCGTTGGGCAGGTAACCCTGTTCATCGACCTGGCTGGCAGCGACGCGGAATTGCGCCACCGACCAGTCGAACAGGTCGCGGCGGTCGAGCGCCACGGCAGTCGCCATCACCGACCAGGCGGCCCAGTAGCTGTGGTTGTTGATCTTCTTCAGGGGCAGGTCGCTCCAGTCCTTGACGGTCTGCTCGGCCAACTGGCTGAACCACGACTCGATCAGTTGCGACTGCTGGGCATAGGGCGCCAGCGGGCGCGAGCTGGAGAACTTCAGGCGCAGGTAGGCCGACGACAGGCTGCCCAGCGCCCATTTGCGCATGGACTTGCCGGTGTGATTGCCCTCGGTGCTGAGCAGGGCGTTGGCCTGGGCCCAGCTGCCCAGCCACTGCAGGGTGCATTCGAGTTGCTCACGGTGGCCTTCGCGCATGTACTGCATGACCTGCTTGTTGACCCCGCGCTCCATCTCGGTGATGCCCGCGGTGCTGTCGCGGAAGGCTTTCTCCGCTTCCTCGTTGAGGGTCGAGCGGGCCTGGTCGGAGCCTTCGTACTTGCTGCGAAACTCCAGCTTCTCGGTGTAGGGCTTGGGCGGGGCGGTGCAGCGTTCGGCGTCGCCGGTGTCCTGGTCGACCGCCGCGAAGTAGCCGCTCGGCGGCACCAGGCTGCTAGCCAGGATGGGCGGGGTGAACAGGGCCGTGGTGAGCAGGCCGGTGGCCAGGAGCCAGTTGCGGGTTGTCATGGGCTTCTCCTCCTCAGTCGGCTTGCGCCGTGAGGGCTTTGTCGCCAGCGCCCGAGCGTTTGCACAGGGTGGCCTCGACGCTGAGCTTGGCCGGCATGTTTTCCGGGCTGTGGATTTCCATGGCGAGCATGTTGAGGTCACGCCAGTCGGCGTCGTTACGCAGCTCGAAGACGTAGCGCCCGCCGGTGTCGACGCGGTCGCTCTGTTCGATCTTGAAGTTCTCGCGGCGGCCGTTGAGGTACCAGATGGTCGCCATCGACTGGTGCACGGACGGGTCGCTGAAGGTCAGGTCGACCAGGTAATCGCGGGCCGGCAAGGTGCGCAGCTGGTCCGCGCCATTGACCAGCACTTCGTTGCTGCCGGGCTTGAGGGTGACCTGGTTCTTCATCACCACCGGGCGGCCTTCGCAGCCGTTGTTCACCAGCGGCACGGCCTGGCGGTAGAAGCTCTGCTGGGCCAGGTCGTAGTGGGTGGCGAATTCCCAGACCAGGATCTTCGGCGGGCTGTCGTGGAATTCCTGGCTGCTCATGTACTGCAGCAGGGCGCTGTCGAAGCCGCCGCCGCTGACCGACATGTTGAGCACGTCGGCGCCGCTGTATTGCTCGAGGAACCCGGCGAAGTTGTAGGCCGGGCCGCTGTTACTGGTGCCGACCAGGGCGATCTGCGGGTTGGATTCGTCGCCGAACAGGTCGCCACCGCCGGTATCGCCCACCGGTTCGGTTTCGTAGCGATCGACGTACTGGGTGGCGTAGCTCACGCCGCAGAAGGTGGTGGCGGTCTTGTGCAGGGTACCGGCCTTGGGCAGCAGGCCGGTGACCTTGCTGGCGAATTCCTTCTTGGGAATCTCGGTGAAACCGGGGATGTCCTTCATCGTCTCGGCCACCAGCTTGGCGGTGCGCTCGGCGCCGGCCGGGGTCCAGTGGTGGTCGGCCTTGAAGTAGTAGTCGGTGTCCTTGCCCTGTTCGTCGAACAGCGGCGACAGGTCGGTGACCCAGATCCCGGTCTTGCGCAGCTCGGCCACGGCCTGCAGGTAGTTCTGCTTGGCCAGGTCATAGTTGAAGTCGGCCTTTTCCGCGGCGGTGAGCTTCTCGCGGTTCACCAGGCCGCGGGTCGGCTGGTAGACGATCATCAGCTCGATACCGCGCGCCTTGAGCGCGTCATGCAGGCGCTTGAACTGGCTGTAGCCCTCACGCGTGGTGCCGAAGTCGGTGCGCAGGTCATAGCGGGTACGGAACAGCCAGTCGCCCTCGCCCTGCACCAGGGTGGTGAAGAAACTCAGGTACTTGCTGTTGTAGTTGCTCGGGTTCTGCGCGGCTGGGCACAGCGGGCCGATGGCGCGGGCCTGGTATTGCGGCTCGGCGAGAGCGGCGGGGCTGGCCAGGGTCAGCAGCGAGGCGGCGAGGGCCAGCGGGCGAATGGGGCGATAGTGAGTCATGTCGTTCCTTCCTCAGTCCTGGAGTTCGGCCTGGCTTTCGACGGGGTCGATGAGCACGGCTTTCTTGCGGCGCACCAGCAGGTCGAGGATTTCTTCCTGGCGCTCACCGAGAATGCCGCTGAAGCTGATGCCGGTGCTCTTGGACGGTGCCGTGAGGGCCACGTTGTAGAGCTCCAGGCTCAGTGGCGAGTCGATCGACAGCGGGCTGGAGCCATTGGCGGCCAGCTCGCCGCCGACCACGATCATCGACACCTTGGTGTCGAACGGGTCGAGCGCGATGTCGCGGTCGGTGTCGGAGAGGTCCTTAATGTGGCCGTAGACGCCGGTCAGGCCGTTGGCCGCGGCGAGGTTTTCGTACAGGCGGATGTTCACGCTATTGCGGATGCGGATGCCGTGGCGCGTGTTGTTCAGCACCTGGTTGCCCCACAGCAGGTTGTCCGGGCTCTCGTACAGGGTGATGCCGTCGGCGTGGTTGCGGTAGACGTGGTTGTAGGCCACCAGGTTGCCCACGCTGTTGCGGTCGATGACGATGCCCGAGAGCTGGTTGTCGTAGCTCTTGTTGTTGATGATCCAGCTGTTGTTGACCTCCCGCGAGATGATGATGCCGTGCTTCTTGCGGGTCCCGTAGACGGTGTTGTTGGCGATGATCAGACCGTGGGAGCGGTCGTGCGGGTCGATGCCGTAGACGATGTTGTCACGGTAGGTGTTGCCCTTGATCACCACGTTCTGCGCCTCGAAGCAGTAGAAACCGTACCAGTGGTCGACGAACTCGGAATCCACCAGCCAGCCGGTCGGTTCCGGGCGCTTCAGGCGGGCCTGCATGCCCGGCGTGTACTGGGTGATGGAGATGCCGTAGGACTTGGAGTTGTCGTAGCCCAGGCTGGTGACCAGGCTCTTGGCGATGTACAGCTCGCTGCCGCCCCAGGACACCAGGAACGGGCGGAAGGTCTTCGCTTGCTTGAACCAGGCCGGCTCGTCCTTGGTTTCATTCCAGGCGGTGAGCTGGGTGTCGGTGATGAACAGCTTGCCGTCGTTGACCATGAACGCACCGCGCTCCTGGGACAGGCGCAGTTCCTTGACCTCCTTGCCGACATGCAGGGTGGCGCCCTGAGCGACCACCAGCGGCAGGCGGGCGATGTACACGCCCGGTGCGGTCTCGGCGAACTGGCTGGGCGGCAGGTGCTTGGCCAGGTCCTTGGGTGTGACATAGCCGCCCTCGATGAAGATCGCCAGGGGAATGCCACGCTGGCGGCTGACCCATTCACGCAGGCGTTCGTTGCCGCCGATGAAGTCCTTCAGGGCGTCCTGCTGCAGCATGCGCCGCACCACCACCTGGCCGGTGGGCTTGGTCTGAATCTTCGCCAGCACCGCCTCGCGGGTGTAGCCGCCCAACTCCGGCAGCTTGGGTTTGGCCAGTTGCAGCTGGTTGATCGGTGCGCTGGTCACCGTGTAGTTCTTGGTTTCCTTGAGTTCCTTGGTCGGCTGCGGCGCGTTGGCCTCGGCCAGTTGCAGCAGGCCGAGCAGCACACCGCCGCAGAGCAGGCGCAGGCCCAGCGTGGGACATCTGCTGGGCAGGCTCCTGCAGGCGCGGTGGCGCGGTGGCGCGGTGGATGTCTGTGCGTGCATGGCCATGCCCTCAGAAGCGCCAGATGAAGTCGACGAAGGCGCGATGCATCAGCGAATCGGTATCGCTGGCATAGGCGTTGCCGGGTTTGAACACGCCGCCACGCAAGCGCACCAGGGCCGAGCGGTCATCCAGGTGCTCGCTCATGCCGGCGGGCAGCAGGCCCTGCTTGAAGTACTTGGTCACCACCAGGTCGAGCTCCTGGCCGACGTCCTTCTCGCCATCCTGCAGCGGGGCGGTGATGCCGCTCTGGCCGATGTCCTGGTCGTCATCGACGCGCCAGAAGCGGTGGTAAACCAGGCTGGCGTCGTAGTCTTCCTGCAGCTTCCACGAGGCGAAGGCGGTAGCTACCTGCAGGTTGGACAGCTCGCCACGGAAGGCTTCGCCAAAGCGATGCACGCGCGATTCGACGCCGGTGAAGGCCGAGCGGTTGCTCTCCAGGCCGGTCTGCACGAACTGCTCGGACTTGTCGTCGTCACCGCCGCCACTGCCACGGGCGTAGGCACCACCGACCTTCCATTGCTCATCGAGGCTGTAGCGCAGGCCGAGGTCGACGGCCCAGGCGTCGACATCCTGGTCGCGCTTGCCGGTGGCGATGCGTTCGTCGCCGACCACTTGCTGCTGCAACTGCTCGGTATCGCCGGTCAGCCAGGTGGCCTGGGCCCAGTAGTTGAGCGGGTTCTTCGAGTTGGGGTTGAAGAAGTCGCCGTCGGCGTTGAGGCCGAGCCAGGTAAGGTCGCCGGTGTAGCGCTTGTCCAGCTCGTCGATGGTCTCGCCGGGTCTCTGCAGGTCGCCACTGTCATGGCTGTGGTGGGCCTTGATGCCGACCCGGTGGCCGGGCGTCCACTGGTAGGACAGGTCGCCGAACAAGTGCTGGCGGTCTTCGTCTTCCGGGGCCAGCTCGTCGAGGTCGGTGCGGTAGTCGGAGAAGCGCTCGGCGATGCCGGCGTGGGCTTCCACCAGGCTGGTGTCGAAACTCCAGCGCAGCGCCTCGATGTTGCTGTCCCACCAGGTGCCTTCGTCGCTGCGTACGCGCTGGCGACCCAGGCGCAGGTGTTCGCCGGGGTAGGGCGTGAGGCCGGCATAGTCGACCCAGAATTCGCGCATGGCCAGGTAGCTCTTGTCCGGCTGGCGGCCGTCGTTAGCGGAGTTCTCTTGCGAGTCGAGGTCGCTGGACTGCAGGGTGTCGGTCTCGATGATGTCGCTGGCCGCCACCGCCTGGCCCATGGCGAAGGCGCTCCAGTTGCCGCTTTGGCCATACAGCCAGGGGCGCACGTCGATACCCATGCCTTCGACGTCGCCGCCCTTGGCGGTGCCGAGGTCGCGGTCGTCTTCCGATTGCAGGGTGATCTTCACGTCGAGGCCGAAGTTAGGGTCGGTGACTTGTACTGCCCAGGCCGAGCTGGCGGTCAGCAATGACATGCCGAGGCCCAGGCTGGTAGTGATCCGATTGAGTTTCATCTGTTGCTCCTTGCCGGCAGGTCGCTTACAGCGCCTGCGCGTTCAGTTGGGCCTGGTCTTGCAGGGCGGCGCCGCGCAGGGCGCGCTCCTCGCGCAATTTCTGCTCGGCCTGGCTCAGCTGCGTGGCGGGTAACTGCTGGCTGACGGCGCGCGCCAGTTCGACGGCCTGCGGGGTGTTCTTCGGCAGCGCCAGCTGGCTGAACACATAGGCGCTGGTCAGGTCGGGCTGGATGCCCTTGCCCTGGGAGAACATCTGGCCGAGGGCGAAGTCGGCGTTGATCTGTCCGGCGCGGGCGGCGCTGAGCAGGTGGTCGAGGGCTTGCTGCGGATAGACCTCGCCGAGGTAGCCACGCAGGTAGATCTGCCCCAGCAGGTAGTTGGCGGCAGGCTCGCTGGGCGCAGCCTTGCGCAGGTGCTGCTCGGCCTTCTGCGGGTTCTGCGGCACCAGCTTGCCTTCGTAGTAGAGCTTGCCGAGCAGCAGTTCGGCGCGCGGCAGGGCGGCTTCGCGGCCGTGCTTGAGGTAGCCCATCATGGTGTCGGTATCGCCCAGGCCGGGGTAGTCGTAGAGCAGCCGGGCCAGGCTGACCCAGGCGGCTGGATAGTTCGGGGCGATGGTTTCGAGCAGTTCCTGGGCCTTGTTCTCGGCCGGCTTGCCGAGCTCGGCGTCGGCCAGCACCTGAGCCACCGACTCGACCCGCTGGGCCGGCACAGTGCCGCTCTGGTAGCCGCTCATCAGGCGCTGCAGCAGGGCTTCCTGGGCATCGGCCTGGCCCTGTACCTGGTACACGGTGGCGAGCTCGACGTAGCACACGTCGGCCTGTTCGATCAGGCCCTGGCAGATCTGCTCGATCTCGCCGAGGTGCTGGTTGTAGGTGCCCTGGGTGCGATAAACCAGGACCTGAGCCAGCTCGGCCTGCGGATGGCCCTGCTCGCGCCAGGCGGAAATGCGCGCTTGTACGTTCATACCGGGAAAGTCCTGTGGATATTGCAGATAGAGCATCACCAGCGGCAGCAAGCTGCTTTCCTCGCCGGCGCTGAACGCCTCTTCGAGCAGCTGCGCCGACTCGCGGCGCTCAGCGGTGCTGGCGTCGGGCTTGCGCGCCAGCAGCTTGCCGAGCCGGGCCTTGGCCCGGGGCGACTGGTCCATGGCCTGGCGGTAGGTTTGCTCGGCCTTCTTCAGGTCCTCGGGCGTGCCACTGGCCACCTGCAGGTCGGCCAGGCCGACGGCGGCGTCGCTGTAGCCCATGTCGGCCAGGGCGCGGAAGTTGCGCTCGGCGGTGACGGTGTCACCGTTTTTCAGCGCCTCGTTGGCCAGGCGCTGGTCCGGCAGGCCGACGCAACCGGCCAGGCTGACGGCCAGGCTCAGCAGCAGCGGAGCGGCCAGGGGCATGCGGGAGTCGATATGGGGCACGGTGGCGTCCTCCTCAGAAACCGGCAGCCAGGGCTTTGTCGATCATCCAGTCGAGCGACGGGCCGCGGTCGATGGTGACTTCCACCGGCTGGCCGGCGAAGGTGCTGGGCAGGGGCTGGTCGGGCTGGATCACCGCGCGGATGTCCGAAGACAGGCCGCCTTCGTGCAGGCTGGTGCTGACCACCAGGCCGTGGCGCGGCTGGTCTTCGTCGCCGATCCAGAAGCTGACCCGCGAGCCGGGCTTGGCCTGGGCCAGGTTGCGGTACGGGAAGCTGGCATTGATGGTGGCGTAGCTGTCCTGCGGCACCAGTTCGAAGATCACATCGCCCTTGCTGGCGAACTGGCCGTCGGCCACCAGCTGGCGGGCCACCTTGCAGTTGCACGGGCTGGTCAGGGTGCCCTTCATCTGCTTGCCGAACAGTTCCTCGATGTTGGCCGGGCTCAGTTGCTCGTCGGTCAGATGGCCCTTGAGCATTTCCAGCATGGTGGCGGAGAACGCGGCGATGGGCGCGCCCTTGGCCACGTCGTTGCTGCCCTCGGGCAGCAGGTTCTGCACCGTGCCTTCACGCGGCATGGTCACCTGCATGGACGGCACGCTGACCTGGGCCGACTCGGCGTGGGTGACGAAGTACAGGCTGTAGATCGACTGGAAGATGTAGCCGAAGGCGGCCAGGCCGACGACGAAGATGCCCAGGCTCAGGGTGATCGCCTTGAAACGGCCGAAGAAGCCCAGGCCGGAACCCTTGCCGCCCTGCTTGCGGGCCTTGGTGAAGTTCTCCCGCTGCAGGGTGTTGAGCAGGTCGCCGACACTGATGATCTCGCCGGCCAGGTGGGCGCTGATCAGGTAGCGCAGGGTGGCGATGTCGCGCGGCTTGAGGTTGTGGAACTGGCAGCCGACGCGGCCGCTGTCGAGCTCGAAGGAACGCACCTGGAATTCGATGTCGATGCCCAGGTTGAGGCCATCCAGCTTGAATTGCAGATGGCCCTGGTAATAGTCGCCAACCTGCACTGGCTGGCGGTCGGCGCTGAAGCTCAGGCCCCCGGCAGACAGGTCGAGGATGCGCTGTTCGACGCGTTCGCGTCCCTTGCTCACGTAGCGCAGCACGGCGGGGATCTTGATCCGGGCGTGCTGGCGTTGGGCTTCCGCTTCGTGGACCACATTGACGGCTGTATTCATAGGGAGAATTCCTGTTCGAGTTCCGGTCACACCAACGCCAGGAGCGTGGCGATGAAAACGCTGGTGGCAGAAAAGGTCATGGCGCGCGACGACCAGGTGTTGAACCAGCGGGTGAAGCTGGCCAAGCCACGGTCGAGGGTGGTGTTCTGGCGGGTCCAGGACTGCTGGTCGAGGCGGAAGAACACGTAGATCTTCACCAGCGCGCCGACGATCTGGTTGTAATAGAGGATCAGGGGGTAGGCCGGTCCGATGTGGTGGCCGCTGAGGCTGAGGAGCAGGGTGAGGACCAGGCGGGTGATGCCGATCCACAGCAGGTAAACCAGGATGAAGGCGATGCTGTACTTGAAGCTGGCGATGATCGCCACGCACAGGCCGAGCAGGCTGGTCCACATCGACACACGCTGGTCGAACAGCACCACGCTGGTGAAGGCACCGAGGCGCCGCACACCCAGGCGCAGGGCCCGCGAGTTCTGCCGCAGGTTATTGCCATACCAGCGGAACATCAGCTTGCGACTGGCCTTGATGAAGCTCTTTTCCGGCGGGTGTTCGACCGTGTTGATCGCTGCATCCGGCACGTAGAAGGTGTCGTAGCCCAGGCGCATCAGGCTGTACCAGCTGGACTTGTCGTCGCCGGTGAGGAACTGGAAGCGGCCCAGGCGCCAGTGGTCGAGGTGGTCGCTCTCGACGTCGGCGATGAACTCGGGGTCGGTGACCACGCTGGCGCGGAACACCGACATGCGCCCGGTCATGGTCAGCACGCGCTTGCTCAGCGCCATCGAGCACATGTTCAGGTGGCGCTGGGCGAAGCGCAGCTTGTGCCACTCGCTCATCACGTAGCTGCCGCGTACCTCGCAGAACTCGTTGGTGGTCAGGCCGCCGACGTTGGGGAACAGCTTGAACCAGGGCACGGTCTTGTTCACCACGCCTTCGCCGAGCACGGTGTCGCCGTCGATCACCGCCACCACTGCATTGCTGTCCGGCATCTGCCGCGAGATGGCACGAAAACCGTGGGCCAGGCCGTCTCGCTTGCCGGTGCCAGGAATACGCACGAAATCCAGGGTGACCTGCGCCGGCGGCGCGAGCTGGCTCCAGATGTCCTTGATCAGCAGCTCATCCGACAGTTCGACGATGGAACACACCACGGTGGTCGGGTAGCCGCAGTCGATAGCCTCGCGGACCACCGAGCGGTAGACCATGGCGGTGGTCAGTGCGTCGATGCGGAAGCTGGTGACCAGCAGGAACACCTGCGACGGGTCGGCCGCGCTGCCGAGTTTGCGCACCTTGCGCCGGTAGTGCGGGTAGACCAGGTAAAGGAACAGGCAGCCGCGCACGAAATGCAGGGCGCCCATGGAATAACGCCAGATGCCCACCACGCCGATCAGCAGGAGGAAATCCTTCGACTCGGGGTCGAATACCGTCCTCGGCAGTGCCAGCGCCAGCAGCATCAGCAGCGACAGGTAGAGCAGCCAACCGCTGGCCTGATTGATGCCTGTCTTCAGCTTGTCCATAGAGTCATCCGTTCTGTCTCGGGATTGCCCCGGGCCTTAGCCCGGGGCGTTCCGTTGGCCCTTACCAGCAGATGCCTTCGGCACCGGCATGGCTGGTACGACTCATGAAACCGACCAGGTCGATGATCTGCTTGCCGTCGGGCGAGCGCTCGGCCAGGCCGGCGAAGCGCTGGTCGGCGTTGCCCAGGACGATCACGTCGGCGTTGTCGATCACCGAGTCGAAGTCGCTGTTGAGCAGCGACGAAACGTGCGGGATCTTCGATTCGATGTAGTCCTTGTTGGCGCCATAGACGCGGGCGTATTCGACGTTGCTGTCGAAGATGCTCAGGTCGAAACCCTTGCCGATGAGCATTTCGGCCAGCTCCACCAGCGGGCTTTCGCGCAGGTCGTCGGTGCCGGCCTTGAAGCTCAGGCCGAGCAGGGCGACCTTGCGCTTGTCGTAGCCGGCGATCATGTCGAAGGCGTTCTGCACCTGGGCGGTGTTGCTGCGCATCAGCGAACCGATCAGCGGCGTGTCGACGTCCAGCGAGCTGGCGCGGTAGTTCAGGGCGCGCACGTCCTTGGGCAGGCAGGAGCCGCCGAAGGCGAAGCCGGGCTTCATGTAGTACTTGGACAGGTTGAGCTTGTGGTCCTGGCAGATCACGTCCATCACCTCGCGACCATCGACGCCGACCGCCTTGGCGATGTTGCCGATCTCGTTGGCGAAGGTGACCTTGGCCGCATGCCAGACGTTGCAGGTGTACTTGATCATTTCCGCGACCTCGATGGTCTTGCGGATGATCGGGGCGTCGAGTTCTTCGTAGATGCTGGCCAGCAGGTCGCCGGAAGCCGTGTCGAACTCCCCGATGACGGTCATCGGCGGGAAGTCGTAGTCCTTGATCGCCGTGCTCTCGCGCAGGAACTCGGGGTTCACCGCCAGGCCGAAGTCGACCCCGGCTTTCTTCCCGGAGCAATCTTCGAGGATCGGCAGTACCACGTTCTGCGCGGTGCCCGGCAGTACGGTGCTGCGTACCACCACGGTGTGGCGGCCGGCCTTGTCGCGCAGGGCGAAGCCGATTTCACGGCACACGCCTTCGATGTAATCGAGTTCCAGGTCGCCATTCTTCTTGCTCGGCGTGCCGACGCAGATGAACGACACCTCGGTGTCACGCACGGCCGCAGCCACATCGGTGGTGCCGCGCAGGCGGCCATTGCTCAGACCCTGTTGCAGCAACTCTTCCAGGCCGGGTTCGACGATGGGCGACTTGCCGCGATTGATCAGGTCAATCTTCTGCGCGGAGATATCAACACCCACTACTTCATGGCCGCGGGCCGACAGACAACCGGCACATACGGCCCCTACGTAACCTAAACCGAAAATGCTGATTCGCATTGCGTTCACCTCATCCATATATCGCGCAATTCAATAAGTGGCGGATGGCCACGGTGTTTCAGGCGCTCATTCATGGGTAATGAATGAGTTGTTAAGGCATTAATAAATCCGGCGCCGGTGAGGCGGTGGAAGTGGGCGTGTTATTAACTGCAGGCCCGTTTAATTACCTTGCTTGTTCGTGCCAGGGCTAGTGCCGCGTGGCTTGTGTCCGGGTTGTGGGGTTGTGCGTGTTCTCCTTTAACTTCGTTGTAACTTTTTCGAGTATGAAACTGTCCGTCGAGCGGATGGCTCGATGAATAAGGGGCAGTTTTGGCTCACACGGAAGTTGTGTGAAAGAAGTTGTTACGGGGGTAAGAGTGTGCGGTTTTTCCTATAGTTCCTACCGTTCGTCCCGTTTTTTGACGCAGTGCAATTTTTCTACTATTGCAACTAATTGCACTGTGATAGCAAATTGCAAGTTAAGTGGAAGTTGTAAAAGTTCAATAAAGTTATAAAGGGAAGTGTGCGGCGTAGAAGGGAAGTTGCTGTTGCAGGCGGGGCGCGCAGAGCAAAGCGCCAGCTGGCGCGGGGTTGGGCCAGTAGCGAAAGGGATGGCAGGCGGTGGGGGCGAGGGCGTAGGACGGGTGCACCCCGTGCTCGACGGGTGCTTGAAACACCGTGCAGGTTTCCCCGCCCTAGGCTGCTGGGAGGTGTGCGGTTTTCAGTCCAACGGTTGGTCGCGCAGGAACACCAGGCTGTCCGGTTTCGACTGTTCGGCGCTGTAGCGGTAGCCGGCGTAGGCAAAATCCTTCAACCCGGCCGGGTCGGTCAGGCGTTCCTTGGTCACATAGCGGGCCATCAAGCCGCGGGCTTTCTTGGCATAGAAGCTGATGATCTTGTACTGGCCGTTCTTCAGGTCCTTGAACTCGGTGTCGATGACCCGCGCCTTGAGGGCCTTGCGCTTGACCGCGCCGAAGTACTCGTTGGAAGCCAGGTTGAGCAGCACGTCGTCGCCTTGCTCGGCCAGCGCCTGGTTGAGCCAGCCGCTGATGCGTTCGCCCCAGAAGGCATAGAGATCCTTGCCCTGCGGGTTGGCCAGCTTGGTGCCCATCTCCAGGCGGTAGGGCTGCATCAGGTCAAGTGGGCGCAGCACGCCATACAGGCCGGAGAGCATGCGCAGGTGCGCCTGGGCGAAGTCGAAGTCGGCCTCGCTGAAGTCCTCGGCGGCGAGGCCGGTGTACACGTCGCCCTTGAAGGCGAGCAGGGCCTGCTTGGCGTTGGACGGGTTGAACGGCCGTTGCCAGCTGCCGTAGCGCGCCACGTTGAGGGCGGACAGCTTGTCCGACAGGTGCATCAGTTCGCCGATCTGCTGCGGGCTCAGCTCGCGCAACTGGGCGATCAGTACCTGGGCATCCTCGAGATGTTCCGGTTGGGTGAAACGCCCGATTACCGGTGGCGTCTCGTAGTCCAGGGTCTTGGCGGGTGAAATCACCATCAGCATGGGGTTGTCTCCAGAAAACGTGGCGCGATTCTAGGCTGGATGGCCGTCCAGGCTCCAGCTATCAGGGTGATTGGCTTGACCCTCGCAGGTTGCGGGGCTGTAGTGTGGGCGTGCCTGCCGCTGAGCCAAGGAGTCGCCATGAGCCGTCACGATCATTCGCACTGGATGCACTCGCACGACTACCGGCCGCTGGAGAACAGCGCCGAACGCCAGGCCTGGCAGGTGGCGGCGCTGACGGGCGTGACCATGCTGGTGGAAATTGGCGCCGGCCACTGGTTCAACTCCATGGCGCTGCTTGCCGATGGCTGGCACATGGCTTCACACATGGTCGCCATTGGCCTGGCGGCGCTGGCCTACCTGCTGGCGCGCCGTTATGCGCAGGACCCCAGCTTCGCCTTCGGCACCTGGAAGATCGAGGTGCTTGCCGGCTTCGCCAGCGCGGTGCTGCTGATGGTGGTTGTGGTGCTGATGGCAGTCGAGTCGCTATGGCGGC
>JBBNAI010000111.1:0-2149 GCA_037994305.1 Pseudomonas sp. | reverse complement strand
CGGCGAGATCGGCGCGGTGGCCTTCGCGGGTGTGCAGCACCAGCAGGCCCCGCACGCGGGCGCTGGCCAGCAGGCGCTGGATCGCCGGGATCGGCGCGCGCAGCAGGCCGATATCCAGCCCGGCCTGATCGGCGTAACCACCGGGGGCGCAGAAGTCGCGCTGCATGTCGATGACGATCAATGCGCTGCTCACAGTTGGAATTCCTTGCGCACCGCGCTGGCGATGCCGGCGGTGATGTCGGCCGCCATGCGCGCGCCCTTCTCCGCCGTCGAACCCTTGGCCGAGGACAGCACGCCGGAAGCCGGTACCCACTCGGTGCGGGTCGGGTACATGTCGTAGGGCGGGAAGTCGGCCGGCGGCTCGTCGGGAATCAGGTCGATGCGCACCAGGCTGGGCAGGTAGTGCAGCATCAGCGAGGTCTCGATCACCGCCGCGTGCTCCAGGGCAAAACCGGGGAAGCCGTTGGGGAACACCGCCGCCAGGGTCTGCTCGGTGCAGAAGTCCCAGTGCTCCAGGCGCATCACTTCCAGCTTGGCCGTCGGGCCCAGCTCGCGCAGGGCCAGCTGGATGCCCTCGGTGACGAACCACTGGTTCTCGTAGTGGCCGTCGACCAGCACCAGGCGGGTCACGCCGTGGCGGGCGAACTCGCGCACGGCGTCGCGTACCAGGGCGATCAGGGTCTGCCCGTCGAGGCTGGTGGTGCCGCAGAAATGGTTGCCGCCACCGCACTTGGGCTGCGACTTGTAGCCGTAGGACAGGGCCGGGGCGACCAGGCCATCGACCTGCGCGGCGACGTCCTCGCACAACGCGCTGGCGAGCAGCGCGTCGGTGCCCAGTGGCAGGTGCGGGCCGTGCTGTTCGGTGGCGCCGCAGGGCAGGAATACCACCGGCGATTGTTCGCGCACGCGGCGCTCGTATTCGACCCAGCTGAGCTGGTCCATGCGTACGGTCATGGTTTGGCCTCGCAGAAAGAAGAAGGGGATTCACGGCCAGGCCGTTCGGCGATCAGCGCGGCGGCCAGCACCAGGGCGCCGCCGCACCATTCACGCAGGCCCAGCTCGCGGTCGCCGAGCCAGGCGGCGGTGAGGACCGCGACCACCAGTTCGACCACCACCAGCACCGCCGCGCGGCTCGCCTCGACGTGGCTGAAGCCGTATTGCGCGGCGCTCATGGCGGTCAGCCAGAACAGCCCGAACAGAGCGATCAGGCCCCATTGCGGCACGCTGATCGCGGGCAACGGCGTGTCTTGCAGCAGGCAGAACAGGCCACCCAGCAGCGCGCTGCCAACAAAGGCGACCGTCGCCTTGCTCGCCAGCGGCACCTGATCGGCGGCGCGGGTAGCCAGGTTGTTGAGGGCGAAGGCCAGGCCGGCGGACAGCGCCAGCCAGTCGGCGGTGGTCAGCGGGCGGAACGTGTCGTGGCTGATGCCCAGGGTCAGGGCGATGCCGAGCATGGCCAGCAGCAAGGCACCGACGCGCAGGGCGGTCAGCCGCTCACCCAGCAGCAGCCAGCCGCCGAGCAGGCCCCACACCGGCGCCAGGTAGAACAGCAGCATGGCGCGCACCACGTCGCCCTCGGACAACGCGCCCACCAGCCCCGCCGTGCCCCAGCCGCCGCAGATGCAGATCGCCAGCAATGCTCCGCGCTGCGGCCACCAGGCCGCGCGCTGCAGCCACAGCAGTGGTAGCGCCAGCAGGCTGAGCAGGCCGTAGGTGTAGAGCACGATGGGCATGCCGGACAGCCCGCGCGCGGCGAAGTAATCCAGCGGAATCCAGCCCAGGCCCCAGAAGCTGGCGCCGAGCAGCAGCACCAGCTCGGGCTTCACCTGAATGCTCATCAGCCACCCATCCAGGCGCCGCCATTGGCGCCGAGCATCTGCCCGTGGAAGAAGCTGGCACCGGGCGAGACGAGGAACAGCACGGCAGCGGCGATTTCTTCCGGGCGGCCGAGGCGGCCGGCGGGAATCGCGCTTTCCTTGGCGATCATCTCGGCGCTCATGTGCTCGACCGAAACCATCGGCGTGTCCACCGGCCCCGGTGCCACGCCGTTGATGCGGATGGCCGGGGCGAACTCGCGGGCCAGCGCCTTGGTCAGGCCGATCACCCCGGCCTTGGCCGTGCAGTAGGCGACGTAGTGTTCGCGGCCCAG
>JBBNAI010000110.1:0-4239 GCA_037994305.1 Pseudomonas sp. | reverse complement strand
GAACAAGCACTCTGGAGCAAGGCCCTCGACGGGAAGCGCCAGCCTTGAGCGCTGGCACTGCGCCCACCCCGCCCAAGCTGCCAGCCGGTCTGCATTACGTCACGGACAGTCAACCTGGCATCAGTCGACGCCGGCTGCGCGGCCAATTCGCCTATTTCGATAGCGAGGGCAAACGCCTGCGCGACACCGTGGAAATCCGCCGTCTGGAGCGCCTGGCGATTCCACCGGCCTATACCGATGTATGGATCTGCACCGACCCGCAAGGCCACCTGCAAGCCGTCGGCCGCGATGCCCGTGGCCGCAAGCAGTACCGCTATCACCCCCGCTGGCGCGAGGTACGCGACAGCAGCAAGTACGAACGCCTGCTTGAGTTCGGCCGCGCACTGCCCCGCCTGCGGGCCAGCGTGGATGAACATCTGCGCCTGCGCGCACTCAGCCAGGACAAAGTGCTGGCTACGGTAGTCGCCCTGCTCGACGCGACACTGATTCGCGTCGGCAACCCGCAATACAGCCGCGACAACCACTCCTTCGGCCTCACCACCCTGCGTAATCGCCACGTCGAGATACAGGGCAATGCACTGCGTTTCCGCTTCCGCGGCAAGAGCGGCATCGAACACCAGCTCAGCCTCAACGACCCGCGCCTGGCGCGAATCGTACGACGCTGCAAGGAGCTGCCAGGGCAACAGTTGTTCCAGTACCTCGACGATGAGGGCGAACGCCGCAGCGTCAGTTCGACCGAGATCAACCGCTACCTGCAGCACCACAGCGGCGACAGTTTTACCGCCAAGGATTACCGCACCTGGGCCGGCACCACGCTGGCGCTGCAGTACCTGGATGAGGCCACGAACACAAACGAGAGCAATCCTCAGCGGGTGCTGGTGGAGGTAATCAAGCAGGTCGCAGAACAGCTGGGCAACACCCCGGCCATCTGCCGCAAGTGCTACATCCACCCGGCCGTGATCGAAGCCTTCAGCGACGGCCGCCTGGTGCAACGGCCGCAAACACGCCGACGCAAAGGGCTGAGCGCCGAGGAAAGCCGTTTACTGCGCTTTCTCGAAAGCCTGCAGGATCGCCCCAAGCACTGACCTGGCAATATCTGTGGGGTGATTGTCCTTGTTGCCAATTCACCTCGGGGGCAGACTGCGCTCAAGCCCCTCATGAGCGCACGTGATGAAAACCGTCGCCAGCCTGATCTACCCGGATGTGATGAGCCTGGATGTCACCGGCCCACTGCAAGTCTTTGCCTCGGCCAATGTCGAGTGCCAGCGCCAGGGACGTCCACCGCTCTACGTTTTGCACCTGCTGGCCGAAGAGGCCGGACCGGTATCGACCTCCGCCGGCTTTCAGCTGGTGGCCGAGCAGGCCTGGCGCGAGGTCGATCCTGCGCAGCTCGATACCCTGCTGATTCCCGGCGGCCTGGGCGAAACCGTGCAGTGCAGCAACCAGCCCCTGCTGGACTGGCTACGTGGGGCTGAACCGCGGATACGCCGGCTCGGCTCAGTCTGCTCCGGCGCCCTGATCCTGGCTGCCGCCGGCCTGCTTGATGGCCGCCGCGCCACCACCCACTGGGCCGACGTCGCGGCCCTGCGTGCCCATGAGCAGATCGAGGTCGATGGCGACCGCCTGCACACCTATGACCCCGACGGCCGTGACGGCGATGCACATGTGTTCACTTCCGCCGGAGTTACTGCTGGCATCGACCTGGCGCTGGCCTTGCTGGAGGCCGACCTTGGTCGCCCCCTGGCGCTTGCCGTGGCGCGGCGCCTGGTGATGTTCCTGCGCCGTCCCGGTGGCCAGGCGCAGTTCAGCGCCCTGCTCACCCCTGATGCCAACCGCACGCCGCGCCTGCTCGGCCTGCTCGAGTGGATGGCGCAGAACCTCGCCGCCGACCTGTCGCTGGAGGCCCTGGCCGAGCAGGCCAACCTGTCCAGTCGCAGCCTGTCACGGCTGTTCGTGCAGGAACTGGGCATGGGCCCGGGGCGCTATGTCGAACACCTGCGCCTGGAGTCCGCGCGCCTGCTGTTGCAAAGCGCGGGGACATCGATCGGCACGGTGGCGCGGCTGACCGGGTTTCGCCACCCGGAAAACCTGCGCCGTACCTTCCACAAACACCTGTCGGTGAGTCCGCAGGACTACGCCGAACGCTTCGCCTGACCACAATCTGCTGCGCGTCGGCCATGCCGCGTTAAAAATGGCCTCGGGATGCTCATTTACAGCTCGTAAATCCGCTCCCTCGGCCACTTTCGCCTGCCTGGCTCTGGCTCGCGAGATCGTGAAAGGTTTCCCAAGGAGAAATTGCCATGCTGCAACTACGCCCCAGCTGTGAGTGCTGCGACCGTGACCTGCCACCCGACTCGCCGGACGCCATGATTTGCTCGTTCGAATGCACCTTCTGCCGCACCTGCGCGGAAGAGCACTTGCACGGCCACTGCCCCAACTGCGCCGGTGAACTGGTGCGTCGACCGATCCGCCCGACCGCCAAACTGGCCGCCAACCCGCCCTCCCGCGAGCGTATCCACAAGCCCACCGGCTGCGCCTGAGGTCACGTCCATGTTGCTACTGCGCAACCCCACGTTGCTGCGCCTGTTCATCGCCCAAGCCCTGTACTGGAGCTGCGCGATGATCGGCATCACCCTCACCGCCCTGATCGGCCTGCAACTGGCGCCGAGCAACAGCCTGGCCACGCTGCCGTTGGCTCTATTGGTGCTGGGCAACCTGCTCAGCGTGCAGCCGCTGTCGCTGTTCATGCAGCGCCGCGGTCGCCGCCCCGGACTGATGCTCGGCGCGGCACTGGGCATCCTCGGCGGGCTGCTCAGTGCACTGGGTGTATGGATCGGCGATTTCTGGCTGTTCTGCCTGGGCGCCCTGCCCATCGGCGGCTACCAGGCCTCGGCCATGTATTACCGGTTTGCCGCGCTGGAGGCAGTGGACCAGGCGCACAAGGGCCGTGCCACAGCCTGGGTGGTCGGGGGTGGCGTGCTGGCCGCGCTGCTCGCGCCAAGCTTGGCGCTATGGGCGAAGAATGCACTGGCCACGCCGTTTGTCGGCGCCTACCTGAGCATTGCTGTACTGGCATTTGCCGGCCTGCTGCTGATGGCCAGCCTCGGCGATGGCGGCCTACCGCCGGCGCCCGTGCGTGATCCTGGCCTGCGACGGCGACTGCTCGGCCGCCCGGTCGTACGCGCCGCCCTGGCCACCACCGCCATTGGCCACGGGCTGATGGTGCTGGTGATGAATGCCACGCCGCTGGCCATGAAGTTCTGCGGCCTGCCGCTGGAAATAGCGTCGGAAGTGATTCGCTGGCACATGCTCGGCATGTTCCTGCCGGCCTTTGTCGCCGGCCCGCTGGTGGATCGCCTGGGGAGCCGGCGCACCGCCCTGTTCGGCTGCCTGATTCTGCTAGCCAGTGCGGCAGTAGCATTGACCGGCATCGACCAAATGCATTTCCTGGCTAGCTCCTTCCTCTTGGGATTGGGCTGGAACCTGATGCTGGTAGCCGGCACCACCCTGCTCGGCGAAGGCCACGCCGCCGAAGAGCGCGGCCAGGCCCAGGGGCTGATGGAGCTGGGCAACGGCCTGGTCGCCGCCAGCGCATCCTTCGCCTCTGGGGCGCTGGTAGCTGGCGCTGGCTGGAGCGCGGTGAACATAGGCATGCTGCCGCTGGTTGCCATCGCCCTGTTGATGCTGCGTGGCGGTTTCCGACAAAGGTCGGCGGCGCAGCCGGGCTGATCGATAGATAGCCTTCCGCGCCCTAATTGAGTGATGACCAGCGCTTGTCTGTACCAGATACTTCGGGCGCTGGGCTTTGCTGGCCAACGTAGGCAAGTGCTTTCGACACTTCATTCATACACCCGCTAGACATCCCTCGCCCCTATCCGTAATTTCTCAGGCAATGGTGCGCGACTTGCTCAGCACCCTGGTCTTGTCCAATGTCGCTTTTTGTCCTGCACATGTCGGGTCTGCCGCGTGGTCAGGTATGAAAATCAAGAGCTTGGCGCGTGACAAGGAACGTTATGCGACACAAGTGTCGGTAAACATTACTCCACATGTGTCGCCTACTTATAGTTAGGATGCAGCATGAAATCAGTATTTATTCTGGCATTTACTTTACTTGCATTTAAAGCTTATGCAGAAGCAACACCCCCTAGCACAGGCATAATAATTGAAGACAATTACTATGCATCAAGACCTGATAATTTTGAAATCGAGTACAAATCTCCTAAAGACGCCCGTATTGCC
>JBBNAI010000109.1:0-6760 GCA_037994305.1 Pseudomonas sp. | reverse complement strand
GCTGCTGGGAGAAATCGAGTTTGAGACGGGCCATGACTACTGCCTGGACGGTGGGAAAAGGCGCACAGTTTACGCGTGACGACCCGGTGCGGAATCATTGCCGCACTGAATGGCCCAACGCCTGAGGTGTTCAACAAGGAAAGGACATGCACTGGAGTACCACCCTGCAAGCCGGAATGTGGGGCCTGCTGGCGGCCAGCAGCCTGTTGTTTGGTGCCCTGTTGGGCGTTTTCCTGCAGCTGCCGCGCAAGGTCGTGGCGTCGATCATGGCCTATGGCAGCGGGGTGCTGATCGCCGCCATCTGCTTCGAGCAGATTCCCGAGGCGCTGCGCCTGGGCGGGCACTTGCCGACGCTGGGCGGGATGTTGGCGGGCGGGCTGATGTTCGTTCTGGCCAGCGTAGGGCTCGATCGCATCGAACAGCGCCATCGCCGTGCTGGCGGCAGGGGGGCGACGATCGGCCTGCTGATCGCCGCGGGAGCCTTTCTCGATGGCATACCCGAGTCCCTTGGCCTGGGCCTGGGGTTGCTCGATGGTGGCTCGGTGAGTGTGATGCTGCTGGTGGCGATCTTCCTCTCCAACCTGCCGGAGGGCCTGGCCAGTGCTGCCGGCTTGCGCCAGGAGGGGCAGAGTCGGCGCTGGATCTTCACGCTGTGGATCGCCATCGTCCTGCTTTCGGGGCTGGCGGCGATGTCCGGACCGGCGCTGTTCGCGGATCTGTCGCCACTGTGGCTGGCCTTTGCCCTGGGTTTTTCCGCTGGTGCGGTGCTGTGCATGCTGGTCGATACGCTGATTCCCGAAGCCTTTGCCGAGACCCACGCCTTGACCGGGCTGATCACCCTGGCCGGGTTCATGACGGCGCTGGCTGTCGGCGGTTCATGACAGCCGGCGGCCGTGAGGTCTGACGGCGGCGGCGGCTTTCGCTACAATGCGCGGCGTTTTCGACTTGCCTGTGAGCCCGCCATGTCCTGCCAGACCCCGATCATCGTTGCCCTCGACTTCCCTTCCCGTGATGCCGCCCTGGCGCTGGCGGATCAACTCGATCCAGCACTGTGCCGGGTCAAGGTTGGCAAGGAGCTGTTCACCCGCAGCGGTCCGGCGGTGGTGGAAACCCTGCAGGGCAAGGGTTTCGAGGTGTTCCTCGACCTGAAATTCCACGACATCCCCAACACCACGGCGATGGCGGTCAAGGCGGCAGCCGAGATGGGCGTGTGGATGGTCAACGTGCACTGCTCCGGTGGCCTGCGCATGATGGCGGCCTGCCGCAATGAGCTGGACAAGCTGGCCGGCAAGAAACCGCTGCTGATCGGGGTAACCGTGCTGACCAGCATGGAGCAAGAGGATCTGGCCGGCATCGGCCTGGATATCGCACCGCAGGAGCAGGTGCTGCGTTTGGCCGGTTTGGCTGCCCAGGCGGGCATGGATGGTCTGGTGTGCTCGGCTCAGGAAGCGCTCGCGCTGAAGGCTGCGCACCCGGCCCTGCAACTGGTGACCCCGGGGATTCGTCCGGCCGGCAGCGCCGCCGATGACCAGCGTCGTATCCTCACCCCGGCGCAGGCCCTGCAGGCCGGCTCCGATTACCTGGTGATCGGTCGCCCGATCAGCCAGGCCGCCGATCCGGCCAAGGCGCTGGCAGCGGTGGTCGCCGAACTAGCCTGAGAGCCTGTCACGATCTCCTGACTGTCGGCCATACCGCGTTAAAAATGGCTCTAATTCAGAAGATCGTGAGCAGGCTCTGAGATTGCTGCACAGCAGCAGTGCGCCATGGGCTGGCGCACTGCGCTCCTGCTTCAGCGTACTTTGAGCACCAGCTTGCCGAAGTTCTCCCCGCTGAACAGCTTGCCCAGGGTTTCCGGGAAGGTTTCCAGGCCTTCGACGATGTCTTCCTTGCTCTTCAGCTTGCCCTCGGCCATCCAGCCGCCCATTTCCTTGGCGGCATCGGCGAACTGTGCGGCGTAGTCCATCACCACGAAGCCTTCCATGCGTGCACGGTTGACCAGCAGCGACAGGTAGTTGGCCGGGCCTTTGACGTTTTCCTTGTTGTTGTACTGGCTGATGGCGCCGCAGATGACGATGCGCGCTTTCGGCGCGATGCGGGTCAGCACGGCATCGAGGATCTCGCCGCCGACGTTGTCGAAGTACACGTCCACGCCTTTCGGGCACTCGCGTTTCAGGCCGGCATGCAGGTCTTCATTCTTGTAGTCGATCACGCCATCGAAGCCGAGCTCGTCGATCAGCAGCTTGCACTTCTCGGCGCCGCCGGCGATGCCGACCACGCGGCAGCCTTTGATCTTGGCGATCTGTCCGACCACGCTACCGACGGCACCAGCCGCGCCGGAAATCACCACGGTGTCGCCGGCTTTCGGCTGGCCGACGTCGAGGAAGGCGAAGTAGGCGGTCATGCCGGTCATGCCCAGTGCCGACAGGTACAGCGGCAGCGGGGCGCGGCTCGGGTCGACCTTGTAGAAACCGCGTGGCTCGCCAAGGAAGTAGTCCTGCACGCCAAGGGCGCCATTGACGTGGTCACCGACGGCAAAGGCCGGGTTGTTGGAGGCAATCACCTTGCCCACACCGAGGGCGCGCATCACTTCGCCGAGGCCCACTGGGGGGATGTAGGACTTGGCGTCGTTCATCCAGCCGCGCATGGCCGGATCCAGCGACAGGTAGAGGTTTTCCACCAGGATCTGGTTCGGGCCGGGCTCGCCTACCGGGTTTTCCACGTAGGAAAAGGTCTCGCGCGTGGCGGCGCCGACCGGGCGTTTGGCGAGCAGGAACTGGCGGTTGGTCTGGGACATGGCAGTGACTCCGGAAAGTGAAGCAGTGGTGATAGACCTGTACCGGCTGCAGGGCAAGGTTTGTTGCTGAACAGAATGCTTAGGTATGAATTTCGCTGATTTATCTTGTAGTTCTTTATCACTAATTTGGATGCGCCTGCCAACGCTCGCCTGATAGTGCTGACGTAGGGGAAGGTGCTCTGGCTAGACTCAGCAACAGTTTTCCCCTTCGAGGATGTACAGATGAGCATGAGTTTCTCCGGCCAGGTCGCCCTGGTGACTGGCGCAGGCAACGGTATTGGTCGCGCAACCGCCCAGGCCTTCGCTGCCGAAGGCCTCAAGGTAGTGGTCTCCGATGTCGACGTGGTCGGCGGTGAAGGCACTGTGCAACTGATCCGCGAAGCCGGCGGCGACGCCACTTTCGTACGCTGCGACGTGACCCGCGAAGCCGAGGTCAAGGTGCTCATGGAACGTACCCTGGCCGCCTATGGCCGCCTGGACTACGCGTTCAACAACGCCGGTATCGAGATCGAGAAGGGCAAGCTGGCCGAAGGCAGCGAAGCCGAGTTCGACGCCATCATGGGCGTCAACGTCAAAGGCGTGTGGCTGTGCATGAAGCACCAGATCCCGCTGCTGCTGGCCCAGGGTGGCGGCGCCATCGTCAACACCGCTTCGGTGGCCGGCCTCGGTGCAGCGCCGAAGATGAGCATCTATGCCGCTTCCAAGCACGCGGTCATCGGCCTGACCAAGTCCGCGGCAGTGGAATATGCGAAGAAGAAAGTCCGGGTCAACGCCGTGTGCCCGGCGGTGATCGACACCGATATGTTCCGCCGTGCCTATGAAGCCGACCCGAAGAAGGCCGAATTCGTTGCCGCCATGCACCCGGTCGGGCGTATCGGCAAGGTTGAGGAAATCGCCGCCGCGGTGCTGTATCTGTGCAGCGATGCCGCAGCCTTCACCACTGGTCATTCGCTGGCGGTGGACGGTGGTTCGACGGCAATCTGAGTCGTGTCGATATCGGTAAGAAGGGCGCCCTAGAGCGCCCTTTTTGCATTTGGTTACAGCCGCGCCTCCCATTGGCGCGTAAAGCCAGTTACAACACAGCGTGCCGCGCCAAGAATCGATGGCTGTTTACGGAGAACAACAATAATGACCGCTTCCCCCTTGCTGACCGCGTTCCTCCCCATCGCCCTGGGCATCATCATGCTCGGCCTGGGCTTGTCCCTGACCCTGGCGGATTTCGCCCGGGTGGTGAAATTCCCCAAACCGGTATTGATCGGCCTCGGCTGCCAGCTTCTGCTGCTGCCGCTGCTGTGCTTCCTGATCGCCAAGGGTTTCGGTCTGGCGCCGGCGCTGGCCGTCGGTCTGATGCTGCTGGCCGCTTCGCCGGGCGGCACCTCGGCCAATCTCTACAGTCACCTGGCCCACGGTGATGTGGCGCTGAACGTGACGCTGACGGCAGTCAATTCGGTGATTGCGATCCTGACCATGCCATTCATCGTCAACCTGTCGCTGGCGTACTTCATGGCGGGCGATCAGGCCATCCCGCTGCAGTTCGCTAAGGTGGTGCAGGTGTTTGCCATCGTCCTCGGGCCCGTTGCCATCGGCATGGTGATTCGCCGCCTGGCGCCAAGTTTTGCCAATGCCATGGAAACGCCGGTGAAGATCATTTCGGCGTTGTTCCTGGTGCTGGTGATCGTGCTGGCCTTCGTCAAGGACTGGCAAACCGTGGTGGAGTACGCCCCGGTAGTGGGTATGGCGGCGCTGCTGTTCAACCTGGTCAGCCTTGCCGTTGGCTACGGCGTGCCGCGCCTGATGAAGCTGCCGCAGCGCCAGGCAGTGGCCATCGGCATGGAAATCGGCATCCACAACGGCACCCTGGCCATCGCCCTGGCGCTGAGCCCGATGTTGCTGAACAACGCGACGATGGCGGTGCCTGCGGCGATCTACAGCTTCATCATGTTCTTCACTGCGGCGGCCTTCGGCTGGTGGGTCAATTACGCCCACGGCAAGGAACTGGCGGTGGAAGAGTCTGAGGCGGCCTGACCCCCGATCGTTGATGAAAAAAGCCCGGGATTGCCCGGGCTTTTTGCTTTTCAGGGTTGCCGCTCAGCGCGTGCGCCAGTTGAGGATCAGCAGAGTCAGGGCGCCGGCCACCAGGCCCCAGAAGGCCGAGCCGATACCCAGCAGGGTCATGCCGGAGGCGGTGACCATGAAGGTGATCAGCGCCGCGTCGCGTTCGGCCGGTGCGCTCATGGCCTGGGCCAGGCCGTTGCCGATCGAGCCGAGCAGGGCAAGGGCGGCGACCGACAGGATCAGTGCGCTGGGCAGGGCAGTGAACAGCGCGGCCAGGGTGGCAGCAAAGGTGCCGGCAATGCCGTAGAAAATCCCGCACCAGACCGCCGCGGTGTAGCGCTTGTGCTTGTCCTCGTGGGCGTGCGGACCGGTGCAGATGGCGGCGCTGATGGCGGCCAGGTTGACCCCGTGGGAGCCGAAGGGCGCCAGCACCAGCGAGGCGATGCCAGTGGTGGTGATCAGCGGCGAGGCCGGTACCTGATAGCCATCGGCGCGCAGCACGGCGATCCCCGGCATGTTCTGCGAGGTCATCGCCACCACGAACAGCGGAATGCCGATGCTGATGGTGGCGGCCAGGGAGAACGACGGCGTGGTCCACACGGGGACTGCGAGCTGCAGATGGAAGCCGCTGAAGTCGAGCAGGCCCATGACGCCGGCCAGGGCGCTGCCGACCAGCAGGGCGGTGAGCACCGCATAACGGGGCGCCAGGCGCTTGGCGATCAGGTAGCCGAAGAACATTGCCAGCACCAGCGCAGTGTGGTGCTGCGCGGCAACGAAGATCTCGCTGCCGATCTTGAACAGGATGCCGGCCAGCAGGGCGGCGGCGAGGGACGCCGGCAGGCGCCGGACCAGGCGCTCGAAGCTGCCGGTGAGACCGCAGATCACCACCAGCACGGCGCAGGTGATGTAGGCGCCGATGGCTTCGCCATACGACACCCCACCCAGGCTGGTGATCAGCAGCGCGGCGCCGGGGGTCGACCAGGCCACGGTGATCGGCGTGCGATAGCGCAGCGACAAGCCGATGCTGCAGATCGCCATGCCGATGGACAGTGCCCAGATCCACGAGGAAATCTGCGCCGAGCTCAGCCCGGCCGATTGCCCGGCCTGGAACATCAGCACCAGCGAGCTGGTGTAGCCGGTGAGCATGGCGATGAAGCCGGCGACCACTGCAGAGGTGGAGGTGTCGGCCAGGGGGCGCAGGCGAGTTGGGCTGTCCATGGTTTCCGTGGCGTCGGCCATTACAGGGTTCCCTTGACGTCGATCAGGATAGGGTAGAGCGAGGCGACCAGCAGCAGTGCCATGCCGATATTGAACAGGCGCAGGCGCAGCGGGTGTTCCAGCCAGCGCCGCAGCAGGCTACCGGCGACGGTCCACAGGCCGACGCTGGGGCAGTTGACCAGGGCGAACAGGGCGGCGATCACCAGCACATTGAACAGGAAACCCTGTTGCGGTGTGTAGGTGGTGATGGCGCCAATGGCCATGACCCAGGCCTTGGGATTGACCCACTGGAAGGCGGCTGCCTGCAAGAAGGTGAACGGCTTGCCGCGGCTTTCGCCGGCACTCGGCGCACCGGAGCCGGCGATCTTCCAGGCCAGGTAGAGCAGGTAGGCGGCGCCGGCATAGCGCAGCACCTGATACAGCGCCGGGAGCTGCTCGAATAGTTGGCCCAGACCCAGTCCGACGCAGATCACCAGCACCATGAAGCCCAGGCTGATACCGAGCATGTGCGGCACGCTGCGGCGCACGCCGAAGTTCACTCCGGAGGCGAGCAGCATCATGTTGTTCGGTCCTGGCGTCACCGAGGTGACAAAGGCAAAGGCGATAAAAGCGATCAGCAGTTCGGTGGTCATGGCGGTTCTCCTCACTAGCTGGCAGCCTATGGCTTGCCGTCGCACGCGTCGCGATACAGCC
>JBBNAI010000108.1:0-16366 GCA_037994305.1 Pseudomonas sp. | reverse complement strand
ACCGCGAGAATCGCCGAGGAACCGACGGTACCGAAGTCCAGGCCGCCTTTGTCGTGGGTCTTGGTGAGGAAGTCACCGAGGGTCGCGCCGAACGGGCGGGTCAGCACGAAGGCGATCCAGAACAGCGCCACGCTGGAAATACGGGTGAACTGCTTGGCCAGCGCTACCACCGCGATCAGGCTGCCGATCAGCAAAGCGCCGCCGGCGAAACCGAGCCCGGAGTCGTCCGCCAGGTAGTCGCCCAATGCCGTGCCCAGGGTGTTGGAGACCAGGATCGCGCCCCAGTAGAACAACTCGCCGCGCCGGCTGACGATGTTGTCCACCGCCAGGGATTTCTCGCTCAGGCGCCACACCGCCAACGTGCACAACAACAGGCTGAGCAGGATCGCCGAGCCGGTCGCATAGCCGAGGCCCAGGGTGCGGTCCATGAAGTCGGACATGGTGGTGCCAGCCGTGCTGGTGGCAAGGATCACCGTCCAGTACAGCGCCGGCAGGTAGCGCCGCGACATCAGCTGCCCGCTGAGGGCGACCAGGAACAGGCCGATGAGGATCAGCGAACTGGCGGCATAGCCAACATCGAGGGTCATCGACAGCAGGTCGCCGGCGGTTTCGCCGAGGGTGGTGGCGCAGATTTTCATCACCCAGAAGGCCAGGGTGATCTGTGGAAGTTTGTTCATGCGGGGCCTCATGAGCGGAAGAGTGCACGTCATCCGGCGCAAGAGGCAGCCGGCCCGCGCAAATTAGGCGCACCGGCGTGAAAAGCAGGTCAAGAAACAATCAACGAAACGTTGGCCGCCACCAGACAGACATCACCTGGGTTGCACCCGCCCTACGTTCATTGGGTAACCACGTAGGGTGGATCGCGCTTCACCGATCCACCGAGCAGGGCCCGTGGTGGATGAGCAAAGCGTCATCCACCCTACATCCAGCGCATTTGATCGTTCCCTCCCGGACCGTGGGTTACTGCGCGACCTGCGCCACGGCGTCGGTCTGCCCCTTGAGCGCGGCCTCAAGGAACTTCGGCTCGACCCACTGACTGACCTGGAAGCCCTTGCGGATCAGGCGCTGCTCGGCGGCCAGGTCGACGCCCGATTGCAGGCGGGCGAGGAAGTCGGCGTCCAGGCGCGGGTCGAAGATGACACTGAAGCTGGCTTGATCGAGGTCGGTCTGCAGCAGCACCTGCGGGTAGTTGGCCAGGCCGGAGACCAGCTCGACGTAAGCCTGCTTGTGCTGCTCGTCGCGCAGCCAGTCCACGGCCTTCTGCTGTGCCTTGAGCAGGCGCGCGGTGATGTCCGGGTGCTGGTCGACGAAGGCACCGGTGCCGAGCAATACCGCCTGCACGCTGCCAACACCCTTGAGGTCGTCGGTGTTCAGCGGCAACTCGGCCAGGCCGCGCTGCTGCAGGGCGATCAGGTTGGCCGCGCCCCAGGTGGCGTCGATCTGCTTGGCCGCGAGGGCGGCGACGGAGGCGTTGAAGTCCAGGTTGATCACCTGCAAGTCACGCTCCTTGAGGCCCTCGCTGGCCAGTGCGGAGGCGAAGGACAGCTGGTTGGCGGTGCCGCGGAAGATTGCCACGCGCTTGCCCTTGAGATCGGCCAGGGTCTTGATCCCCGAACCCGGCAGCACACCGAGGTACAGCCGCACGTTGCGCGCGGTGGCGCTGAGTACGCGGGTGTCCAGGCCATTGGCCTTGCCGATGATGGCGGCCAGATCGCCGAGGTAGGCGAAATCCACCTGGTCATTGGCCAGGGCTTCGTTGATCACCGGGCCGGCCCCCTTGAAGAAGCTCCACTGCACCTTGATGCCGTCGGCGGCGAACTCCTTCTCGAAGATCTGCTGGCTGCGCAGCACGTCGACCACGCCGCCACCTGAGTGCTGGCTACCGGCACTCAGGTCCGGCACGGCGATACGGATTTCCGTGGGCGCTTCGGCGGCCTGCACCACCGGCGGAAAGGTGGCCAACAGGCCGATCAGGGCGGGACCGGCGAACAGGCTGGCCAGGCTGTTGAGAAGGCTATTCATGCTGCAACGCTCCTTGGAGTCGGATCGGAACGCCGTCCGACGTCCCCTGGCGAGCACCATAGGCATGAGTGGCATAGAGAAAATAAATACTAATAAATTATTTTTTAGTAACTAAAACGCATAAATCAGCAACGCCGCACCCGCCACCCACAGATGCCGAACGGGCATAAAAAATATTCCGCAAAGGCATTGGCCGGCCGCGCGTAAGGCTCCTTTAAATGAGCCCTCTTATCGCTCAAAAGCATTGATATTAGTTTTTATATGCAAATTTAGAAGTTTGCTTATAAGAGCCAGTCACGGGGCTTTTGAGCTAGAGCCAGGCAAGGCGCAACGACCAGCGGGAGTAACAACCGCAGGTTGGCCCGAAGGGCGAGCGCCAGCGAGTAAATGGGGCGAGGACGCGGAGTTTACGAGGTGTAAATGAGCAGTCCGAGCCCGATTCCAACGCCGCCTGGCCGACGATCAAGAGACCCGAGACTGGCTCTAAGCAGCCGACTGCCACCCGCGAGGCCGCCATGGCACACAGTATTTCCCTCAATCCACCACTGCAGTCGCCAGCCACGCGCTGGAGCTGGCCCAGCGAGCGCCTGCTGCCCTGGCTGCTGCCGCTTGCCTTGTTGCTGCTCTGGCAGGCCGCCAGCCATTACCAGTGGATGAGCGAGCAGGTGCTGCCAGCACCGGCGCTGGTCTGGCAGACCCTGCTGGAACTGAGCCATGGCGAACTCTGGCAGCACCTGGCGATTAGCCTGCAACGCCTGGCCTGGGGCCTGCTCGGCGGGGTCACCAGCGGTGTGCTGCTGGGCACCCTGCTCGGCGCCAGCCCACGCGCCGAACGGCTGATCTACCCGACTTTCGCTGCCCTCACGCAGATCCCCACGCTGGCCTGGATTCCGCTGTTCATGCTGCTGTTCGGCATCGGCGAAACCCTCAAACTGGTGGTGCTGGTCAAGGCCGTTATCGTGCCGGTGACCGTGCACACCCTGGTCGGCGTGCGTGACGCCCAGCCGCGTCTGCGCGAGGCCGCCGCCGTGCTGCGCCTGCCGCTGCACCTGCGCCTGTGGCGGTTGACGGTGCCCGCCGCGCTGCCCTCGTTCATGGCCGGCCTGCGCCTGGCCCTGGCCACCGGCTGGGCCTCGCTGCTGGCGGTGGAACTGCTGGCCTCCAGCGAAGGTATCGGCTACCTGATGGTGTGGGGTCGCCAGCTGTTCATGCTGGATATCGTGTTCGTCTGCATTCTGATCATCGGTCTGTTCGGCATCGTGCTGGACCGAGGCATCCAGTGGCTCGACAGCCACCTGCTGCGCTGGCCGCACCCGCCCACCGCCGAATTCCGCCGCGCTCCGGCCGGACGCAGCTGGCAGCGCCTGCACGCCTGGCTTCTGCCGCTGGGCCTGCTTGGCCTGTGGCAACTGGTCAGCAGCGCGCAGTGGCTCGACAGCAACATCCTCGCCAGCCCGCTGGCGGTGCTACAGGCCACCTGGGCCGGCCTGGTCGATGGCAGCCTGGGTAACGGCCTGCTGATCAGCCTGGGCCGCGCCCTCGCCGGCCTGCTCCTGGGTGGCAGCCTGGGCCTGCTGTTCGGTGTGCTGCTCGGCCTGTGGCGCCCGGCCGAACGCCTGCTCGGGCCGACCTTCTCGGCGCTGCGCCAGGTCGCCATCTTCGCCTGGGTGCCACTGCTCACCGCGTGGTTCGGCCTGGGCGAGGGCGCCAAGCTGGTGTTCGTCGGCCTGGCCACCTTCTTCCCGCTGCTGATCGCCAGCCAGCGCGGTATTGCCGCGCTTTCTTCACAGCTCGATGAGGCGGCCCGCGCGCTGCGCCTGAATCGCCGCCAGCGCCTGCTGCGCCTGGTATTGCCCGGTGCCGCGCCAGCGATTTTCGCCGGCCTGCGCCTGGCGCTGATCTTCGCCTGGCTCGGCACCATCGGCGCCGAGTACTTCATGCCCTCGGACGGCGGCATCGCCAGCCTGATGATCGGCGCCCAGCAACTCTTTCGCATGGACCAGGTGATGGCCGGGATGCTGCTGATCGGCATCACCGGCGCCCTGCTCAACAGCCTCGGACAACTGATTGAAGCGCGTGCCACGCGCTGGAGAACCGCATGAACAGCCTGACCCTGCATGACGACCGCATCCTCCAAGGCCTGCCACCGACGCCGCCCATCGTCAGCTTCAGCGCTGTCAGCAAGCACTTCGCCGAACTGGAGGCGATCCGCGAGTTCAGCCTGGATATCCGCGAAGGCGAATCCATCGCCATCCTCGGTTCCAGCGGCTGCGGCAAGTCGACCCTGCTGCGCCTGCTGGTCGGCCTGGACCGCCAGTTCCAGGGCCAGATCCGCGTCGACGGCCAGGCCATCGACGGCATCGGCAGCGAGCGCGGCATCGTGTTCCAGGAACACCGCCTGTTCCCCTGGCTGACGGTGGAACAGAACATCAACCTCGGTCTGGTCAACGAAGACCTGACCCAGGCCGAACGCTTTCGCCGGGTCGAGGAATTCATCCAGCTGGTCAGCCTCGACGGCTTCCAGCGCGCCTACCCGCACCAGCTCTCCGGCGGCATGGCGCAGCGCGTGGCCATCGCCCGCGGCCTGGTGGCCAGCCCGCGCATCCTGCTGCTCGACGAACCCTTCGGCGCCCTCGACGCACTGACCCGCCAGCAGATGCAGGACGAGCTGCTGGCCATCCGCAAGCGCGCCGGCATCACCAGCCTGCTGGTCACCCACGACGTCGAGGAGGCGATCTTCCTCGCCGACCGCGTGGTGGTGATGGCGCCGCGTCCGGGACGGATCAAGCGCATCGTGCCGATCGACCTGCCGCACCCACGCAACCGCAGCAGCTACGACTTCCACCAGCTGCGCGAAGACCTGTTGTTCGAGCTGACCGGCGACGGTGACTACCGCGCCCCGCCGCCTCGGGTCGAGAACCTGCCGCTGGCCTCCATCGCCTACTGACCTGCCCCGCCCGCCTTGCCGGCGGGCCCACCTCCGATTCGTGAGAGCTACATGAGCAAGCGCCCCAATTTCCTCCTGATCGTCGCCGACGACCTGGGCTTTTCCGACCTCGGCGCCTTCGGTGGCGAGATTGCCACGCCGCACCTCGATGCCCTGGCCCTGCAGGGCCTGCGCCTGACCGATTTCCATGCCGCCTCGGCCTGCTCGCCGACCCGCGCCATGCTGCTCACCGGCACCGACCACCACCTGGCCGGCATCGGCGCCATGGCCGAGTTCAGCGACGAGACCATCCGCCGCAACCCCGGCTACGAAGGCCACCTCAATGACCGCGTGGCCGCCCTGCCCGAGCTGCTGCGCGATGCCGGCTACCACACGCTGATCTCCGGCAAGTGGCACCTGGGCCGCACGGCGGAAACCTCGGCGGCGGCGCGCGGCTTCGAGCGCTCGTTCATCCTCGAAGGCGCAGCGCACAACCACTACAACTGGTCGCCCAACGTACCGGCGCACAAGATGCCGCGCCTGCTGCATGCGGTCGAAGGCACCTACCGCGACGGCCTGGAGCCGGTGACCGAGCTGCCGGAAGACTTCTATTCGTCCGACGCCTTCACCGATCGCCTGCTCGACTACCTCGGCGAGCGCCCGGCCGATGACCAGCGCCCATTCTTTGCCTACCTGCCGTTCTCCGCCCCGCACTTTCCGCTGCAGGCGCCGGCCGAGCTGATCGCCAAGTACCAGGGCCGCTATGACGCCGGCCCCGATGCCCTGCGCCAGCAGCGCCTGGTCCGTCTCAAGGCGCTGGGCCTGGTGCCGGCCGAGGTCGAGGCCCACCCGGTGGTGGCCGACACGCCGGACTGGGACGCGCTGGACGAAGACGGCCGCCGTCAATCCGCACGCGCCATGGAGGTCTACGCGGCAATGGTCGACCGCCTCGACTGGAACGTCGGCCGCGTGGTCGAGCACCTGCGCGCCACGGGTGAACTGGACAACACGGTGATCATCTTCCTCTCCGACAACGGTGCCGAAGGTGCCGCCCTGGAGGCCCTGCCCATCGTCGGCAAGCGCGCCCAGCGTTTCATCGGCAAACACTACGACAACAGCCTGGGCAACCTCGGCCGCGCCAACTCCTACCTCTGGTACGGCCCGCGCTGGGCCCAGGCGGCCACCGCGCCGTCGCGCCAGTTCAAGCTGTTCACCAGCCAGGGCGGCATTCGCGTGCCGGCCTTCATCACCTGGCCGGGCCTGCAGCTGCAGGGCACGATCAGCCATGAATTTTCCACCGTGATGGACATCGTGCCGACCCTGCTGCAACTGGCCGGCGCCGAGCACCCGGGCACGACGTACCAGGGCCGCGAGGTGCTGCCGCTGCGCGGGCGCTCGCTGCTGGGCTATCTACAAGGACAGGAACAACAACCGCACCACCAGGACGAAACCACCGGCTGGGAACTGTTCCGCGCCCGTGCCATTCGCCAGGGCGACTGGAAGGCCCTGTACATCCCCAAACCCGACGGTCCCGGCCGCTGGCAGCTGTACCACCTCAAGCGCGACCCCGGCGAGATCCACGACCTCGCCCACGCCGAGCCGGAGCGCCTGAAAACCCTGGTCGAACACTGGCAACGCTACGTCGATGAAACCGGCGTGCTCGATTTCAGCTTCGCCGGGCGCCTGCTGCGCGAACTGGGGCGCGGCCTGCTGCGCGTGTTCACCCGCCAGCCACGGACGCTCTGAGCATGGCCAAGCGAAACCCATTGCACGGCCTGCTGGCCGCCCTGCTGCTGAACCTGACCGGCCTGGCTGTAGCGGCCGAACCGGCGCCCCAGGTGATCCGCCTGGGCGTGCCGGACGCCAGCGTCGGCCAGCACTCCAGCAGCGGCACGGCCACGGTGGACTACGCCTACGTGCAGCGTTTGTTCGAGCAGGAGTTCGCCAAGGACGGCATCGAGATCCGCTGGGCGTTCTTCAAGAATGCCGGCCCGGCGATCAACGAAGCCTTCGCCAACGAGCAGATCGACTTCGCCTTCCTCGGCGACCTGGCGGCGATCATCGGTGAGTCGGCGGGCAACCGCACGCGCCTGCTGGCCGCCACCAGCCGCGGCCTCAACGGCTACCTCGGCGTGGTGCCGGGCAGCGGCCACGACAGCCTCGAATCGCTGCGCGGCAAGACCATCGGCGTGTGGCTCGGCACCGCCGGGCACCTGTCGCTGGAGGCGGTGCTGACTAGTCACGGTTACAGCGACAAGGACTTCCGCCTGATCAGCCTGGACAACAGCGCGGGGCTCGCGGCTCTGGCGGCCAAGCGCATCGACGCAGTGTGGAGCGCCGCCGGCGTGCTCGCCCTGCGCAACCGTGGCCTGGCCGAGATCCCGCTGAGCACCCAGGGCGGCGACGGTACCGGCACCATCGCGGTGACCCTGCTCGGCGCCAGCGACTTCATCGAACGCTACCCGACCATCACCCAGCGCCTGGTGCGCAACGTGGTGCAGTCGGCGTACTGGGGTTCGCAGCCGGAGCACACCCAGGCGGTGATCGACCTGCTGATCCAGCAGACCGGCATGCCGCCGGAGCTGATGACCCAGGAGCTGCAGGGCGAGGCGCTGTCACGGCGCAACTCGCCGCTGCTCGACGACTACTTCCTCAAGCACCTGCAATACGGCGCCAACGCGGCCTTCGCCACGCAGCTGATCCGCACGCCGGTCGATGTGCGGCGCTGGGCCGAACCGCGCTTCCTCGACCAGGCCCTGGCCGAACTGAACCTGAAAGACTACTGGCCGCAACGGGAGGCGTATGTCGATCCTTGGCACTGAGCGCCTGAGTGCGCTGCCCAATCGCTTTAGCTGGAAATTTCCACCGGCACTGCTCGGCCTGCTGGTGCCGCTGGCGCTGCTGCTGATCTGGTCGCTGGCCTCGAGTGAACGCTGGATGCCGCAGCAGATCCTGCCGCCGCCGACACGGGTGTGGCAGACCGCACTAGGCCTGTGGCACAGCGGCGCGCTGGCGCAGTTGTGGGTCAGCCTCGCGCTGCTCGCCAAGGGCCTGCTGTTCGGTGTGCTCGGTGGGGTGCTGATCGGCGTGGCCATGGGCCTCAGCCGCCGCGCCGAAGACATCATCGCGCCGAGCTTCTATGCCTTCGCGCAGATCCCCTCACTGGCCTGGATTCCGTTGCTGATCGTCTACCTCGGCATTGGCGACGGGCTGAAACTGTTCCTGATCTTCAAGGCCGTGGTGGTGCCGATCGCCGTGCACGTGCAGACCGGCGTGCGTGATGTGTCGCCACAGCTGCGCGAGTCGGCGGCGGTATTGCGCCTGCCGGGCTACCTGCGCTTCTGGCGCCTGACCCTGCCCGCGACCCTGCCGGCGCTGCTCACCGGCTTGCGCCTGGGGCTGACGGCGGCCTGGATGACCCTGATCGCCGTGGAGCTGCTGGCCTCCAGCGAAGGCATCGGCTACCTGATGGTCTGGGGCCGACAACTGTTCCAGCTCGACCTGGTGTTCGCCTGCATCATCATCATCGGCCTCACCGGCTGGCTGATGGACCGCGGCATCCAGGCCCTCGACGGCGCGCTGATCCGCTGGCCGCGCCCCGCGCTGGCCGCCCATGCCCGTCATACGCCGCAGCAGGGCTGGGACTGGCTGGCGACCCAGGCACGGCGCTGGGCCATCCCGCTGCTGATCCTGTGGGGCTGGGGCGCGTTGGTCGGCAGCGGCAAGGTCAATCCGGCGATCCTGCCGTCGCCGCTGGGCATCCTCCGCACCGGCTGGGCCGAGCTGCTCAACGGCACCCTCTCGGCGGCGCTGGGCTGGAGCCTGCTGCGCAGCCTGCTGGGCCTGCTACTGGGCAGTGCCGTGGGCATCGCGGTCGGCCTGCTGCTCGGCCTGTTCCGCCCGCTGGAGCGGCTGTTCTCGCCGAGCCTGGCGGCCTTCCGCCAGGTCGCCCTGTTCGCCTGGGTACCGCTGATCACCGCCTGGGCCGGTATCTACGACTTCGCCAAGGTGGTGTTCATCGCCCTGGCCGCCTTCCTGCCGGTCTACCTCGCCACCTGGCGCGGCGTGGCCAACCGCTCGGCGCAACTCGACGAAGTGGCTGACACCCTGCGCCTGAGCTTCGCCCAGCGCCTGTGGCGGCTGATTCTGCCCGGTGCCGTACCGTCGATCTTCGCCGGCCTGCGCCTGGCGCTGATCTACGCCTGGCTGGGTTCGCTGGGTGCCGAGTACTTCATGAATTCGGGCATTGGCATCGGCAGCTACATGGTCGGTGCACAGCAGAAATTCGAGATGGCCAAGGTGTTCGCCGGCATGGTCCTGGTCGGCGTGCTCGGCGCGCTGCTGGCGGCGCTCGGCCAGCGCCTGGAGCAGAGCGCCAGCCGCTGGCGACAGAGCGGTGGACGCGCATGAAGCCAAGCCTTTCCCACACAGATCACCGCCGGCGCGCGCAACCGTCGCCGGCATTCACGGTGCCCCGCACCCTCACTCCTGCTTGAGTCACCCACCATGTCCAGAGCGAAATCCCGTCCCAACTTCCTGGTGATCCTGGCCGACGACCTCGGTTTCTCCGACCTCGGCGCCTTCGGCAGCGAGATCGCCACGCCCAACCTCGACGCCCTGGCCACCGCCGGCCTGCGCCTGACCGACTTCCACACCGCGTCGACCTGCTCGCCAACCCGCTCGATGCTGCTCACCGGCACCGACCATCATATCGCCGGTATCGGCAGCATGGCCGAAGCCATCGCCCCGGAGCAGATTGGCCAGCCTGGCTACGAGGGCTACCTCAACGACCGCGTGGTGGCCCTGCCCGAGCTGCTGCGCGAGGCCGGCTACCAGACCCTGATGAGCGGCAAGTGGCACCTGGGTCTGACCGCCGAGCTGGCGCCCCATGCCCGCGGCTTCGAGCGTTCCTTCTCGCTGTTGCCGGGCGCGGCCAACCACTATGGCTTCGAGCCGCCCTACGACGAGAGCACCCCGGGCGTACTGAAATCGACGCCGGCGCTGTACATCGAGGACGATAAATTCGTCGAAAACCTGCCGGAAGATTTCTATTCCTCGGACGCCTTCGGCGACAAGCTGCTGCAGTACCTCAAGGAGCGCGACCAGAGCCGGCCGTTCTTCGCCTACCTGCCGTTCTCCGCCCCGCACTGGCCGCTGCAGGCGCCGCAGGATGTGGTGGCCAAGTACAAGGGCCGCTACGACGCCGGCCCTTCGGTACTGCGCCAGGAGCGCCTGGCGCGACTCAAGGAGCTGGGCCTGGTGGGCGAGAACGTCGAGGCCCATCCGGTGCTGCCGCTGACCCAGGAATGGGACAAGCTGACCCCGGAGAAACGGGCGATCTCGGCGCGCACCATGGAGGTGTACGCGGCGATGGTCGAGCGCATGGACTGGAACATCGGCCGGGTGGTCGATTACCTGCGCCAGCAGGGCGAGCTGGACAATACCTTCGTCGTGTTCCTCTCCGACAACGGTGCCGAAGGCGCGCTGCTGGAAGCCTTCCCCAAGTTCGGCCCGAACCTGCAGAGCTTCCTCGACACCCACTACGACAACAGCCTGGAGAACATCGGCAACGCCAACTCCTACGTCTGGTACGGCCCGCGCTGGGCGCAGGCGGCGACCGCGCCGTCCAAGCTGTTCAAGGCCTTCACCACCCAGGGCGGGATTCGCGTGCCGGCGCTGGTGCGCTACCCGGACTTCGCTCGCCAGGGCGAGATCGGCCATGCGTTCGGCACGGTGATGGACCTCACCCCGACCATCCTCGACCTGGCCGGCATACGCCACCCGGGCACCCGCTGGCAGGGCCGCGAGGTGGCGCCGCTGCGTGGCAAGTCGTGGCTCGGCTACCTGTCCGGCGAGACCGCCCAGGTGCACGACGAGAACAGCATCACCGGCTGGGAACTGTTTGGCATGCGCGCGGTGCGCAAAGGCAGCTGGAAGGCCGTGTACATCCCCGCCCCGCTCGGCCCGGCCAGCTGGCAGCTGTACGACCTGAGCCAGGACCCGGGCGAAGTCCACGACCTGGCCAAGAGCGACCCGGACAAACTGGCCGCGTTGATCGAGCATTGGGATGAGTACGCCGAGGAAACCGGCGTGGTGCTCGGCACCTCGCCGTTCCAGCTGAAGTAGCGCCGCTGGGAGGCCCGGTCATGCCCGCCAGCGCGGGAGTGACCGGGTAGTTATTGGCGTGGGTCAGCCCAGCACGATGCAGTTCTTGCCGTTGTGCTTGGCCCGGTACATGGCTTCGTCGGCGCGGATATACAGGTCGTCGAGGTCATCACCCGGCAGCAGGCTGGTCAGGCCCTGGCTGATGGTTACGCCGAAGGTCTGCTCGTCGACGGTGAACTGCAGGCGCTGCACCTCGCGCTGCAGCCGCTCGGCCACCTGCAGAGCCTGCTGCGCATCGCAGCCGGGGAAGATGGCGGCGAATTCCTCGCCACCGATACGCCCGAACAGATCGTCACGCCGCAGCACATAGGCGCCGCAATGGGCCACGCGCTGCAGCACGCGGTCGCCGATCTGGTGGCCGTAGCTGTCGTTGATCTTCTTGAAGTCGTCGATATCCAGAAGCATGAAGGCCAGCGCGCTGCCGCTGTTGCGCGCCTCGTCGAACAGGCTGGCGGCCTGGTCGAAGAAGTGCCGGCGGTTGTTCACCCCGGTCAGCACATCGATGGTGGCCAAGCGGTGCAGCTCGCTCTGCAGTTCCTTCTTCTCGGTGATGTCTTCAGCGATGCCGACCACCAGCGGCGTGCCGTCGGCACCACCGCGCGGGCTGACGAAGCACTTGTCGCTGAGCCAGCGGATCTCGCCGTCGGCGCGGATGATGCGGTACTCGCGCTGCTCCACCGCACCCAGCTCGATGACCGAGGTCAGGCTCTGCGCGGCGAACTCCATGTCATCCGGGTAGATGCTGTTGCGCCACTCGTCGAAACTGGCCATCAGCAGCGCGGGCGAGCGGCCGAACACCGTCTCGTACGCTGGGCTGACGTAGACCACTTTCTGCTGTTCCCAGTCCATCGCCCAGAACACCACGTTGATGCTGCCGAGCAGATTGCTGACCAGTTGCTCACGCTCGCGCAGGCGCTCCACCTCGCCACGGCTGTGCAACAGAGCCAGGGTCAGCTGTTCGATTTCACTGGGCTGGCTGCTGTTATCTTCCATGACCTCGACCTCGCACCTGAATCTCTCAGCCCCGAGCTTAAGCGGCTGGCAGCCCGCTGACGATGGTTGGCAGCGGTCGATGTGACGGATGGCAGAAATTTGCATACCCGACCACGCGGTCAGGAACCCTGACGCCAATCTGCGGTATCGCCTCGGCCCACTGCGGGTCTAGTGTCTTTTCGGTGGACTGCGGATAATCTGCGACTTACGCGAAATTTTACTCGGGAGGCAACAATGGACACCCTGCACAGCATGCGTGTGTTCGTCCGGGTCATCGATACCGGCAGTTTCACCGCCGCTGCCCAGGCCCTGGACCTGTCCACCGCCCAGGTCTCGCGCCTGGTTTCCGAGCTGGAACAACAGCTCGAAGCGCGCCTGCTGCATCGCACCACCCGGCGCCTGGCGCTGACCGAAGTGGGCGAGCACTACCTGCAACGCTGCCGGGAGATTCTCGACCAGGTCGACGAAGCCGCCGCCCAGGCCCGCGGTGCGCACCTCAAGCCCAGCGGCCGCCTGCGCGTGCACTGCATGATCGGCCTCGGCCTGCAGCACCTGACGCCCCTGATCGCACGCTTCCACGAGCGCTATCCCGAAGTGGTGGTCGACCTGACCCTGTCACAGCGCGACCCCGACCTGATCGAAGATGGCTACGACGTGGTCATCGCCTTCGCCCGCGAGCTGCCCGATTCGCAGATGGTCGCGCAGCTGCTCGGCCCCATGTACAGCGTGGTCTGCGCCGCCCCCGACTACCTGCGCCAGTTCGGCGTGCCGCAGACCCCCGCGGACCTGCAGCAGCACCGTTACCTGCGTCTGGTCGACCTGCTGTACCCGGACAGCTGGCTGGTCAGCGACGAAAACGGCGACTACGACGCGCTGCCGCAGGAGAGTTTCCAGGTCAATATCGCCGAATCGCTGATCCGCGTTGCCCAGGCGGGCATGGGTTTCTGCCTGCTGCCGTCGTTCGTCGCCGCGCCGCCCCTGCGTGATGGCAGCCTGCTGCGTGTGCTGCCGGAGTACCGCCTGCGCGAGCGCAATATCTATGCGGTGTACCCGTCGCGGCGCTTCCTCGATGCCAAGATCAAGTCCTGGGTGGACTTCCTCAAGTCCGAGCTGCCACCGCTGTTCGTCGAGGACGAACAGGCCACCGAAGACGCCCGGCACTGGGCTGACGCCAAGGCATTGTTACGAATCAAGCAAAGGTAATTCGCCAGCGCGGCGATTTTTCCTGTTGGCCTACCTGCCTATCATGGCCACCTGTTCGAGCGCGCCGCAGGCTCCTGAAAGCCCGTCTTCACGCCGCTCTTGCCGGGGCTTGCCGATCTGCCTGCTGCAATCGCGACAACCCCATGCCTCCTGACGTTGATGTGTTTGCTCCTTATTGACGTCTTATCTTCGCCGCTCTCCCCCGAGCGGCTTTTTTTTGCCCGGCCACCGGCATTGCAGGAAAAGCCCGGGCACGCCATTGCTCAGCTGCCGCTGGGTGAGTACGCAGAGAACCCGCCTTAAATAATTAAATGGCATATCAAAATTCTTAAATAGTATTTTTAAGAATAAACATTCTCTCCTTACTATCCGCTCCACGCCCCGTAACCCAACCACCAGGGGCCCCATCCAAGGAGCAGAGTCATGAGCGCAACCCTCAGAAGCGTCGAAGGCCAGGACGAAGCCGGCATCCTGCGTGAAATCCAAGCAGCCCTGCAGAACCTACGTTTCGGTTCGGTGGAAATCACCGTGCACAACGCGCAGATCGTGCAGATCGAGCGCAAGGAAAAATTCCGCCTGCAAGCCCAGAACAGCAAGCACGCCTGATCGGCGCGCCAGCGATTCCCGACTGGACAACTGGAGGGTGTGCACCATGAAACCCAGCATGAAGAAGGCCACGAACATGCCTGCACAGCGCCAGCACGGCCGAATGTGTAGCTGATCGGAAAGCCCAGACAGCCAACGCAATTCCCGAACAAGACCAAATACTAGGAGCTCCACCATGTCCATTCGCCGTTTCGCTCTGTCCGTACTGGCTAGCGCCCTGATCGCCAGCCCGGCCTTTGCTGCCACCGAACTGCTCAACGTGTCCTACGACCCGACTCGCGAGCTGTACCAGGAATACAACGCCGCCTTTAACAAGCACTGGCAGGCCGAAGGCCACGAAGCCATCACCATCCAGCAATCCCACGGTGGCTCGGGCAAACAGGCTCGCGCCGTGATCGACGGCCTCAAGGCCGACGTGGTGACCCTGGCCCTGGCCGGTGACATCGACGAACTGCAGAAGCTCGGCAAGCTGATCCCGGAGGACTGGCAGACCCGTCTGCCGCAATCGAGCACTCCGTACACCTCGACCATCGTGTTCCTGGTACGCAAGGGCAACCCGAAAGGCATCAAGGACTGGGGCGACCTGACCAAAAAGGGCGTGGAAGTCATCACCCCGAACCCGAAAACCTCCGGTGGCGCACGCTGGAACTTCCTCGCCGCCTGGGCCTGGGCCAAGCAGACCTACGGCAGCGATGCCAAGGCACAGGAATACGTGAAGGAGCTGTACCACCACGTGCCGGTACTGGACACCGGCGCCCGTGGTTCGACCATCACCTTCGTCAACAACCAGATCGGCGACGTCCTGCTGGCCTGGGAAAACGAAGCCTTCCTGGCCCTGAAAGAACAAGGCGGCGACCAGTTCGAAATCGTTGCACCGTCGCTGTCGATCCTGGCTGAGCCGCCGGTAGCCGTGGTCGACAAGAACGTCGACAAGAAAGGCACCCGTGAAGTGGCTACCGCCTACCTCAACTACCTGTACAGCGACGAAGGCCAGCGCATTGCCGCGAAGAACTTCTACCGCCCACGTGATAGCAAGGTGGCTGCCGAGTTCGCCAAGCAGTTCCCCAACCTGAAGCTGGTAACCATCGACAAGGATTTCGGTGGCTGGAAAACTGCTCAACCGAAGTTCTTCAACGACGGTGGCGTGTTCGACCAGATCTACCAGGCGCAATAAGCGACTGAAACCAGCCACAGGCCGATAACCTCGACCTGTGGCTTTTTGGTGTGTAGGGCGGAACAATCGCGTGCTAACCGCAACACCGGCTCACGCGGGTGTCTTCCGCTCTACGGCGCTCCACAACGGATTAAGGGACAGACAATGTCACGCCGAATTTCCCCCGTCATACCCGGCTTCGGGCTGACGCTGGGTTACACCCTGGTGTACCTCAGCCTGTTGGTGCTGATTCCCCTGGGTGCGATGTTCGTCCACGCCGCCCAGCTCAGCTGGGAGCAGATCTGGACCATCATCACCGCGCCGCGCGTGCTCGCTGCGCTGAAACTGAGCTTCTCCACCGCCCTCGCCGCTGCCGTCCTCAACGGGATCATCGGCACGCTGCTGGCCTGGGTGCTGGTGCGCTACACCTTCCCCGGACGCAAGCTGATCGACGCCATGATCGATCTGCCGTTCGCCCTGCCTACCGCGGTCGCCGGTATCGCCCTGACTGCGCTGTATGCCCCCGCCGGGCTGGTTGGCCAGTTCGCCACCGCACTCGGCTTCAAGATCGCCTACACGCCGATCGGTATCACCCTGGCGCTGACCTTCGTCACCCTGCCGTTCGTGGTGCGCACCATCCAGCCGGTACTGGCGGACATTCCGCGTGAGGTCGAAGAGGCCGCTGCCTGCCTGGGCGCCAAGCCGCTGCAGGTGTTCCGCCATATCCTGGTGCCGGCCCTGCTGCCCGCCTGGCTGACCGGTTTCGCCCTGGCTTTCGCCCGCGGCGTCGGCGAGTACGGCTCGGTGATCTTCATCGCCGGCAACATGCCGATGAAGACCGAGATCCTGCCGCTGCTGATCATGGTCAAGCTCGACCAGTACGACTACCACGGCGCTACCACCATCGGCGTGCTGATGCTGGTGGTCTCCTTCATCCTGCTGCTGCTGATCAACCTGCTGCAGCGCCGCATCGAACGCCCGTAAGGAGGCCGCCATGTCGAGTACAACCCTGTCGGCCGCCGCTGCGGCCAACGCCGCCCGCCGCGGCAACGCCATCGGGCGCTTCGCCCTGATCGCCGGCGCCTGGCTGGCCTTCGCGATCTTCCTGCTGCTGCCGCTGCTGGTGGTGCTGCACGAAGCGCTGAAGCTCGGCCTGGGCACTTTCTTCAGTGCCCTGATCGAGCCGGACGCGATCTCCGCGCTGCAACTCACCCTGCTCGCCGTGGGCATCTCGGTGCCGCTCAACCTGGTGTTCGGCGTGGCCGCCGCCTGGTGCGTGAGCAAGTACGAGTTCACCG
>JBBNAI010000107.1:0-18741 GCA_037994305.1 Pseudomonas sp. | reverse complement strand
CCGTTGGAGAAGTCCACCGGCATCACCACCTTGTGGCTCAGGCCCTTGGCCGCGCCACCCACCACCTGGTCATAGGTGAGCATGCCGCCGTCGAGGGCGCCGCCAACCATGGCCGAGGGGATCAGCGCCGGATCGTTGAAGAACTGCAGTTCGACCTTGAGGTTGTGCGCCTTGTACAGGTCCAGCTCATCGGCGACGTAGAACGGCGCATAACCGGCCCAGACAACGGTGCCGATCTTCATTTTCTCGATGGCTTGCGCGGAGAACGGCAGGACGATGGCAGCAGTGGCCAGACAGGCACCGAGCAGGGTCTTGCGCAGGAAACGCGGGGAAAGCGGCATGGTCATGGCATTGCTCCTACACGTTAGAAATCGGCACGGGATGACGTCACGTCTCCCGGGCTTTTCTCCCGCCGTGTAGCCCTGATCCTTAGGGCCGGAAAACTCTCGGACCAGCCATTCACTCGCGTGAACCGGAACCCTAGTTCGCCTCTGGTGTAGCTCCAATGTGCCAAGCGTCATGAGCGCGGTGGCGTGTAACCCTGCCAGACGCGGTGACTCATCCCGTTCACAAGGGTATGTAGCAAGTCCGATGCCAGTACCGGACAAGTCGCCAGGGGCAGCCGGAAAGTCGCCGTTATTCAGTCACTTGCTGGTAGTCGCGAAGAGCGACCGCGGGCCGGGGAACACCCGCAGTCGATGGGTACTGCACCAGTGGCACGCAAGCCGCCTGTTTTCAGTGCAAGGCGTCAGGGCGCGCAGCACACCTGATTGCGACCACCCTGCTTGGCCGCATACAGGGCCTGATCGGCCGCGTGCAGCAGGGCCTGCTCATTCAACGGCCGGTCGGCCGCGGAATAGGCCAGGCCGATGCTGACACTCAGGAACACCGGCGCGCCGCGGCATTCCAGGGCCAGGGCGGCGACGGCGGCGCGGATGCGTTCGGCCAGTACCTCGGCCACGCTTTGCGGGATATCCCGCAGCAGCACGATGAACTCCTCGCCCCCGTAGCGCGCGGCCAGGTCGCCGCTGCGCCGCGCGCCTTCACGCAGCACCCCGGCCACGGCGGCGATGCATTGGTCGCCGAAGGGGTGGCCGAAGGAGTCGTTGATCTGCTTGAAGTGGTCGATGTCGATCATCAGCACCGCCAGCGACGAGCCCTGCACCTGGGTGAACTGCTGGTCGACGTAACGGCGGTTGGCCAGCTTGGTCAGCGCGTCGGTGTTGCTCAGGCGGGTCAGCTCGCCATTGGCCTGCTCCAGCTCCTGGGTGGCCTGTTGCAGCGCGGCGGTGCGCTCACGCACATGCCGCTCCAGGTCCTCGTTGGCGCTTTTCTGCACGTCGATCAACTGCTGCTGGGCGCGGATGCGCGCCGCGCGCTCGCTGTTGATGCGGTCAGCCAGGGCCACCGAGAGCAGGATGAACTCGACGAAAAAGCCCAGGGTCTGGGTGCGCAGGGTGATCTGGTTGATCGGCAACAGGCCTTCCAGTGCGGCCACATGGATAAAGGTGCCGAGAATCAGGAAGCCCCAGGCCAGGGCAAACAGCGGCGCGGAAGGGTTGCCGCGACGCCACAGGTTGATCGCCACCACCAGCGCCAGGATGCAGGAGAACAGGGCCATCAGGTTGGCACCGATACTGTGCAGCCACTGGGGCTCGATCAGCACCAGCAGCAGCGCCACGCTCCAGTAGACCAGCATCAGGGTGTTGCTCCACAGCATCCAGCCGCGGTAATCCGGCAGGCGCAGGAAGAAACGCACGAACAACGAGGCCGACAGGAAGCTCCACATTGCCGAGAAGGCGTAGATCAGGCGCGCCGGCTCCCCCAGCTCGGGCCACAGGTAGAGCGGGCCGATGCCGCTCAGGCAAAGCTCGTAGACGATCGCGCCGAGCAGGTAGACCAGGTACCAGATGTAGCTCTTGTCACGGGTGAACAGGTACAGGCTGGCGTTGTACAGGAGGATGGCCAGCATGGCGCCGAAGAACAGGCCGAACAGCAGGCGCAGGTCTTTTTCCTGCACCTCGAAGGCCGGCTGGGTGAGCAGCTGCATCGGCAGGATGAGGTTTTCCTCGCTGCGCACGCGCAGGTAGATTTGCGCGTCCTCGCCCAGCGGTAGCTGCAGCGGGAACACCAGTTGCCGTTCGGCCAGCGGCCAGGTGGTGAACGGCAGGTGGTCACCGGCCGCCATTGGCGGGCCCCAGGTGGCGCTGGCGGGGAAGTACAGGCGCACGTCCACGCGGTCGAGAATCGGCCACTCCACCAGCAGGCGCCAGTCGCGGGTCTGCGCCAGGTTGCGCACGTTCAGGCGCACCCAGGCGGCCTGCTTCTGGTAACCCAGGCTCAAGGATGAGCCGCGCACCGTTTGCCAGTCGCTGGCGGCGGCCGCCTGCGCAAAGTCCAGGGGTTGTGCCGGCAGGAGGTATTCAAGCTGCTGGCCCAGGCGCAGGCTCGGGTGCTCGTCACGCAGCTCGATCAGAGACGCCTGCACCAGCGCGGGCAGTAGGCAGACAATCAGCAAGGCTAGTACGCGTGTTCGCACTGACGACCCTCGACTCGACGAAACCCTGTATTGCAGCCGGACTTCTATCTTCGCCGGCTTTCCTGTTCAACAGGCTAGCACGCCAGCTTCACACGACACTGACGGCATATCGGGCAGAGCCCCGGCCGGAGCAGCCATCCGTCAGCCCCGCTTATTCCTGCCAGTCGCTCAGCCCGTAACGCGCCAGGATCCGCGCCAACTCACCGCTGGCACGCAGGGCGCGCAATCCTTCGTCGTACAGGCGCGCATAGTCGGCGCGCCGTGGGTGCAGCGGGGAAATCGCCATATAGGAGTAGCTGCCCGACTCGCAGCCGGCCAGGCGCGCCGTCAGGGCGGGATTGCCGAGCAGCGTGTAGGCGACCAGATTGCGCTCTTCGATAAAGGTGTTGTAGCGGCCGTGCTGCAATTGGCGCAGCAGGCGCAGGGTCAGGCCGTCGCCTGCCTGGCGACGGAAGGCCTGGGGGTTGGCCTGGATATAGGCGTCCAGCTGCGGGCCGTAGGAGTAGTTCTGGATGATCCCCAGGGTGCGCCCTTGCAAGCTGTCCACACCCTTGTACTGCCAGTTGTCCTGGGCCTGGGTGTAGAAACAGAAGCGGTTGAGCGACACCGGCTCTGCGGGGTAGGTGAAGTCCGGCGCTTCCTCGCGCTGGGTCGAGGGCGTAGCGGTGTAGAGCCCGGCGCGCACATTGCTCAGGGCCCGGCTGTAGTTCTCGTTGACCAGGCGTACCGCAATGCCCTGGGGCTCGAAGATGGCGCGGATGATCTCGACGGTGAAGCCTTCGCGCGCCTGCCCCGCCGTGCAGCTGAACGGGCACCAGTAGTCGGGCGAGGCCAGGGTGATTTCTTCCGCCGCGCCCGCTGCGGCGCTCAGCGACAGCCAGCCGTACAACAGGATTGCGCTATAGCGCATGGCCCTCCCCCTCGCACGGCGTGTGCTTGTCGATGAAGCGGCGAACTGCGGTAAGAATCCTGGGAGCGTTATTCCCCACCCACGGCGAAGTTGGGCAGGCTGTCCACCGGCTGGGCGAAGTCGAAAGGAATCGACTCCAGCGCCAGGCCGAGGTTGCGCTGCACCACGAAGTGCAGGTGCGGTCCGGTGCTGTTGCCGGTGTTGCCGGACAGCGCCAGGGCATCGCCCTCTGCCACGTGCTGGCCTTCCTGCACGCGCACCGAGCCACGGGTCAGGTGCAGGTAGACGCCCATGGTGCCGTCGTCATGCAGGATGCGCACGAAGTTGCCGGACGGGTTGTTGCCGCGCCCGCTCTGGTGGTTCTCGACCTTGACCACCGTGCCGCCGCGCGCCGCGACAATCGGCGTGCCCACCGGCATGGCGATATCAAGAGCGTAACGGCCCTTGGGCGTGAAGTGGCTGTACTTGCCGTTGGCACCCTGGCTCAGGCGGAACGGCCCGCCGCGCCAGGGCAACGGGTAGTGGAACAGTTGCGGCTGCGGCCGTGGGTCGCCCATGGCGTAGCGCAGGCGGGTCTTGTAGCGCATCGGCTGGCTGGCATCGAGCGGCGCCAGGGTGGCCAGGCGGATATGGCTGCGCGGCGGCAGCACCCAGCGGATCGGCTGCTCGGGCGCGCCAACGGCGTTAACCACATTCTTCAGGCTCAGCTCGATCTCCACCGGGGCGTAGAGGTCGTTGCGGATCATCAGGGTTTCGCCGGCGTCGTGCTTCTTGGTTTCCAGCTTCACCAGGTTGTCCAGGCGTTCGACCATGCGATCGCGGAAGACAAACACCTGTGCGCCAGCCACGGCCTTGTCGCTATAGGTCACGACGCCGTTCTGGTCGACATACTTGTAGATGGTCAACGCGCTGGCCTGGCTCGCCATCAGCAGCAGCGCGGAGAAAATGAGTGAACGCCCTAGCATAAGCTCACGGATTTAATGGTTTATTGGTATCCGAGGTTGGCAAGACTAGCAGCGCGTCCCGCCAGCGGCGAGCATCCGCCGCCCGTGCTGTGCAGCAATCGGCACAGCCGGGGCCGGGAAAACCCGTCTATCCGACAGAAGGCACCCCTGGCGCGCTCAATCCGACCTTGGTCGAACAGGCGCCCGGGCGGCGAATCCCTAGACTTCCGGGCCTGTTTTCCGCTGTCCGAGGAATGCCCCCATGTACCCTGATCGCGTGCGCCGGCCCGAGCTGCTGGGCAAGGTAATGAGTGCGGCCGATGCCGCCGCCCTGATTGAAGACGGCATGACCGTGGGCATGAGCGGCTTCACCCGCGCCGGCGAAGCCAAGGCTGTACCGCGTGCTCTCGCCGAGCGGGCCAAGACCCAGCCGCTGCAGATCAGCCTGATGACCGGCGCCAGCCTGGGCAACGACCTCGACAAGCAGCTTACCGAGGCAGGCGTCTTGGCCCGGCGTATGCCGTTTCAGGTGGACAGCACCCTGCGCAAGGCGATCAACGCCGGGGACGTGATGTTTATCGACCAGCACCTCTCGGAAACCGTCGAGCAGCTGCGCAACCACCAGCTCAAGCTGCCGGACATCGCGGTGATCGAGGCGGTCGCCATCACCGAAGACGGGCACATCGTGCCGACCACCTCGGTGGGCAACTCGGCCAGCTTCGCGATCTTCGCCAAGCAGGTGATCGTCGAGATCAACCTGGCGCACAACCTCAATCTTGAGGGCCTGCACGACATCTACATCCCCACCTACCGGCCGACCCGGACGCCGATCCCGCTGACCCGCGTGGATGACCGCATCGGCAACGGCGCGATTCCGATCCCGCCGGAGAAGATCGTCGCCATCGTCATCAACGACCAGGCCGACTCGCCCTCCACCGTGCTGCCGCCGGACGCCGAGACCCAGGGCATCGCCGACCACCTGATCGACTTCTTCAAGACCGAAGTCGCTGCCGGACGCATGGACAACAGCCTCGGCCCACTGCAAGCGGGCATCGGCAGCATCGCCAACGCGGTGATGTGCGGGCTGCTCGACTCGCCGTTCGAGGGCCTGAGCATGTACTCCGAAGTGCTGCAGGACTCGACCTTCGACCTGATCGACGCCGGCAAGCTGCGCTTCGCCTCGGGCAGCTCGATCACTCTCTCCGAACGCCGTGGCGCCAGCGTGTTCGGCAACCTCGATGCGTACAAGGACAAGCTGGTGCTGCGCCCGCAGGAAATCTCCAACCACCCGGAAGTCGTACGCCGCCTGGGCATCATCGGCATCAACACGGCGCTGGAGTTCGACCTGTACGGCAACGTCAACTCGACCCACGTCGGCGGCACCAGGATGATGAACGGCATCGGCGGCAGCGGCGACTTCGCCCGCAACGCGCACCTGGCAATCTTCGTCACCAAATCGATCGCCAAGGGTGGGGCAATTTCCAGCGTGGTGCCGATGGTCAGCCACGTCGACCACACCGAACACGACGTCGACATCCTGGTCACCGAGATCGGCCTGGCCGACCTGCGTGGCCTGGCCCCGCGTGAGCGGGCGCGGGTGATCATCGACAACTGCGTGCACCCGGATTTTCAGGGCGCGCTGAACGACTACTTCGAGCGCGCCTGCGCCAAGGGCGGCCACACTCCGCACATCCTGCGCGAAGCCATGCAGTGGCATATCAACCTGGAAGAGTGCGGGCGCATGCTGGCGGGCTGAGACCGTAGGGTGGATGGCACTTCACCCCTCCACCACAACTCGGGGCGTTGGACGAACACAGCGTCGTCCACCCTGCATCCCCTGTAATGCACAACGGCGCCCGAAGGCGCCGTTGGCGTTCCTGCGGGGCGTTTAAGCGCCGGGGCTGAAGTGTTTCTGCGTGGTGCCGCGGGCAATCAGGCGCGACAGGTAGTCGAGTTTCTGCGGGTCGCGGTCGACGAACTTGAAGGTCAGTTGCAGCCACTCGCTGTCCGGTTTCGGCTCCAGCGCCGCCACCGCGTGCAGGTAGCCATTCAGGCGCGCGGTTTCGGCGGCCTCGCCCTGCTCCAGGTCGAGCACGGCGCTTTCCAGCACCTGCGGCAGCAGTTCGGCACGCTTCACCACCAGCAGCGCTTCCTTGAGGCTCAGGGCCTTGATCACGCAGGCCATGGTGCCACCGGGCAGGCGCAGCTGGCCCTGGCCACGGCCAGTCGGTGCCGCACTGGGCGCAGGTGCAGCCGGTTTGGCAAAACCGGCGGCCGCTACCGGCGCGGCCGGCTTGGCGGCGGGTTTGACCACATCGGCCTTGCCGCCAGTCAGTGCAGCCAGGGAGTCGTTGGCGAAGGCGCCGGAGCTGAGCATCTTCGGCGGCGCGCTGGCGGCCAGGGCCTGCAACTTGCCGGCACGGTGCAGGGCCTTCTTCACCTTGGTGACCAGTTGCTCGTTGGAGAACGGCTTGCCGATGTAGTCGGAAACGCCGGCCTGGATTGCCTGGACGACGTTTTCCTTGTCGCCACGGCTGGTGACCATGATGAACGGGGTGGTCTTGTGCGCGTCTTGCTCGCGGCACCAGGTGAGCAGCTCGAGGCCGGACATTTCCGGCATCTCCCAGTCACACAGGATCAGGTCGACAGCGGTGCGACCGAGGAGCTGCTGGGCTTTGCGCCCATTCACCGCCTCCTCGATCTGCACGCCGGGGAAGTTGTCACGCAGCCCCTTCTTCACCAGATCGCGGATAAAGGTAGCGTCGTCCACCACCAGTACACTGACTTTGCTCATCGACCACTCCCGACAGAATGCTGACAAGCATAGCTGCGGATACTGGCCCATAGCCAACCCGCTTGGCTCAGGCAATTCCCGAGCAGACGGCCGGACCTCTGCCAGCCGCCTTGGCGCGGGGCTTATTCGCTGCGAGTGCCCTGCACTTCTTCCTGCATGCGCGCCAGGCCGAGGTGGCGCACATCGGTGCCGCGCACCAGGTAGATCACCAGCTCGGCGATGTTGCGCGCGTGGTCGCCGATGCGCTCCAGCGAACGCAGCACCCAGATGATGCTCAGCACGCGAGTGATCGAGCGCGGGTCTTCCATCATGTAGGTGACCAGTTCGCGCAGGGCGGTCTTGTACTCGCGGTCGATGGTCTTGTCGTATTGCGCCACGGACAGCGCCAGGTCGGCGTCGAAGCGGGCGAAGGCGTCGAGCGCCTCCTGGACCATCTTGCGCACCTGGTCGCCGATGTGGCGCACCTCGACGTAACCACGCGGCGCCTCGCCCTCCTCGCACAGCTGGATGGCGCGCTTGGCGATCTTCGCCGACTCGTCGCCGATGCGCTCGAGGTCGATCACCGACTTGGAAATGCTGATGATCAGGCGCAGGTCGGAGGCGGCCGGCTGGCGGCGGGCGAGGATGCGGATGCACTCCTCGTCGATGTTGCGCTCCATCTGGTTGATCTGGTCGTCGATCTCGCGCACCTGCTGGGCCAGGCCCGAGTCGGCGTCGATCAACGCGGTAACCGCGTCGTTGACCTGTTTCTCGACCAGGCCGCCCATCGCCAGGAGGTGGCTGCGAACTTCCTCCAGCTCGGCGTTGAACTGGGCGGAAATATGATGGGTGAGGCTGTCTTTGTTGATCATCGCGGAATCCTATGCAAACCGGTTTCGAGGGTGTTGTCCTGCCAACTGACCACTAGCCGTAACGGCCGGTGATGTAGTCCTCGGTTTGTTTTTTTGCCGGGTTGGTGAACAGGGTGTCGGTGTCGCCGTACTCGATCAGCTTGCCCATGTACATGAACGCCGTGTAGTCGGAAACCCGCGCGGCCTGCTGCATGTTGTGGGTGACGATGACGATGGTGTACTTGCTCTTCAGCTCGTAGATCAGCTCTTCAACCTTGAGCGTGGAGATCGGGTCGAGGGCCGAGCAGGGTTCGTCGAGCAGCAGCACTTCGGGCTGTACCGCCACGGTGCGGGCGATCACCAGACGCTGTTGCTGACCGCCGGAGAGGCCGAGGGCGGAGTCGTGCAGGCGGTCCTTGACCTCATCCCACAGCGCCGCGCTTTTCAGTGCCCATTCGACGGTTTCGTCGAGCACGCGCTTCTGGTTGATGCCCTGGATACGCAGACCGTAGACCACGTTCTCGTAGATGCTCTTGGGGAACGGGTTGGGCTTCTGGAACACCATGCCGACGCGGCGACGCAGCTCAGCGACTTCCACGCCCTTGCGGTAGATGTCCTGGCCGTCGAGGCGGATTTCGCCCTGTACGCGGCAGCCGTCGACCAGATCGTTCATCCGGTTGAAGGTGCGCAGCAGGGTCGACTTGCCGCAACCGGACGGACCGATGAAGGCCGTCACGCGCTGCTTGGGGATGTTCATGCTGACGTCGAACAGCGCCTGTTTGTCGCCGTAGAACAGGTTGAGGCCGGGCACTTCCAGCGCCACGCTTTCCTCGGCCAGATTGAGGCCCTGTTTCTGCCGACCGAGAGCGGCCAGGTCGATGCCGTGGGTGTGTACTTCGTGCTGCATGGGATGCTCCCTACGCTGACAATTCGTTCAAGCCGCCGCGACCGGTGTCGCAGCGGCGTAATTGATTAGTGATCCAGTGCCTTGTACTTCTCGCGCAGGTGGTTACGCAGGAACACCGCGCTCAGGTTGAGCAGGGCGATCACCAGCACCAGCAACAGCGCGGTGGCGTACACCAGCGGACGGGCCGCCTCGACGTTGGGGCTCTGGAAGCCGACGTCATAGATATGGAAGCCCAGGTGCATGATCTTCTGGTCCAGGTGCAGGTACGGGTAGTTGCCGTCCAGCGGCAGCGCCGGGGCCAGCTTGACCACGCCCACCAGCATCAGCGGTGCCACTTCACCGGCGGCGCGGGCCACGGCGAGGATCATGCCGGTCATCATGGCCGGGCTGGCCATCGGCAGCACCACCTTCCACAGGGTCTCGGCCTTGGTCGCACCGAGTGCCAGGGAACCTTCGCGCAGGGCCCGCGGGATACGCGCCAGGCCTTCCTCGGTGGCGACAATCACCACCGGCACGGCGAGGATCGCCAGGGTCAGCGAGGCCCACAGCAGCCCCGGGGTACCGAAGGTCGGCGCCGGCGCCGATGCGGCGAAGAACAGGCGGTCGATCGAGCCACCGAGCACGTAGACGAAAAAGCCCAGGCCGAACACGCCGTAGACGATCGCCGGGACGCCGGCCAGGTTGTTCACCGCAATGCGGATGACCCGGGTCAGCGGGCCCTGCTTGGCGTATTCGCGCAGGTAAATGGCCGCCAGCACACCGAACGGGGTGACGATCACGGCCATGATCAGGGTCATCATCACGGTGCCGAAGATCGCCGGGAACACGCCGCCCTCGGTGTTGGCCTCACGCGGGTCGTCGGCGAGGAATTCCCACAGCTTGGTGAAGTAGAAGCCCAGCTTCTCGGTCACACCCATGGCGTTCGGCTGGTAACTGCGCACCACCTTGCCCAGGCTGACTTCGGTTTCGCGGCCGTCGACCGTACGCACGGTCACGCTGTCGCGGTTGAACTGCTGGCTGATCGCCGTCAACTTGGCTTCCAGCACCTGGTACTCGGCATCGAGCTGAGCGCGCTGGGCGGCCAGATCGGCCTGCGCGGTCGCGTCCAGGCGGTCCTCCAGCTCCAGCTTGCGGCTGGTCAGACGCAGCTGTTCGAGGCCGTGGTTGATATGGCCGATGTCGCGCTTCTGCAGGCTCTCGATTTCCTCGTACAGCTCGCTGTTGCGCGCGGTGCGCTGCTGCAGCTCGGTCCAGGCGGCATCGCCCTCGGCGACCACCTTGCCGTCTTCCTTGACGTTGACCAGGTAGCCGTAGAAGTTGCCCCACTCGCGGCGTTCCATGGTCATCAGGTTGGCCGGCTGGCGCGGGTTGCTCAGCCACTCGGCGACCACCCAGTTGAAGTCGGCGCCGAAGATCTCGCGGTTGCCGACCTTGAACAGTTCGCGGGTCATGAACTCGCCGCCCTGCACATCCACCGGCAAACCGGCGGCGGCCAGGCGGGCGCGCGGCACTTCTTCCTTCTGCACCAGCTCACCGGCGACCACGCGCGGCGCTTCGCCGGGTACGCGGAAGTCGGCTTCGATGACATCGGCCGGCCAGAAGTGGCCGAGGCCACGGGTGGCGATCACGGCCAGCAGGCCAACGGTCATGATCACTGCGATGGACACGCCACCGGCAGTCATCCACACCCAGGGGGCGCCGCTCTTGAACCAGGATTTCAGATTCTGCTGTTTCACGGATAGCTACCTTAGAGCGAGGCGTATTTCTTGCGCAGGCGAGTACGGATCACTTCCGCCAGCGTGTTCATGACGAAGGTGAAGCTCAGCAGCACCAGCGCGGAGAGGAACAGCACGCGGTAATGGCTGCTGCCGACTTCCGACTCCGGCATTTCCACCGCCACGTTGGCCGCCAGGGTGCGCAGGCCTTCGAAGATGTTCATGTCCATGATCGGCGTGTTGCCGGTGGCCATCAGCACGATCATGGTTTCGCCGACCGCACGGCCGAGGCCGATCATCAGCGCCGAGAAGATGCCCGGACTGGCGGTGAGGAGCACCACGCGGGTCATGGTCTGCCAGGGCGTGGCGCCGAGGGCCAGGGAGCCGAAGGTGAGGCTTTTCGGCACACTGAACACGGCGTCTTCGGCAATCGAGAAGATGTTCGGGATCACCGCGAAACCCATGGCCAGGCCGACCACCAGGGCGTTGCGCTGGTCGAAGGCGATGCCCAGGTCATTGCTGATCCACAGGCGCATGTCGCCACCGAAGAACCAGTTTTCCAGGTAACCGCTCATGCCCAGCGAACCGGCACCGACCAGCAGGATCACCGGCACCAGCAGCGCCGCTTCCCAGCCATCCGGTACCAGCAGGCGGATGCGCTCCGGCAGGCGGCTCCAGCCATAGGCGGCGAGCAGGATGCCGACCGGCGTGAGCAGCAGCAGGCTGAAGATGCCCGGTAGATGCCCTTCCACATACGGTGCGAGGAACAGGCCGGCGAAGAAGCCGAGGATCACCGTCGGTAGCGCTTCCATCAGCTCGATCACCGGCTTGACCTTGCGGCGCATGCTCGGGGCCATGAAGTAGGCGGTGTAGATCGCCGCGCAGATGGCCAGCGGCGCGGCCAGCAGCATGGCGTAGAAAGCCGCCTTGAGGGTGCCGAAGGTCAGCGGCGCCAGGCTCATCTTGGGTTCGAAGTCGCCGTTGGCCGACGTCGACTGCCAGATGTACTTGGGCTCGTCGTAGCTCTCGTACCAGACCTTGCCCCACAGCGCGCTCCAGGATATTTCCGGGTGCGGGTTATGCACGGCGAAGCGTTGCAGCTGGCCGGACGACTCCACCAGCAGGCGGTTGGCACGCGGCGACAGGGCCGCAACAGCGGCGCCATCGGCGACCTTTTCAGTGAGCAGGGTGCGGTGCGCGGTGCTGTGGAAGATGCCCAGGCGACCGTCGGCGTCCAGCGCCATGAAGCCCTTGCGGCGCTCTTCGGAAAGGATCTGGGTGATCGGCGCGCTACCCAGCTTGAAGCCGCGAATATGGGTCAGGGCCGCCTTGCCGTCGGCATCACGGACCATGAACCACTGGCCGATACCGCCCTGGCTGTCGCCGACCATCAGCGAAATACCGCCCAGCAACGCGCTGACCGTGCTGACTTCGGCATCGCCGTGGGCCAGTTTGTAGCGGCCGTTGAGGCTGTTCTCACGCAGGTCGAAGACATCCGCGGTGGCCTTGCCGTTGATCACGAACAGCCACTGCTGGCGCGGGTCGATGACCATCGCCTTGATCGGTTCGGCGATCTGCGGCAGGACGATGCGTTGCTCGTCCAGGCTGGTTTCGCCAGTCATCAGGTTTTCTTCGCGGGTGATCGACAGCAGCTGCAGCTCGGCACCGCTGGAGGCGCTGATCAGCAGGGTGTCGTCGTTCTCGCTGACCGCCACGTGTTCGATCGCATGCCCGTGGGCATCGAGCACCAGCGGCGTGGCGCCGAAGGGGTAGCTCAGCGAAGGGGTGATGGTCTTGACGTTGTCCGGGTAGCTGACGGTGTAGTCATGCTGGAACACCAGCACCTGGCCGTTCGACAGGCCCAGGGCGACACGGCGGCTGCCGGGCTGGTCCTGGCTGACCGAGGCGATGCTGGCACCGGCCGGCAGCGCCAGCTGGAGGCTGTTCAGCGGGGCGCTGTCCTTGAGGCTGAAGAACTGCACCAGGCCGCTGCGATCCAGGCGCATGGCGACCTTGTTCTGCTCTTCCACGGCCAGCAGCAGGGCTTCGTTCTGCCCGGTCAGCCAGCTCGGCTGTTGCGCCTCGCGGGCCTCCAGTTCGGCGCCGGAGAACAGCGGCAGCACGACGTAGACCAGGTAGAAGAAAATCAGGGTGATGGCGGCCAGCACGGCCAGGCCACCGATCGATACGTACCAACGCGCCAGACGGTCCTTGAGGGCACGAGTGCGGCGTTTGCGTTGCATTGCCGGGGTGTTGAAGTCCAGGCGGTTACTGGTCGAAGGAGCGCTCATGCTGTTGTTGGCCAAATCGTTCATGAGGGGATCTCAGGCGGACACAGGCCGCTCGATATGCAGGATCTTCAATCTATCCGTCTTGTGTGACAGAAAGATTACAGGCGGGTGACATGACAACGCCCACCACTCCAGAAGAGGGCGGGCGTGTCGGCCGGCAGCCGCAGCGGGTAGCCGCGGCGCCGAGGCAGACCTGGGGTTACAGGCCGGCTTCTTTCAGCACTTTCTCGACAACCTTGGACGGCAGCGGGATGTAACCATCCTTGACCACCACTTCCTGGCCTTGCTTGGACAGGACCAGCTTGATGAACTCGGCTTCCAGCGGCGACAGCGGCTTGTTCGGCGCCTTGTTCACGTAGACGTAGAGGAAGCGCGCCAGCGGGTACTTGCCGGACAGGGCGTTGTTCTCGTTGGCTTCTTCGACTTCGCCTTTCTTGTTGACCAGCGGCACAGCGCGAACGCTGGCAGTCTTGTAGCCGATACCGGAGTAGCCGATGCCGTTCAGCGAGGAGCTGATCGACTGGACCACGGAAGCCGAACCCGGCTGCTCGTTGACGTTGGCCTTGAAGTCACCTTTGCACAGGGCTTCTTCCTTGAAGTAGCCGTAGGTGCCGGATACCGAGTTACGACCGAACAGCTGGATCGGCTTGTCAGCCCACTCGCCCGTCAGGCCAGCGTCGCCCCAGCTCTTGATGCTGCTACCGCCGCACAGGTTGGTGGCGGAGAAGATGCTGTCGACCTGCTGCATGGTCAGCTGCTTGATCGGGTTATCCTTGTGCACGAACACGGCCAGGGCGTCGATCGCGACCGGGATGGCAGTCGGCTTGTAGCCGTGCTTCTGCTCGAAGGCCTGCAGCTCGTTGTCCTTCATCTGACGGCTCATCGGGCCGAGGTTGGCGGTGCCTTCGGTCAGCGCGGGCGGCGCGGTGGAAGAACCGGCAGCCTGAATCTGGATGTTCACGTTCGGGTAGAGCTTCTTGTAATCCTCTGCCCACAGGGTCATCAGGTTGGCCAGGGTGTCGGAACCGACGCTGGACAGGTTACCCGATACACCGGAAGTCTTTTGGTACGTCGGCAGAGCCGGGTCGATAGCAGCCACCGCAGATGCGGCGCTTACGCCAGCGGCGACAAAGGTCAGGGCCGCCATCAAACGCTTGAGTTTCATGCCTTGCTCCTAGCAGGAAGGGGTTGTGATGGAACGGGCCCAAGTATCTGTAGGCCGCATGACCACTCTATGACTGGATTGTGACAATTGGATGAAAGGCCAGCATGGCCTGCAGTTTTGTATGCTGTGGCAAAACCCACCGGGAGATTGTTGATGACACGCCTTCGTTTTCTGCCACTCGCCCTGCTCGCCCTGGCCTGCGCCGCGGGTGCCGAGGAAGCCACGCTCAGCGTGGAGGCCGGTACCGGGCCCAACCCGCAGCTGCCAGCGCCAAACCAGACCCTGCTGCCGACGGTGAACATCGCCCGCGCCGTGGGCTGGCCCGCCGGTGGCAAACCCACGGCGGCTGCCGGCACCCAGGTCAGCGTATTCGCCGAAGGCCTCGACCACCCGCGATGGCTGTACGTGCTGCCCAATGGTGATGTGCTGGTGGCCGAGAGCAATGCACCGGCACGGGGCGAGGGCTTCAGCGTCAAAGGCTGGATCGCCGGCAAGATCATGGAGCGCGCCGGTGCCGGCGTGGCCAGCGCCGACCGCATCACCCTGCTGCGCGACAGCAACCACGATGGCGTGGTCGACCTGCGCACCACCTTCGTGGAAAACCTCCACTCGCCGTTCGGCATGGCCCTGGTCGGCAATGACCTCTATATAGCCAACGCCGATTCGCTGGTGCACTTCCCCTACAGCGCCGGGGAGACGCAGATCAGCGGCACGCCGACCCTGGTCACCGAGCTGCCCGCCGGGATCAACCACCACTGGACCAAGAACGTCATCGCCAGCCCCGACGGCAAGAAGCTCTACGTCACCGTCGGCTCCAACAGCAACGTCGGCGAGAACGGCATGGACATCGAGGAAGGTCGCGCGGCGATCTGGGAAGTCGACCCGGCCAGCGGCAGCAAACGCATCTTCGCCAGCGGCCTGCGCAACCCCAACGGCCTGGATTGGGAGCCACGCAGCGGCGCGTTGTGGACGGCGGTCAACGAACGCGACGAGATCGGCAGCGACCTGGTGCCGGACTACATCACCTCGGTCAAGGACGGCGGCTTCTATGGCTGGCCCTACAGCTATTACGGCCAGCACGTGGACGAGCGCGTGCAGCCGCAGAATCCCGACCTGGTGGCCAAGGCCATCGTCCCCGACTACGCCCTCGGCCCGCACACCGCTTCGCTGGGTATCCGCTTCGTGCGCAACAGTGCGTTGCCGGGCATGCAGGAAGGCCTGTTCGTCGGCCAGCACGGCTCGTGGAACCGCAAGCCGCACAGTGGCTACAAGGTGATCTTCGTGCCGTTCAAGGAAGGCAAGCCGAACGGCATGCCGGTGGACGTGCTGACCGGCTTCCTCAGCCCGGACGGCGAGGCGCTGGGCCGCCCGGTGGACGTGATCGAGGACAGCCAGGGCGCCCTGCTGGTGACCGACGATGTCGGCAACATCGTCTGGCGGGTCACGCCCAAGCCTTGAGCAGAGGCATCAGCGTTTTGCGTAGGGCGGGTGAAACCCGCGATGCTGCCAACGCGGGTTTCACCCGCCCTACGATTCCCCAGCCTCAGCGGCGCTGGCTGAACAGGTAGATGCCCACGGCCAGGCCCAAGCCGCACAGGGCCATGACGTAATAGGCCGGGCCCAGCGGGTTGGCCTTGAGCAGCAGGGTCACCAGCATCGGGGTCAGGCCGCCGAAGATGGCGTAGGCCAGGTTGTAGGAGAACGACAGGCCGGAGAAGCGCACCACCGGCGGGAAGGCCTTGACCATCACATAGGGCACCGCGCCGATCACCCCGACCGCCAGGCCGGTCAGCGCGTACAGCGGGAACAGCCAGTCCGGGTGTGCCTTGAGGTTGCTGTAGAAGCTCCACGACAGCGCCGCCAGCACCAGGCTGCCGACGATGAAGGTGCGCCCGGCGCCAAAGCGATCGGCCAGCAAGCCGGAGGCGATGCAGCCGAAAGTCAGGCAGACGATGGCCAGGCTGTTGGCCTTCAGCGCCGTGGCGGCGGCGAAGCCGTACTGGGTTTGCAGCAGGGTCGGGGTCATCAGGATCACCACGACGATGCCGGCGGTAAGCATCCAGGTCAGCAGCATCGACAGCACCACCGCCGCGCGGTGTTCGCGCAGCACGGTCTTCAGCGGCAGCTCGGCAGCCAGCGCCTTGCGCTCCTGCAGCTCGGCGAAGATCGGCGTCTCGTGCAGCCACTGGCGCAGGTACACGGAAAACAGGCCGAACACCCCGCCAATCAGGAACGGCACGCGCCAGGCCCAGTCCAGCACTTCGGCCGGGGTGTACAGGCTGTTGATCAGGGTCGCCATCATCGAGCCGAGCAGGATGCCGAAGGTCAGCCCCGAGGTCAGCGTGCCACAGGCAAAGCCGACGTGCCGGGCCGGTACGTGTTCGGCGACGAAGACCCAGGCGCCTGGCACTTCACCGCCGATCGCCGCCCCCTGGATCACCCGCAGCAGCAGCAACAGCATCGGCGCGGCCATGCCGATCTGCGCGTAGGTCGGCAGCAGGCCCATCAGCAGGGTCGGCACCGCCATCATGAAGATGCTCAGGGTGAACATCTTCTTGCGCCCGAGCAGGTCGCCGAAGTGCGCCATGATCACCCCGCCCAGCGGCCGCGCCAGGTAGCCGGCGGCGAAAATCCCGAAGGTCTGCATCAGGCGCAGCCATTCAGGCATCTCCGCCGGGAAGAACAGCTTGCCCACCACCGTGGCGAAGAACACGAAGATGACGAAGTCGTAGAACTCCAGCGCACCGCCCAGGGCGGACAGCGAGAGGGTCTTGAAGTCGTTGCGGGTCAACGGGCGCGCCACGGGCGCACTGCTGGAAAGCTCGGCGGGCATCGGGTCTGGCTTCATTCGGGAATTTGGCGGGAGGCTGCAGGCAGCCGCGGAACCATAGCAAATTGCACGACTAGCGCGCAGCCTCCCTTGGTAGTGCCGCTTTACGATACTGGGCGGTCGTCGTGTGACGCTCGGCCCGATATACTGCGCTCGGCCCGGCAGCGGGCTGGCAGGAATTGTGCAAAGCCCTCGGGTAACCGGCGAGGTCTTTGCAGAGTTTCCCACCGACCACGGCTAATCATAAGAAACTGGGAGCGGGGCCCGTCCACATGATCGAACTCGAACAGGAAGACCCGATACCGCAAGGCGACCTGGCCTTGCAGATCACCGCCTTGCCGCGCGAAACCAATGGTTTCGGCGACATCTACGGCGGCTGGCTGGTATCGCAGATGGATCTGGCCGGCACGGCCATGGCCAGCAAGGTCGCCGGCGGCCGCGTCGCCACCGTAGCCATCGACCGCATGGCCTTTCTGGTGCCGGTGGCCGTCGGCGCTCAGCTGTCTTTCTATACCCAGGCCCTGGAAATCGGCCGCAGCTCGATCCAGATGCTGGTGGAAGTGTGGAGCGACGACCCGCTGTCCAGCGAGTGGCGCAAAGTCACCGAGGCGGTGTTCGTGTTTGTCGCCATCGACGGCAGCGGCCGCACCCGCCCGATACCACCGCGCCGCGGCTGAGCTGCTCACGCACCGCTGCAGGTCGGCGACATGAGTCCGGGTACTTGCCTAGACTCAAAAGCCGGCGCAGCATGCGCCGCCTGCAACCACCAAGGCCCCGCAATGAGCCAATCGAGCACCGGAAAACTGAGCCTGACCGTCGCCGCCCTCGGCGTGGTCTACGGCGATATCGGCACCAGCCCGCTGTACACCCTCAAGGAAGTCTTCGCCGGCCACTATGGCGTTGGCGTCAATCCGGCCGGGGTCTACGGCATCCTCTCGCTGATCTTCTGGTCGCTGATGTGGGTGGTGACGCTCAAGTATGTGCTGGTCATCCTGCGCGCCGACAACGAAGGCGAAGGCGGGGTGATGGCCCTGACCGCCCTCGCCCGCCGCGCCACCCAGGCCTACCCGCGGCTGTCGCGGCTGCTGGTACTGCTCGGCCTGGCCGGCGCAGCACTGTTCTACGGCGACAGCATGATCACCCCGGCGATCTCGGTGCTCTCCGCGGTGGAAGGCCTGGATGTCGCCCTCCCCGGTGTCGGCCACTGGGTGGTGCCGATCACCGTGGCCCTGCTGATCGGCCTGTTCCTGATCCAGAAGCACGGCACCGCGCGCATCGGCATCCTGTTCGGCCCGGTCATGGGCCTGTGGTTCACCACCCTTGGCGCGCTCGGCGTCTACGGCATCGTCCGCCACCCGGACGTGCTGCACGCGCTCAACCCCTGGTGGGGCATGAACTTCTTCATCAGCCATCCGGGTATCGGCATCAGCATCCTCGCCGTCGTGGTGCTGGCGCTGACCGGCGCCGAGGCGCTGTATGCCGACATGGGCCACTTCGGCCGCCAGCCGATCGCCCGTGCCTGGTTCGCCTTGGTGCTGCCCGGCCTGGTGCTCAACTACTTCGGCCAGGGCGCCCTGCTGCTGGAGAATCCGGAGGCGGCACGCAACCCCTTCTACCTGCTGGCACCCGCCTGGGCGCTGATCCCGCTGATCGGCCTGGCCACCCTGTCCACCATCATCGCCTCGCAGGCGGTGATCTCCGGTGCCTTCTCCCTGACCCGTCAGGCCATCCAGCTCGGTTTCGTGCCACGCATGCAGATCCAGCACACCTCCAGCGACACCGAAGGGCAGATCTACATCGGCGTGGTCAACTGGGC
>JBBNAI010000106.1:0-1397 GCA_037994305.1 Pseudomonas sp. | reverse complement strand
TCGGCACCGAAGGCGGCAGCATCGTTGCCAATGGCTGCGCCCACGGCTTCATAGGCGCTGTCCGGGATGCTGGCGCTGACGCCGGCACCGGTCTGGACGGTCACCTGATGGCCTTGGCCGATCAGCTTCTTGATGGTTTCGGGAGTAGCGGCAACCCGCGTCTCACCGGCATGGGTCTCGAGAGGAACACCGATGTGCACTTCAATTCTCCTGCGTGATCTTTTTAATGAACCAGCGCACTACGTATGGCGCGCGGGCGAGGGCGGATCAGCACAAACCCGCGCGGAAATGGGCGGGGCGCGGCATTTTGCAGGCGAACGGCGAGGCCATCAAGAAGTTCTGGAGTCGGACTGATTAATAACTACAAGTCACTATCGGACTGCGGGTTTCCCGGTTTTCCGGCAAAGCAGCGTCATTGCTGGCCTCGGCGCTGCCAAACAGGGCTCGGGCCCGCGCCAGCCATAGCTTTGCTGAATGACCATTCGTCGATTGCGGTTGGGGTCGATCGATGGCGCTGAGGGGATGCGCGGTGGTTTTTTCGATCAATCCGGCGGTTTGCAGCCGTTTTGTGCTGGGAATGTAGTAGTTCAGGAACCTGACTACTGGAAAGTTGCCTGTAGTGCGCGGGGCTCTGTGGCGGGGTTGGGCAGTGATTCGCCGGGCACCTGGGCGCCCGGCGTGGAGGGTGGGGCTCAGGCCAGGGCTTTTTTCTGGCGAATGCAGGTCGGGCCGGCGCGCTCTTCGACGGCAATGCGCACGTCATCGCGCAAGCCAAGGAGGAACGCCAGTTCGGCGACCACGAACAGCGGCCCGACCACCAGGCCCATCAGGTCATCGACGAAAGCCGGTTTGCGCCCTTCGTAATAGTGACCGATGAACTGGATGATCCAGCCGACCACGAACAGGCCCAGCCCGCCGCTCAGCCAGACCAGGGTGGCCTGTTGCGCCAGCGCCGCGCCGGCCCACAGGCTCAGCGCCAGCAGCGCGGCCATGAGCAGGCCGAAGCGCAGGTCCAGGCGCAGGTAGAACACCCCGGCCGCCAGGGCGGTGAGCAGTGCAGGCGACAACCACAGGCCGGCGACGTCCAGGCCGGGGCGCGAGAGCAGTACGGCGACGGCGACCACGATCAGCGGGATACCGATGAAGTGGCTGAGGATATTGCGTTGGTCGCGGTGGTACTCCGCGTACTGGCCGAGGTGATCGACGAGGGACTTCATATGCATACGCCTCATGGGTCGGGGTGCTTTGGCCGATAATGGCTGGACTGCCCCATACGGCTCTGTCAGCTAGCCGACAAACCCGGAGAGATCATTGTGAATACCGACGCCCTGCGTCCTGCGTTGCTGGAAGGCCACTGGTTCAGCCATCTGCCCGCTGCCCTGCAGGACGCGCTGCTG
>JBBNAI010000105.1:0-5292 GCA_037994305.1 Pseudomonas sp. | reverse complement strand
CCCATCTCGTTCAGGGCCCACTTCACCGGAATCGGGTTGGATTCGATGAACAGATTCTTGTGCAGTGGCATCAGGCGCTCGTTGATCGCCCGGGCGGTGGCAGCGTCGCCGGCCATCTCGGCGGCGCACAGTTCGGCCATGGCACGCGGGGCAAAGTTGGCGGTCACCGAGATATTGCCCTTGCCGCCCATCAGCATCAGCTCGACGGCGGTGGCGTCATCGCCGGAATAGACCAGGAAGTCGGCGCTGACGCGGTCGAGGATTTCCTGAGCACGCTGCAGGTCGCCCGTGGCTTCCTTGATACCGATGATGTTGGAGATCTTGGACAGGCGCTCGACGGTCTCCGGCAGCATGTCGCAGACGGTGCGGCCCGGGACGTTGTAGAGGATCTGCGGGATTGCCACGGCTTCGGCAATGTGGCGGAAGTGCTGGTACAGACCTTCCTGGGTCGGCTTGTTGTAGTAAGGAGTGACCAGCAGGCAGGCATCGGCGCCGACGCTATGGGCGTTCTGGGTCAGCTCCACCGCTTCGCGGGTGCTGTTGGCGCCCGTGCCGGCGATGACCGGGATGCGACCGTTGACCTGGTCGACCACGCGTCGAATGACTTCGACATGCTCATGCACGTCCAGCGTTGCGGACTCGCCCGTGGTGCCGACGGCGACGATGGCGTTGGTGCCCTCTTGCAGGTGGAAGTCCACCAGCTTGCTCAGGCCGTCCCAATCCAGACCACCCTGCGCGTCCATGGGCGTGACCAGTGCCACCATACTGCCCGAAATCATGCAACCGCTCCTGCCGGAAAAAGAGAGCGGTAATGGTACTGACGCCACCTGCGCAGCACAAGCGAAGTACAGCAGCAGAAACACGACGGATGACGGCATACCGAGCCGACCAGGCGGTGCGACAGCATTCCCCTAAGCGGTGCTTTTCGCTACCCTTCCTTCTTTGTTCGGCACGCCATGTGTCGCACACTCATCGCTTTAGGAATGCTGCATGTCCACCCCCCAGGTTCGCGAACAATTCCTTATCATCAGCGCCCTCGGCGCCAACCCCATGGAACTGACCAGCGTTCTGTGCCGGACCAGCCAGGAAAACCGCTGCGCGATCGTCAGCACGCGCCTGACCCGCCACGGCGAATACAGCGCCCTGATCCTCCAGGTCAGCGGCAGCTGGGACGCCCTGGCCCGCCTGGAAACAGCCCTGCCGGCCCTGGCCAAGAAGCACAGCTTCAGCGTCAACATGACTCGCAGCGCCGCCCTGGAAACCCGTCCGCAAGCGCTGCCCTACGTGGCTTACGTCAGTTGTGCCTACCGCCCGGACATCCTCAACGAGCTGTGCCAGTTCTTCAGCGGCCATAACGTCGAGCTGGAAAACATCACCTGCGACACCTACCAGGCACCGCAGACTGGCGGCACTCTGCTCAACGCCACGCTCACCGTGACCCTGCCGGCCGGCACACAGATCAGCTGGCTGCGCGATCAGTTCCTCGACTTCGCCGACGCCCTGAACCTGGATGCGCTGATCGAGCCCTGGCGCCCGCAGAATCCATAAGGAGAGCCACATGGCCGTCACCCTCGACAAACCGGTCGCCGATTTCAGCGCGCAGGCCACCAGCGGCGTGCAGGTTTCCCTGGCCGCACTCAAGGGCCAGCACGTGGTGATCTACTTCTACCCGAAGGACAGCACACCAGGCTGCACCACCGAAGGCCAGGGCTTTCGCGATCACTACCCGGCATTCCAGGCGGCCAACACCCTGGTGTTCGGTGTTTCCCGCGATGGCCTGAAGTCCCACGAGAACTTCAAGTGCAAGCAGGTATTCCCCTTCGAGCTGATCTCGGACAAGGATGAAGCGCTCTGCCAGCTGTTCGACGTGATCAAGCTGAAGAAGCTGTATGGCAAGGAATATCTGGGCGTAGACCGCAGCACCTTCCTTATCGACAAGAACGGCGTGCTGCGCCAGGAATGGCGTGGCGTGAAGGTACCCGGCCATGTCGAGGCGGTACTCGCCGCGGCGCAAGGGCTGAACAAGGCCTGACGCAACGCAATCAAAAAAGGGCCGCAATCGCGGCCCTTTTTTGATTGCTGTGGGTTTCATCAAGCCGGGGTCACGCCTTGCGTAACCAGTAACGAAACAGCCCGGCCTCTTCCTCTTCGCGCAGCAACTCATGCCCGGCCAGACGAGCAAAGGCACGAAAGTCGCGCTGCGAGCCGGCATCGGTGGCCAGCACTTTGAGCACCGCTCCACTGGGCAGGCGATTGAGTTCGAGCTTGGCCTTGAGCAGCGGCAGGGGGCAATTCAGGCCGCTGGCGTCCAATTCGGCATCGCAGGCGGGGATATCGGTCATCAGGGTTCTCCATCGGGGCGACAAGGATACCGCACAAGCCTGGCCAGTTGACCGGCCAGCCAGCTACAGTAGGGCCTTTGTCCGCCAAGAGCCTTGTGCATGAAGCTTCTGCGCCCTTCCCTGCTCGCGCTTGCCTGTGTATTCGCCCTGCCCGGGGTCGCCGATGACCTGCCGTCGCTGGGTGACGCCAGCTCGTCCATCGTCTCACCCGAGCAGGAGCACCAACTCGGCCGCGCCTGGCTGAGCATGCTGCGTGGCCAGGTCGACCAGCTGTCCGACCCGCAGCTCAAGGACTACGTCGAAACCAGCGTGTACCGCCTGGCGGAAACCAGCCAGGTGGAAGACCGCCGCCTGGAGTTCGTACTGATCAACAGCTCGCAGCTCAACGCCTTTGCCGCACCCGGCGGTATCATCGGCGTCAACGGCGGCCTGTTCCTCTACGCCCAGACCGAAGCCGAATACGCCTCCGTGCTCGCGCACGAACTGGCGCACTTGTCGCAACGCCACTTCGCCCGCGGTATTGAAGCGCAGCAGCGCATGCAGGTGCCGATGATGGCTGCCATGCTCGCCGGCATCGTCGCCGCAGCAGCCGGCGCCGGTAATGCCGGCATGGCTGCGATCATGTCGACCCAGGCCGCCGCCATCCAGGAACAACGGCGCTTCTCCCGGCAGAACGAACAGGAAGCCGACCGCATCGGCCTGCTCAACCTGGAAAAAGCCGGCTACGACCCGCGCGCTATGCCGAGCATGTTCGAGCGCCTGATGCGTCAGTACCGCTACGACTCCAAACCGCCAGAATTCCTCCTCACCCACCCGGTGACCGAGTCGCGGATCGCTGACACCCGCAACCGTGCCGAGCAGTACCGGCCCGGCGGCACCGAAGACAGCCTGCGCTACCAGTTGCTGCGCGCCCGCGTACAACTGACCTTCGAGGAAACGCCGGGCATTTCCGCCAAGCGCTTTCGCGCCATGCTCGACGCCAACCCCAAGCTGGACGCCGCCCGCTACGGCCTGGCTATCGCCAAGATCAGGAGCGGCCAGCTCAACGAGGCCCGCAGCTCGCTGCAGGAGCTGCTGAGCAAGGCTCCAGACGACATCACCTACAACCTGGCCATGGTTGACCTGGACATCACCGCCAACCGGATTGCGGACGCTCGCCAGCGCGTGGAGCGCCTGCGCGGCCAATACCCGGACAACTACCCGCTGGAGCAGGCCCGCATCGACCTGATGCTCAAGCAGGGGCAGAAGAAAGAGGCCGAAGCCGCCCTGGACCAGTTGCTCAAGCACCGCCCGCATGACCCCGACATCTGGTATCAGGTGGCCGAGGCACGCGGCCTGGCGGGAAATATCATCGGCCTGCACCAGGCCCGCGCCGAATACTTCGCCCTGGTCGGCGATTACGACCAGGCTCTGGAACAACTCGACCTAGCCAAGCACCGCGCCAGCAGCAACTTCCCGCTGGCCTCGCGTATCGACGCACGCCAACAGGAGCTGGCCGCCGAGAAACGCGCCATCGACAAGATGATGCGCTGACCCTACGCGCAGAAAAAAGCCCGGCACGTGCCGGGCTTTTTTGTTTCACAGATCGCTTCAGGCGTTGCCGCTGAGCTTCATCCGCGCCGCCTGGGTGAAATCCAGCATGCGCTTGAGCGGTTTGATCGCCCGCGGGATCAACGCCGGGTCGACGAGAATCTCGTTGCTGCCCTCACGCAGGCATTGCAGGGTGCGCTGCAGGGTATTCATGGCCATCCACGGGCAATGTGCGCAACTGCGGCAGGCCGCACCATTACCGGCAGTCGGCGCCTCGATGAAGATCTTGTCCGGACACAGCTGCTGCATCTTGTAGAAGATGCCGCGATCGGTGGCGACGATGAAGGTGGTGTTCGGCAGGGTCTGCGCCGCCTTGATCAACTGGCTGGTGGAACCTACTGCATCGGCCAGTTCGATCACCGCCTCCGGCGATTCCGGGTGCACCAGGATCGCCGCCTCCGGATAAAGGGCCTTCATGTCTTCCAGCTGCTTGGCCTTGAACTCCTCGTGGACGATGCAGGCACCGTCCCACAGCAGCATGTCGGCACCGGTCTCACGCTGGATGTAGCGACCCAGGTGCTGATCCGGCGCCCAAAGGATGGTTTCACCGTTATCCATCAGGCTCTCAACGATCTCCAGCGCACAACTGGAGGTCACCACCCAGTCGGCACGCGCCTTCACCGCTGCCGAGGTGTTGGCGTAGACCACCACGGTGCGCTCGGGATGCTGATCGCAGAACGCGGAGAATTCGTCGACCGGGCAGCCCAGGTCGAGCGAACAGGTCGCCTCCAAGGTCGGCATCAGTACGCGTTTTTCCGGGTTGAGGATCTTCGCCGTCTCGCCCATGAACTTGACCCCGGCCACCACCACGGTCTGCGCCGCATGCTGGTTACCGAAGCGGGCCATTTCCAGGGAGTCGGAAACGCAGCCGCCAGTCTCTTCCGCCAGGGCCTGGATCACCGGGTCGCAGTAGTAGTGCGCCACCAGCACGGCATTCTGCTTCTTCAGCTCGGCGGCGATTTCACTGCGGTAGAAAGCGTCCTGCTCAGGCGTCAGCGGCACCGGCTGCTTGGCGTCGAGATGGGCTTGAACCAGAAGGCGTTCGGAAATGTGCGTCATGTTAGTCAGACCTGCAGGCACGTAACGGCAAGCGGCGAGTATACCACCCGGCCCCGCCGCTCCAGCGCGACAGGCTATCCTGTGAATGACACGGCAAAGCGCGCCGGCTGGCTTTTCTCAAGGCAAAAAAAAGCCAGTCTTGCGACTGGCTTTTGCGATTTGGTGGGTCGTGTGGGATTCGAACCTACGACCAATTGGTTAAAAGCCAACTGCTCTACCAACTGAGCTAACGACCCAAAGCGAGGCGTATAATACTGATTTGATTCAGGAAATCAACACTCCGAGGGAAATTTTAACGGTA
>JBBNAI010000104.1:0-5455 GCA_037994305.1 Pseudomonas sp. | reverse complement strand
TCTCTGATGAGTTGAAGCTTCTGTTCGGCATCTCCTTTGGCTACGCGGCCCCAAACGCGCCGGCTCAGCAAATCGACGTAGGCCGAGCGGGTTTGGAAGAGAGCGTGGTCTTCCATTACTAACGACTCGATGCCCACCTATGTCGTTTTGAATCGGGTGCTCATCCCCTCGAACTAGCCAATCAACATCGTTGGCCCGATAGGGTTCGCTCAATTCTCGGGCGCTACGCCCGCAAGCAAAAGTTGAGACTGAATGCCCAACCATCTATTACTCGTGAGGATTGCCGAATGGCCACCCTGTTTTCCCCGTATACCCTTAAAAACGTGACCCTGCGTAATCGCATCGTTGTCTCGCCCATGTGCCAGTACATGGCCAACGACGGAAAGCTCAACGACTGGCACCTCACCCACTATTCGACGCTGGCAAAAGGCGGCGCAGGCTTGGTGATTGTGGAAGCCACCGCGGTATCGCCCAGGGGCCGGATTACGCCCGGCGATGCGGGGTTGTGGAATGATAAGCAGACTCCCGAATTTGCCTCCGTCGCGCAGTCAATCAAAGCCGCCGGCGCAACGCCTGGCATCCAGCTTGGCCATGCTGGACGCAAAGCCGGGTGCACTCGTCCATGGGAAGGCGGTGCCCCGCTCCCGGAGGGCGATCCGCAAGCCTGGCAACCGCTCGCGCCAAGCGCCGTGCCGTACATTGCCGGCAGCCATCATGTGGCCAGTGAAATGACTCTGGAAGAAATCGAGCGGGTTAAGCAAAATTTTGCCGACGCGGCCATTCGCGCGGCTGAGGCCGGTTTCGAGTGGCTGGAACTGCATTTCGCCCACGGCTTCCTCGGGCAAAACTTCCTCTCCAGACACACCAACACGCGCACCGACCACTACGGTGGTTCGTTGGAGAACCGTGCGCGGTTTTTGCTGGAGACTGTGACTGAGGTGCAGCGTGTGTGGCCTGCTGAATTGCCGCTTACCGTGCGCTTTGGCGTTGTTGAGTTCGACGGCGGCGCAGAGCAATCCTTTACCGAGGCCTTGCAGGTGTTGAATTGGCTGAAAGCCAGAGGCGTGGACTTGGTCGATGTGGGCTTGGCACTCTCCACGGCTGAGGAACAAGTGCCGTGGGGGCCAAACCTCATGGTGCCGTACGCCGAGACGGTCCGCCGTGAAGTCGAACTGCCGGTTGCTACAAGCTGGATGATAACTAGCGCCGTAGAAGCGGATGAGTTTGTGCGCGAGGGTAAGCTTGATCTGGTGTTCTTCGCCCGCACGCTGCTGGCAAACCCCCACTGGCCTTACCAGGCGGCGCTGGAACTAGGTATCGAGCAGCCCGCCACCGTGCTTCCCACCCCGTATGCGTATTGGTTGCAGAGCTGGGCTGGCTGATCAAAAGCTACTTTTGCTGCTCGTTAATGTCCGCCTTTGGCCGGAAGCAGCCCTGCGGGATACCCGTCAGAACGGAAAATGCTGTTACTGCGGCTTCGCAATGTGGCAAGACTCGCCAGAGTCATTCGCCAATCGGTATCGACCGGGCGCGTTTGCCCTTGGTATTCACGAAGGTCACCAGCTGGTTGCGAACTCACTCCGGTATCAGTGCCTGCGCTTCTCCCCAGTGCGCATCCGTACCAGTGGATTGGGGTAGTCGATCTCCCTAAGGTGATGCAGCACGTTGAACACTGATCGGAGATAGTCGAGCCGGTGCTCCGCACCGGTCTTTCAGCGTTTGGTACCACGTGTGAGTTGCACCATATAAGGCGCAGTGGGCGTTGGAGCTGGTTATGGCAATGTCAACGCAGGTGGCGCGCTGGTGCTGGCAGCGTCTGGCGTTGAGCCATTCAGCGCCAGAACGGCTTGCCCACTTCCTCCGTGCGCTCGGCAGTGCTGATACCAATGTCGCTCAGTTGACGATCGTCCAATTGGGCGAGTTGGCGGCGGGTGCGGGCGCGCTGGTTCCAGAGCAGTAGAGCCGCGATGACGCGCAACGGCCATGCCGCCGGGATCCGGCTGCTGGTGAATTCGGCGGGCTTGCTGGTAGTGAGCGTGCGTTCCATGGCGGCGCGTCCTTCCCGCTGAAGCGGGGCAGGTTTATGGCAGTTCATGGTGAGCCTTGGCGTGTAGGTGTGGCAGCCACAGCAGGATTGAATTGTGCTGTAGCAGTTGCTGCACTTTTACAACTGTACTTGTTCCGTTGCATCCAGCTGTGCTGCTGCCAGCAAGATGGCTGCACACATCCATGTGGTTGCCAGTGAGCTTTTCTGCGCACGGCTCTATCAGTTCTCCGAGCTGTTTTACGCTATTAAAAGACGATCTTTCTTTGCATTTTCTAGGTGACGATAACGCTCATAAGTTCTGATCTGGAGCGCTGGCTAGCCACGGCTATATGGATTTTTTTATATATAGCTTTCGCGTGGATTGAAATTTTTTTGGCTCAGAATTATTTATAGGTTTAGTTGGTTTTTTAGTTGGGTTTATTATTTTTATTTCACGCGACTTTGTGAATGGTAGTGAAGGTTTTTATTGCGATCTTCCGTGATCCATATTGCCGTGGTGGGCGGACTTTCTTGTCCGTGCGTGCAGGTTTTATGCATCTATTCCGCAGTTGGTGGTGGCAGAAGGCCTGCTTTCCAGTCGCTGGATTGGAGTGTTTTTCTTTATAGCGAAATGGAATTTTATAATTAATGACAATGCTTAATTGTGTGGTGGCTATATGATGGCTTATTAATAATTTGTCTATTTTTTATTAAGCGGTTCAAAAAATACCGGCTGTGGTATTGGCGTTTTATTAAATTGGATCTATAGATTTACGTGTCCTTCGGGTCCGGTAGTGCAACTTTCAGTAGTGCTGCCGTGGCCAACAACAGTTTCCGGGCTGTGCGCTTTCCGGATGTAGTCGCGTTGCGTGTGTGGCAGGCAGCAGTCATTGCTGGCCTCTGAAGGTATTCGCCATCCGCTGACCGCGGTCTCATCCAGCAAGGAGGCTCAGCCATGCCTGCTCAACTCAGCTATCCCGGCGTTTACATCGAAGAACTGCCCAGTGGTGTGCGCACCATTACCGGAGTGGGTACGTCGGTGGCCGCGTTTGTCGGGGCTGCTCCCCGTGGGCCGATCGACAAGGCCGTGCGTCTGTTCAGTTTCGCTGACTACGAGCGGCGCTTCGGTGGTCTGGCAGTGGATTCGGAGATGGGCTACGCGGTGCGCCAGTTCTTCCAGAATGGTGGCACCGAGGCGTACGCGGTACGCGTGGTCAGTACCGCCAGCACGGCCGAGACCACGCTGGTCAACGCCAATGCGGTGAATGTGCTCAGGGTGCAGGCCTTGGATGCCGGCACTGCAGGAAATGGCATCGAGATCCGCGTTGACCACCGTACCGGCAATCCCGGCAGCACCTTCAACCTCGCCGTTATCCGCGGCTCCGACAATGCGGCTGAGTTGTACGAAAACCTGTCGATGAATTCAGCGGACAGCCGCTATGCGCTGGACCTGGTCAACGGCGTGTCGCAACTGGTCAAGCTGACTCGCCTGAGCAACCAGGCGGCGCTGGATGCGCTGTCCAAGGGCTTGTCGGTCAGTGACACCCTGGGTGACCTGGCAACCGTGCTGGATGCCAACCACAACGAGCTACGCATCAGCGTCAATGGCCTGCCGCCGGTCAAGGTGGTGATCGCCCTCCCGGCGGATATCGGCGCCGGTACTGCCATCCAGAAAATCGAAAAACTGTGCGAGAGCATCCAGCTCAAGGTTCGCGCCCAGGCCAACAGCCAGGCTGCCTACGCCAGCTTTATCTGCGAACGGCCATCCTCGACCCAGACCATACGCATGCTCTCCGGGACCACGGGCGAGTTCTCCAGCGTGCGCGTGCTGCCGGGGCAGAAAAACAACGCCAGTAGCGTACTCAAGCTGGGCAGCGCCGCCGGCGGATTGGAAGTAGACGCGGTGGCGGCGATCCGACCCAAACCGGTGCCCGATCCCGCGACGCTGACCAGCACGGTGTTTGCTTCGGCGGATCTGGATACCTTGCCCGATGCGACCCACACCAGTTTGCGCATCAGCCTCGATGGCTATGGCCCGGATGTCATCAACCTCGGTGACAGCCCGGCAGCTGGCGCCAATCTGGCGGCCAAACTGGCCAGCATCGCCGAGCGCCTGCAGGCGGCGGTGCGCACGCTGAAACCGGCCAATCCGGCCTACAAGCAGTTCAGCGTCAGCGTACTCGGCGGCACGCAATTGCAGCTGGCCACCGGCACCCAGGGTGGGGCATCCAGCCTGGCGCTGACCGCCGCGCCGCTCAACAGCATCGCGGCCGATCTGCGTCTGCTGAGCGGAGCGGTCACCGGGCAACCGGTCAACCTGACCTTGCTGGGCGGCGATGAAACCCCCTATGGCGCGGCCAATCTATACCCGGCGTTCATTGCTGATCGTTCGACCCGCAAAGGGCTGTATGCCCTGGAATCGGTGGACCTGTTCAATATCCTTTGCCTGCCGGGTGTCACCGATACCGGCGTGCTGATGGATGCGGCGGCTTACTGCGAGGAGCGCCGTGCGTTCTTCGTGATCGACTCGCCCCTGGCGGCGGTAACGCCCGAGCAGATGGTCACCGTCGCCTCCGGCACCGACCTGCCGAAGTCCGACCATGCGGCGGTCTACTATCCCTGGCTCTACATCGCCGACCCGTTGAAGAACGGCAAGCTGCGCCTGACGCCACCCAGCGGCACCATTGCCGGGTTGTACGCGCGCACCGACGGTGACCGGGGCGTCTGGAAAGCGCCGGCCGGCACCGAGGCCAATCTGGTGGGCGTGCAGGCGCTGAACCATGTGCTGACCGATGGCGAAAATGGCAGCCTCAACCCGCTCGGGGTCAATTGCCTGCGTACTTTCCCGGTCTACGGCGCGGTGTCCTGGGGCGCCCGCACGCTGCGCGGTGCCGACCAGATGACCTCCGAGTACAAGTATGTACCGATGCGCCGGCTGGCCCTGTTTCTCGAGGAAAGCCTGTACCGCGGCACCCAATGGGTGGTCTTCGAGCCCAACGACGAACCGCTGTGGGCGCAGATCCGCCTCAACCTCGGTGCCTTCATGAACAGCCTGTTCCGTCAGGGCGCGTTCCAGGGCAAGACGCCGCGCGAGGCCTACCTGGTCAAGTGCGACCGTGAAACCACCACCCAGGACGATATCAACCGTGGCGTGGTGAACATCCTGGTGGCCTTTGCTCCGCTCAAGCCAGCGGAGTTCGTGGTGATCAAGATCCAGCAGCTGGCTGGGCAAATCCAGGTCTGACCAAGGATTGCCCGCGTCCGATTTCGGATGCGGGATCGTCGACGCTCGCGCGCAGCACATGCCCGCCGCACTGCAACAGAAGGGAGAGCACACATGGCTCAGTTCACCGTCAACGCCCAGCGCTTCGATCCATACAAGAACTTCAAGTTTCGCGTGAAGTGGGATGGCAAGTACGTCGCCGGCAT
>JBBNAI010000103.1:0-2787 GCA_037994305.1 Pseudomonas sp. | reverse complement strand
CCGGCAGCAACCGCAGCAACGGCCACGGCAAGAAGGGTCAGACTGCGTTTCATGGGGGCGGTTCTCCTTGTTCTTGTGTCGCCATTCTGCGCAGGCGGTCAACAATCGGCATTGACCCTGGACTCGTGCTCTGGAAATCTTCGGTCAATCAAAGGAGATTGCATGCCCAGCATCCATGGCGAGTTCTGGCAGGCCGCGCCCCTGACCCATTCGGCGACATTGCGGCGTTTGCTGTACGAGGCACTGGCCGAACTCGGCCTCGATCCGACAGAAATCTATCGCAGCACCAACCAGCACCGGCGCCTGCCCGCGCCACCGATCGATGGTCGCCTGAGCCATGACGAGGCCCCGCTGTTCTGGTCGGCCATGGACGGCCTGACCGGCGACCCGGACATCGGCCTGCACCTGGGGGAGGTGATGAAGCCGCGGCTGCTCGATGTGGTGGGTTACCTGATGCTGGCCAGTCGTGACTTCGAGGAAGCGCTACGCAGTTTCCTGCGTTTCCAGCACATCCTGGCTGGCGGCTTCAATGCCCAGCTGCAGGTCGACGGTGGGCAGGCACGGCTGGTCATCGACCTCAACTACCAGGGATTCGCCTCGCTGCGCCAGCAGATGGAGTGCCTGGCCATGCTGTTCCTCAAGCTGCTGCGCTATATCAGCGACGACGAGTTCCACCTGGCCGCCGTGCAATTTCGCCACGCTCGCCCGCGACGCCTGGGCGAGCACCGCCGGCTGCTCGGCGTACTGCCGGCATTCGCCTGTGCCCATGACGCGCTGTTGTTTCCGGCCACGCTGCTCAAGCGCCCTTCGCGCACCGCCAATCCGACCCTGCACCGCCTGCTCTGGCAGCACGCCGAGGAACAACTGGCCGAGCTGGTGGAAAACGACCTGCTCAACCGCCTGCGCTACCTGCTGGGGTTGCGCCTGGGGCGCGCGGACTGCTCGCTGCAGGCTTGTGCCGAGGAACTGGGCTTGAGTGCCGGGGCCCTGCAGCGCGGGCTTACTGCCCAGGGCAGCAACCTGCGCCAGGTGCGTGAGGTGGTGCAGCAGGCCCGCGCCCATGAGCTGCTGCAGGGCGGCCAGGCCATTCGTGACGTGGCCCGTGCCTGTGGCTTCGCCGAGCTGTCGCCGTTCTACCGGGCCTTTCGCCGCTGGTACGGCATCACGCCGGAAGCCTATCGCGCCAAGCTGTTGCTGGGCGCCGCCACCGGGTAATAGGCGTCCCACAAGCGATTGCGGAACTTGTAGGTCGGATCCAGGCGTTGCTTCAGGGCGAAGAACTGCGGGGCCTTCGGGTAGGCGGCGAGGAACTGGTTGCGGCTGGCGTGGATCTGGTAGGGCAGGTAGTAGCGCCCGCCACAAGCCAGGGCGGCGTCGATCAGGTCGCGGGTCCAGACCGCGGCCTTGTTGCGCTCGGCCTCGCTACTGCCCTGGCGGTAATACAGCACCAGGGCGAACACCTCCTCCGGGGCCCAGGCCAGCAACGTGCCGGGGTCGGCCTTGGCATGGCGAATCGAGACATTGATCAGGTTGGCTTGGTGCTGCTTGGTCAGGCGCGCCAGCTCACCGATGAAGCGCTCCAGTTGCGCCGGCGGAACGAAATACTCCTGTAGCACAAAGCTGAAGTCCGCTCCCGAGATGGGTGCCAGCTCGCGCACATCGAGGCTGGCCTCGTGGTTGCGCCATTGCACCTGCGGCGCGCGGTAGAGCAGTGGATCGACTGCAGCCTCGCGCAGTTTGCGTCCGGCTTGCGAGGAACTGGTCAGGCGGATACCGGCCTGCTCCAGTGGGTAACTGCGGTGCAGGGGAACCAGGCGAGCAGGTTCCGTCAACGCGGCATCAGTGCGGCGATAGGAAACTGCGCGGACCTTGTCGAAAGAGTCGGGGTAGAGAATGCCGTTGTGCATGACCACGTCTTCCTGGCCGAGTACCTGGCGGTAGAACCACGGCCGGTATTCGGCTAGCGGCATGACCAGGGTTTCGCGTGCCAGGCGGCTGTTCTCGGCCAGCCCCAAGGTGGCCTCGACGATCACGCCGAGGCCGCCATAACCGCCGATAGCGCCGTAGAACAGCTCGCTGTTGTGTGTCGGGCTGGCCTCGACCAGGCGGCCGTCGGCGAGCACCATGCGCAGTGAATGAACCGAGCCGACCAGCGGCCCCTCGCCGACGTAGCGGCCGTGCACGTTGACCGACAGTGAGCCGCCGATGCTGAAGTTGGCGTAGGACTGCATGATCTGTGGCGACAGGTCGTGGGGGTCGATGTACTCGAGAATCTCGCGCCAGGTGATACCGGCCTGTACGCGGATTTCCCGGCGCTCGGCGGAGAAACCCAGGACCTGATCGAAGTCGCGCATATCGATCTGCAAGGCGTTTGTGCTGGCGGTCTGTCCGCCCATGCTGAAGCGCCCGCCAGCAATACTGATGGGACCTGAGTGGCTCTTTACTGCGTCGACGATCTGCTGCAGTTCGGTCGGTGCGATGACTTGCTGTACGCGGATCGGGTTGAGACCGGTGACGTCGTTGACGATTTCGTCGGCCATGGCCGGCAGCCCGAACAGGGTCAGGCAGAGGAGCAGGGTGCGCATGAACGTTCCTTGTTCGTGGCGCCGGCGATCAGCTCTGGATGGTCGCCGCCGGATTGATCACCCGGCCCAGGCCGGGGTTGCGCAGGGCCAGATTCAGGGTGCTGTGGATCACCTGCGGGTTGTCGATCACCATCAGGTGGGCGAGCAGATCGCGGGCTTTGGTCAGGCTGATCTGGCGCAGCAGCCATTTCACCTTGGGCAG
>JBBNAI010000102.1:0-4382 GCA_037994305.1 Pseudomonas sp. | reverse complement strand
TGGTCGACATGAACGGCACCCTGCAACTGCTCGGCGGCCGTGGCAACAACAGCGAAGGCGGCGGTGAATACGCCCCGCGCCAGCAGCAGTCGCGCCCGGCACCGCAACAGTCCGCCCCGCAGCAGCGTCCGGCACCGCAACCGGCCGCCCAGCAGCCGGCTGCCGACTACGACAGCTTCGACGACGACATCCCGTTCTAATCGAAGACTGTCCGGCGGTAAATGAAAAGGCCCGTAGCGCATGCTACGGGCCTTTTTCGTTTGAGCCTGCTTACGACACCTGTCCGTCGGCCATCCTGCGTTAAAAGCGGCCCTAATGCAGAAGAGCGTAAACAGTTTCATGGGCTCAGTCCCAGCGGTAGCTGGCCAGCGGCAGTGACTTCATCAGTTTCTGGTAAGTGGCCACGGCTGCCGGCCAGAGGGTGACGTTGCGGCCGTCCTTGCCCAGGTACCAGCTGCTGCAACCCGATAGCCAGACCGAGTCCTTGAGTTCGACCTGCATCGCCTCGCTGTAGTCGCGGGCCACCTCGTCGCGCACGTCGAGCTGGCTGAGGCCATTGCGCTGCAGGTGGTCGAGGCAGTTGAGGATGTAGCCGATCTGCGCCTCGATCATCAGGATCATCGAGTTGTGCCCCAGGCCGCTGTTCGGTCCGATCAGGCAGAACAGGTTGGGCATGCCCGGTATCGACACGCCGCGAAAGGCCGTGGTGCCCTGTTCCAGCCAGCGCTGGCCGAGGTCTTCGCCGCCGGGGCCGATGATGAAGCCAGGCGGCACCATGGCATCCATCACCTCGAAACCGGTGCCGAAGATGATCGCGTCGACTTCCTTGCGCGTGCCATCCGTGGCGATCACATGGTGCTCGCCGACGGCACTGACCCCGGAAGCGATCAGCTCGACATTGCTGCGGGCGACGGCCGGGTAGTAGTCGTTGGAGATCAGGATGCGCTTGCAACCGAGCATGTAGTTCGGCGTCAGCTTGCGGCGCTTGTCCGCCTGGGGGATGTGCTGCTCGATGTGCCGCTTGGCCATGCGGCTGGCCATGCGATTGGCGAAGCTGCCGGCCTGCATGGCCTTCAGGCGCATCTCGTGCACGCGAAACAGCACATGGCGATACAGGTACTGCAGGGGCGGGAACAGCGCGAAGAGCTTCTGCTCCACGCCGCTCATGCGCCGGTCCGGGCGCGGCAGCACCCAGGCAGGAGTGCGCTGGAACAGCGAGAGCTCCTCGACCAGCGGAGCGATCTGCGGGATGTACTGGATCGCGCTGGCGCCGGTGCCGATCGAGGCGACCTTCTTGCCGCGCAGGTCGTAGCTGTGGTCCCAGTTGCTAGAGTGGAAGACCTTGCCGCGGAAGCTGTCCAGCCCTGGCAGGTCGGGAATCGACGGCACGTGCAGCGGCCCCTTGCCGAGCATGACGAAGCGCGCCCGCAGCTGGCTGCCGTCGGCCAGTTCGATGCACCACAGGCGCTCCTCGTCGAGGTAGCGCAGGCGCTGCACCTCGGCATTCAGGCGCAGGTGCGGGGCGAGCCCATACGTGGCCACGCAGTGCTTCAGGTACTGGTGGATCTCCTGCTGCAGCGGGTATTTGCGCGACCAGTCCGGACGTTGCTCGAAGGAAAACGAATACAGGTGCGAAGGGATGTCGCAGCCGCAGCCCGGGTAGGTGTTGTCGCGCCAGCAGCCACCGACGTCGGCGGCTTTCTCCAGCACCACGAAGTCATGGCGGCCGCTGCGTTTCAGGTTGATCGCCATGCCCAGTCCGGAAAAGCCGCTGCCGACAATGGCGTAGTCGAGCACCTCGCTCATGCGCTGGCCTCCGCCAAGGCGCTGGCCGGCGCGGTCGACGCAACGGGTACGGCCTGCCAGCACTGCTGGGCGAAGTCGGCCATCTCGCGCAGGCAGGTGCCGGCTTCCGGTAGCAACGGATAGAAGGTTGGCCAGACATGCGCCTGGCCTTTCCAGATGCTCAGTTGCACGGGGACGCCGGCCTGGTCGAGGCGCTCCGCCACGCGGTAGGAGTCATCGCGCAGGGCTTCGCTGTCGCTGACGTGGATGGCGATGGGCGGGAAGCCCTGGAAATCACCATACAGCGGCGACGCCAGGGGCCAGGTACCGTCCTGGCCGTTGAGGTAGATGGCTGCGGCGCGCTGGATGGCGTTGGCATCGAACATGGCGCAGTGCTTGCCGTTGCTGTGTAGCGATTCGCCACTGGCCAGCATGTCGGTGTAAGGCGAGAGCAGCACCGCGCCTGCGGGCAACGCGTGGCCCTGGGCTTTCAGTGCCAGCAGCAGGGCGAGGGTCAGGCCGCCACCGGCGGAGTCCCCGGATACCACGATCTGCTCGGCCGCGAAGGATTGGCGCAGCCACAGGTACGCTGCCACCGCATCGTCCACGGCGGCCGGGCAGGGGTGCTCGGGGGCCAGGCGGTAGTCGAGGGAAAACAGTGCGCAATTGGCCCGCTTGGCCAACTGGGTGGTGAAGGCGCGGTAGGTGAGTGGCGAGCCGAAGATATAGCCACCGCCATGCAGGTAGAGCATGCAGCGTCCCGGCGTGGCGCCGTCGGGCAGGTTCCATTCGCCCGTGATCGTGGCGTGCTCGCCGGGCGTGACCGATACGCCCGACGCCGGTTTGCGTTTGGCGTTGTTGCGCTCCAGCCAGGCGCGAAAGCGCACATGGTCGAAGTGCTCGGCCGTGAGGATGGGTTTCAGCTTGCGGCGCAGCACCAGGCTGACCAGGCGTGAACGCAGCGAGCGCGAACGGATCAGGCGTTTGTCGATCATGCCGTCACCTTCTTGCGCATGCCCGAGGCTTTGCCCAGTACGCGCTGGACGATATCGGCATAGGCGCTGGGGAACAGGCGCTGCAGCAGGTCGACGAACTTGGCGTCGCCGCCGACCAGGATGCGCTCGCGGCGGCGCTCGATGCCGTCGATGATGATCCGCGCCGCCTCGCTGGGCGCCAGCTTGAGGGCCTTCTCCTCAAGGTTGCGCACCACGGCTGCCTGGTTGTCGACGGCCTGGTCGAAGGTGGCGTTGCTGGCGATGCCGGTGCGTACGCCGCCCGGGTGCACGCAGGCGACATGCACACCGTCTTCCTTGAGTTCCTGGCGCAGCGATTCGGTAAAGCCGCGCACGGCGAACTTGCTGGCGCAGTAGTGCGCCTGGCCGGCGACGCCGATCAGGCCGAACAGGCTGGAGACGTTGACCAGGCTGCCCCGGCTGCTGCGCAGCGCCGGCAGGAACGCGCGGCTGCCATGCACCACGCCCCAGAAATTAACGTCCAGCACGCTGCGGAAGGCTTCCGCCGAAGTCGAGGCGAACTCGCCGAAGCGAGTGATGCCTGCGTTATTGATGACCACGTCGACGCCGCCCCATTGCGTGTTCACGCTTTGCGCGAAGTCATTGAATTGGGCTTCGTCCGCCACGTTCACCGCGGCGCTGATGATCTGCCCGGCTCCCTCGGCGCGGGCCAGGGTGATGGTGGCGTCGAGGCCGGCGGTGTTGACGTCGGCCAGGGCCAGTTGGCAGCCCTTGGCGGCCAGTTGCAGGGCCAGTTCGCGACCGATGCCACTGCCGGCGCCGGTGATGACCACTCTCTTGTTATTCATGTTGCGCAACCTCTGGGGAATGACGGCAAGCAATTTCGTTGTTCGAGTGAACAGTCATTTACAGGGTTGGGCAACTTTTAGTCAACCACGGCGCTGCCGGCGGAGGGCCGCAGGCGGTTTTTCGGCCAGGGGTTTTCAGGCGAAGAACAGGCTTTCGATATGCGCGACGATGCTGTCGGCTACCTCGCCATCGGCGGGGTGCAGGTCGGTGGCGATGTGGTAGACGTCGGCCAGGGCGAAGTAGGTATTGGTCAGCCCGGCCAGGCTGAAGCAGAAGTGCTCGAAGGGCATCGGCTTGATCAGCCCGGTCGCCAGGCAGGCGTCGTACAGCGGCCGCAGGCGTTGTTGGGTGGGCAGAAACTGCTCGCGCACCAGCCAGTTGAAGCGCTCGTCTCGTTGCCCGATCTGCTGGTACAGCAACATCGCCATGCCCGAGGACTGCATGCACAGCCGCGCATAGCCACGGATGAACTCACGGAAGATCGCGCGCACCTGCTCGGCGCTGGCTGCCGGTGGTACCTCGGCCATCAGCGGCACGTCGGCGAAGGCCGCCTTGACCGCCTCGCGCCAGAGCTTGTCCTTGTTCTCGAAGTGATAGGTGACCAGGCCCTGGGCGACCCCGGCGCGCTTGGCGATCTCGCGGGTCGAGGCGCCCTCGAAACCGGCCTGCTCGAACACCTGGATGGCGGCCTGCAGGATCAGTCGACGGCTTTCGGCTTTGCGCTGCTCGCGCGGGCCCACGGGTTTCGCTGTGCTCATGGATGCTCTTGCAGGC
>JBBNAI010000101.1:0-14125 GCA_037994305.1 Pseudomonas sp. | reverse complement strand
AAGCGCTGATGGATGTTGCGTTTCAGCATCCGATCCGCCTCATCGCCAACGCGCTGGGTATTGCGCCCAAGTCAATGATCGAGCGCGGGCGTCAGCATGGCGTACCTGTGGCTGCGCTGGTCGGCGCTAAGGAGCACGCCGTTCGCCAGATCAATGCCGGAGTCGACATTATTGTGGCGCAAGGCACTGAGGCCGGCGGCCACTGCGGCGAGGTATCGACCCTGGTGCTGGTGCCAGAAGTGATCCGTGCGATCAAGCCCATTCGTGAGGTGCCGGTGCTGGCCGCTGGCGGGATCATGACCGGGCAGCAGATGGCGGGATGCATGGCGATGGGCGCGCAGGGCGTTTGGACCGGGTCTATCTGGCTGGCCACCACGGAAGCGGAAACGAGCGAAACCTTTCGCGAGAAAATGGTCCAGGCCAGTTCCCGCGACACTGTCCGCTCCGCAGCGCGCACTGGCAAGCCGAGCCGGCAACTGCGTTCTGCCTGGCACGATGCCTGGGAGGCCCCGGACAGCCCCGGCACACTGCCCATGCCATTGATGCCCATGCTCAGCAATCAACCCCTGGCCGCCGTGGATCGTTCTGCGGATGCAGGCAACCCATTGGCACGGGAACTGGTCACCTATTTTGTTGGCCAGGGAGTCGGCCTGGTCGACAGCATTCGCTCCTCTCGTGAAGTGGTGGAAACGTTCAAGCTCGAGTTCGCCGATGCGTTTGGTGCGCTGTGTTCGGCCTTGGAAGACTAAGGAGCGGTAATGCAGTCCTTGAATCTTGCGGCGCTAGAGAGCTTTTATGTCGGCGGGGCGCCACGCCAGATGCAGCATAAGGTCTTCGGTCTGGAAACGCAGGTGACGGGAGCCATGTATGTGCAGCGTATGGTCCCTCAGGAACGACGTTTTCCAATCCCGCTTGTATTTGTGCACGGCGGCATGCATTCCGGTGTGACTTGGGAGACGACGCCTGATGGTCGAGAAGGCTGGCAAACGTTGTTTGTACGAGCTGGGTTCGAAACGCTGGTGATCGATCAAGCCTGGCGCGGGCGTTCCGCACCAGACCTGACGGGGCTGAACCCGTTCGTCAATGGTGCAGAGCCTGTGGGGCCTGCTTTTACCTGCGGTCTGGAAATGGGTGAACGTTTTGCCCGCGGTGGTGGGCGCTTTCCACTGGCGGAGTCGCTTAATTACGGCGCGCAGCTTTGGCCTGACTTCGGTGTGCCGGGCGCTATCGCCGCTGGCACGCCCGGTCGCAGCGATCCACGCGCCCTCGAACCGCTGTTACAGCTCATCGACCGGCTTGGCGAGGTGGTGTTGATCACCCATTCCCAAGGAGGGCATCTGGGCTGGATGGCGGCCGTCAATCGGCCGAACCAGGTCAAGGCGATTGCCTCGGTTGAACCCGCCCAGACCTGCCCTGGATTGGACGATCCCCTGTTTCCGAAAATCCCGGTACGGCTGATCTGGGGAGACAACTTGCCGCCGCAGGGCAGCACGCTGTCGTTGCTTGATATTGAGCAGGCCCGAATGTTGTCGCAGCGATTTGCCAATATCTCGCTGGACTATCTGCCTGAGTCCGGTATTCGCAGCAATGGCCACATGCTGATGATGGAGGACAACAACGATGTGCTGGCCGCCCGGGTCGCAGACTGGCTATTGAGTACGCTGGTCAAATAAATGAGGAAGCCGCGAATGATCGCGGCTTTTTTATTGAGTCCTTTTGGAGGTAACAAGATGCAGGAGGAGCTCTGTACGGCTTGTGCCGAGCAAGACGAGTTGGCGACCCTGGATGCCATGGCCCAGGCCGATCTGGTAAAGCGTGGCGAGGTGTCTGCACGGGAAATGGTCGAAGCCGCCATTCGGCGCATCGAACGTATCAATCCGCAGATCAATGCCGTGGTCGAGTGCTACTTCGACAAAGCGTTGGTACGGGCGGACTCCGCTGAGCTGCAAGGCCCGCTCAGGGGTGTGCCGGTATTGATCAAGGATGTCGGCATCGCTGGCGAGGCGAACTTTCTTGGCAGTGAGTTGCTGGCGCGGCTGGATATGCGATCAAGTGAAACAGATGAATTTGTCAGGCGCACTGAGCGTGCCGGCATGATCATCGTCGGCCGCACCAATGTGCCGGAGTTGATGAGTGCGCCGACGACGGAGTCCCGTTTGCATGGGGCCGCGCTTAATCCGTGGGATGTTTCCCGTTCCACCGGTGGCTCCAGCGGTGGTTCTGCGGCAGCGGTTGCCGCCTTGTTGACTGCGGCAGCGCAGGCAAGCGATGGCGGTGGTTCCACGCGGATTCCAGCGGCCGCCAATGGTGTGGTTGGACTCAAAACCAGTCGTGGGCGTATCAGCCAATCTCCCAGCAGTGCGGATTGGGTCGATATCACCTCCACCAAAGGCTGGCATACGCGTAGCGTACGCGACACTGCCGTTTTGCTGGATTGCGTGGCTGGAGTGGGGTTCGCCGATATTACCTGCGCACCAGCACCCAGCCGCCCCTATCTGGAAGAAATTGGTGCCGATCCTGGAAAACTGCGGATAGGCCTTATGCGCAAGTTGCCGGGTAACAGTGCGCCATTGGACGCCGAAGCCATTCTGGCGGTTGAGCGTGCGGCCGACTTGTTGGCGCAAATGGGGCATAACGTTGAAGAGGCCAACCCGCAGCCGTTGAACAGCGCTGAGCATTTCGAGCTGATCATGAATTACTGGCCGATAAAGGTTGCGCAGCGTTTGGGCGAAGCGCAACAGCGGTTGGGACGGGACATTCGTGAGGACGAGCTCGAGCCGGTAACCTGGCGGATGCTCAAATCAGCACGCGAACGAGACTTGGTGGTCTTCGGCGTCACGCTCGGCAAAATTCATGACTACACCCGACGGACTCTGGAGTGGTATCGCAGCGGTTTCGATTTATTGCTCACCCCCATGTTGGGTTGCTCCGCCCCAAAACTGGGTGAATTGGGCGTGCCTGGTAGCAGCCAGGGCCTGCTCTGGGGTGGATTCGCGCCCATGGTCAACCTGACTGGTCAGCCGGCAATCACGCTGCCATTACACAGGACAGCGGAGGGAATGCCGCTGGGGGTGCAATTGGTCGCTGACGTGTGGCGGGAGGATCTGCTGATACGGGTCGCTGCGCAGCTTGAGGTGGCCTGCCCTTGGCAGAAATATCTGCCGCCTGTTCACGCCTGACCCCAGATAGAGCGATGAAAAAAAGCGGCTGGAGCAGAGCTCGCAGCCGCTTAAAGGAATAAAAAGACCCTGTAACGACGAGCGATACAGGGTTTCTGCGGGTTACGCAGCGCTCAAATCTTCAGGGTGTTCTATCAGGCGTTTGAAGGCCGCGAACAGCTGAGCGGCGACGGCACCATCGACGGCGCGATGATCGACCGAGACAGTAACGTTCATCATGGTGCCGACTTCAATCTTCCCTTCGTTGGCGATCACCTGTTCCTGGCCAGCACCGATGGCAAAGATCATCGATTGCGGCGGGTTGATGATGGCGCTGAACTCTTCGACGCCGAACATGCCCAGGTTGGAGACGGTGACAGTGCCCCCTTGGTACTCATGGGGTTTGAGCCGCCCGGCACGAGCGCGACCTGCCAGTTCCTGGATCTCGCCGGCAATTTGTTGCGGTTGTTTCTGCTCGACGTTGCGGACAATCGGGGTGACCAGGCCGCGGGGTGTTGCGACCGCCACTGCAACGTCGACCTGCTGATGTTTGAGCATCGCTTTCTCACCCCAGGACACATTGGCCTCCGGGACTTCACGCAGAGCGAGTGCCACTGCGCGGACGATCAGGTCATTGACTGATGACTTGGCCTGCGACGCGGCGTTTAGTTTTTTGCGCAGGGCGAGCAGGGCATCAATCCGGCACGCGCCTTTCACATAGAAGTGCGGAACCTGCTGCTTTGATTCGGTTAACCGGCGGGCAATGGTCAAGCGCGTCATGCTGTGGGGCACGCTCTCCGCTGCAGCAACCGGTTGTTGTTCTGCTGGTGCCGAAGGAGGAACGGGCGTGTTGAGCGGCGTAGCACCGACTGCAGGTTCGACTTCGTTGCTCATGTTGGTGGAGTTCCTATATCATCGCTGTATACGCTTACTTATATAACTATTATACCTATGTATCAAGAGGTGGTCAGAGTCCCCCCGACTTGCCTTCAGTTCGGTCAGAACAATCAAGCACGCAGGAATTCGCCTTATGCCCCTCCACAATCAAATGCCTTCTTCTGCCCAAATACCCTTGAAGCGCTGGAGTCGAGCGTGGTTGTCCGACGTCGTGCGGCAAGGTATGCAGATTTTTCTTGCCGCCATGGCAAACACCGCGCCGCGCTGATAACTCGCGGCAGGAAAACTGGTCGTGTCTTTTGGGCGACTCAGGTTGTATGAACTATTAGTTTGTTATTGGCAGGATGGCGGCAGGCTTTGCAGAGCAAAATGTGCCGCCTATCAGGGTTACCAGGCCCTCTTCAGTGGCAACGGGCGCGAAATGTTCCGGCCATCCGTCCAGGAGCCAAAGACAGGCTCCCGCAAGCAGCACTGACAGGAAAATGATGGCGCTTGGGCTCGCCATTTTTCGATGCCAGTTAGCGAGTGTCGGTAGCGCCGCTCTCGCGAGTCGAGCCGGCGCCTGAAGTGCAGCTCGTACTCGTCTGGCGCCTTCGAGAAACAGGACAATGATTGATACCACCAGGACGCAACAGCCGAACATAGATGGCTCCTCACTCTGAGGTCGGTGTTATATACACAGAAGTTCGGCCGTCGAGTATTACCTCAAGGTCAGCCGTGCCCGCGGCGTCGGCGCTGAAATGCATTTGTGTCGCACCCTTGACGTTGTAATGGCCATGAGGCTTTAGACACTCGATGGTGATGCGTTGAGGTCCGGGAAGGGTTCCGGGATACAGGATCAGTTCAAGATCTTGCCCATTGTGGCTTCTCGCTTTAGCTACCAGCACTTGCGGAAATTCGGCGCCGGTCAATAACGGGCCTCGAAGCGCCTCGGATGTGGGGCCCTTAGTCAGCGATTGAAGATAACCATCGCGCTGCATGAGTCGACCGAGAAAGGCGGTGGCATTGGCAAGATTGGAGCCTTCGTAAGACAAGACACCGTTGTCCAGCTTGCGGCCACATTGGTGATCAAGGGCGTGAAGAATCGCTTCGCTAAATTCCGTGTCGCCGACCTCTCGAGCCTGCATTAACAGACCGCCATAGATCATCGTGAAGCCACGGCGATAATTGCCAAAGTCCAGGCCCTTGCCGGGAATTCTCATTTGACGCAAGCCATCCTGTTCAGTGATCAGGGGGGCCATGTCGTTCCTGGCCATGGCCCAGAAGCGCTTGGCATGTTCGCTGGAAAGTAGATTCATCCCCTGTACCGCACCAGCGTCTCCCCCTGGGAAGGGCGCGGTAGCACCGGTCAGGCTCGAGCGCAGTGATACCACGCTGCCGCTGGCCGTCGTGAATTCACGCTCGAAACTGTCCAGGAAAGGTTGTTTGAGCTCATCCAATTGGTGCGTGCCAAACAGGCGGTCATACACCGCGATGCTCCTGAGGGCGAAGAAGTTGCAACCGGTGTAGATCCAGTTGGGCTCGCAGGGAAAAAGGCAGTATCGGCTATTGGCGAAGTTCCACATCAGCGAGCGATTGATGCTGTGTATGTCGTGCTCGTAGGCCCTATCGTCGCTCCACCGAAAGGTCAGGCTACCGGGCTTCGTGTAGCGATCATCTCCAGTATTCAGCATGTACATCCCGACTTGCTGTCCGAGGTACCCAGTTAGCATGACGTTGTCTTTGTCGACGGGATTGGGGTCGTACTTGAGATTGCCCCAGAGATTTTCCAGTCGCCAGTATTCCCAGATCGGGCGCTCCAGATACTGCTCGATAAGTCGACGCTGGGCTTCGCTCAGATAGCCATGGAAATTGGGTGTGTATTGAGATTGCATTTGCGCCAACCCATAGCCCATAAAATTGAGCTGGTAGCGCAGTGATGCAGTCTGGAACTGATCGATTCTGTCGAAGTGCTCAAGCTGCCCGATCGGTTGCAATGCCCTTTGAAGTATTAGCCTGGACAGTGCGACCTCATCGGGTCCGAGCTCATGGTCGGTGGGGGCTATGTGGGGCGCTGCTCTGGCTGCAACAGCCTGCATGGCCTCGGGCAGGTAGGCATTGCGCTGCTCACGTCGCCCCAAGTCGAGTTGGTGCTGCTTGCTACGTTTTCTGTACTTACGCACTTGCCAGGCCAGTGATATGGCGGCTGCTACCCAAGGTGCCCAAGGCCAACTGGCATCACCACTCAATGCGCCAGCAAGAAGCGCGCTACCGAGCCAGATCAGTGGCGGTGCAACCACGATCCCTGTTGCAAACCAGGCGAACAGAGCTGTTGCGAACAGTAGCAAGGTGACTGGAACAAGAAGCAGTGACCAGCCGCCCACGGCTAGAAAACCGGCACCTGGAAACCATAGCCCCAGGCCACTGGCTTGCCAGAATGTGGGCATGTCCAGCAGCCAAGGCAGAAGACCCACCGCCACTGCCGACAGGTAGAGGGCGGAGATCAGGCGCTGACGTTTCAGGGAAACAGGCCCCGTTCGTTCGCTGTTCTTGATGACTTCGGCCTGGATCCGAGCAGAAGCATCGGAATCCTTTACTACTGCCTGATGCTGTTTCTGCGAAGCGAACACTCGTTGCAGTTCTGCTAACGGGCTTGGCATTTTTATTCTTCTTGAGTTGAGAGCTTGCTAGAAAGTCTGGTTTCAATGGGCAGCGGCAGTCCAATAGATTGCCGTGGCAGATTTATAGGGATAGCCTATAAATCTGCGCGCCCATAGGTAAGCACGGATGAAAAGGCTCGACGCCAGGCAGCTGAATTACTTCGTTGTACTTGCCGAGGAGCGCTCGTTTACTCGCGCGGCGGCTAGGTTGCATGTGGCTCAGCCTTCCATCTCCGTTCAAATCCGCAAGCTTGAAGAGTTTTTTGGATTCCCCCTGTTCCTACGGTCGACGCGGAGCGTTGAGCTTACGAAAGAAGGGCTGGAGATAATCGGCAGCGTCACCGCGGTAGTCGATGCCAGTCGCAAGCTTCGAGAGCACGCTTCGGCTGTTCGAGAGCGTAACGACCTGGCCTGTCGTCTTGGCGCAACGCCATTTTCGGTATTCGTACCCGAACGCATGCAAATGCTTTCGGCTGCTGCGAAGGATTCTCCGTCGTTGCTCTTGGAAGTCGTAGGTATCCCCCAACCTGAGCAGCTGGATGCATTGCGCAGAATGGAGATCGATGCAGCGTTCTACATGGGGCACGAGTTGCAGGACTCAACGCTTTTCGAACGTTTGTTAATCCGGCGAGTACCGTTCCACCTTGTGGTACCGGCGAATAGCGCGCTTGCAGATAAACCGTCCATAGCACTTGCTGACCTCGCGCAGACCCCCATTGCATTTTTTGCTCGAGAGCATGGGCCTGTGCTCTTCGATCAGCTAACTCAATGGCTTGTGCAGGACGGCGGTGCGCGATGCATTGTGCCTCCAGAATCCCACCCGTTTGCACTTGCCAGTTTTGCTGCGGCCCAAGGAATCAGCGCGATCAGCATTGATTGGTTTGTCCGGGTAGACGGTATTCCTGCCGGCCATGTGCTGCGTCCATTTTCGCAACCTCAAGTGTCAGCCGAAATGTCACTGGTGCGTCTTGTGCAAGCGCAGCGAAAACGCGGGCTCGAGCAATTCTGGGCCAGTGCGCAGAACTACATCCAAGCTCTCCAGCGCCCGTAGATCCTTCTCACATGTTCTCCTCGTCCTTTGCGACTGTGTTCTAGACAGCCGCTTCCAGTTCGTGTCAGAGTTGAAATGAAGGTTATCTAGGTTAACTAGGGTAACCACAATAGCGCTATCTACACAGGGCGGTAGCCGGCAGGCCAGTCCCGTCCCAGGAGAATAAAAATGCCCCTTTCGGTTAAAGCCGCCGTTGCGTTCGGCCCCAACGAGCCTCTGCAAATTCGAGAAGTGACACTGGCAGATCCAGGTCCTGGCGAGGTGCTGGTCAAGCTGAAGGCCACCGGCCTTTGTCATTCGGACCTGAGCGCCCTTGAGGGCAAGATCCCGCAAACGTTCCCGTTGATATTGGGGCATGAGGGCGTAGGGGATGTAGTCGCCGTTGGCGAGGGTGTCAGTGAGTTCGCCGTGGGTGATCGGGTGATGCCTTACCTGGTACCTGACTGTGGCGAGTGTGCGTTCTGCAAATCGGGGCGCACTAACCTCTGCGTTCAAATGCTCGCCCGCCGCCAATCAGCAAAAACGCCATTTTCGCTGGATGGTCAGCCTGTCGCCTCGTACATGGGGCTCGGCACTTTCGCTGAAATGACCGTCGTGCCGGTCGACAGCCTGGTCAAGGTCAATAAGCAGGCACGAACTGATCACGCGTGCTGCATAGCCTGCGGTGTAACTACCGGCCTGGGCGCTGCGATGATCACCGCCAAGGTCACGCCAGGTTCCTCTGTGGCGGTATTCGGCACCGGTGGCGTGGGCCTCAGCGTGATTCAAGGTGCCAAGATCGCCGGTGCGTCGAGGATCATTGCAATCGACACCAATCCGGCCAAGGCAGAGGTGGCAAGGAAACTTGGCGCCACCGATTTCATCAATCCAAAGGAGGTTGAGAACGTTGTTGCCGAAGTCCAGAAGCTGACCGGTATGGGCGTCGATTTTGCGTTCGAGTGCGTTGGTGTTCCCGCTCTGGCCCGACAAGCTCTGGAAAGCACCAACCCGGCCTGGGGGCTCTCGGTATGTGTAGGGGTCATCCCATCAGGTCAGGAGCTCAGCACCGTTCCTTTTACCCTGATGAGCGGCCGGAAATGGACGGGCTCTTTGATGGGCGGCGCCAAGCGCCAGGACGTAGCGCGTTTCGTCGATATGTACGTGGATGGCCAATACAACTTGGACGACCTGGTTACCCATCATCTCGAACTCGATGAGATCAATCGTGGTTTCGACATGATGCGCACTGGTGAGGCCGTACGGTCGGTCGTGGTCTATTCGGCGGATTGACGCATCGGGCAGTCTCTGCCGGCAGGCTTGGATTAAGCAGGCGGCGAGGTACTGACTGGAGTTAACCGGAACACACTGCGCGGCGCCGAAGGACCGGTCGCCGTCGCCAGTCAAAACAAGAAGAGGATGTACGAGCATGAGCAACGCAGGCTTCACCTCCGATCAATTGCGCGAGCTGACCCAGTTCAAGGTCGAGGTCCATGATCCTCGTTATGTCGCAGAACCCATCGTCACGGGCGGTGAGTTTCTGTATGACCCTCAGGTGCTCTGGGATTGGCGTGAAGATTGCGCCTGGGGGCAGTCGGATGGGTCCATTTTAATCTCGGAAATCGGTGGGCAACCCCAGGCGCAAACCGACTGGTCGATGGGACACGGCGGTCTCTACCGCCTGCATGCCGACAATCGCTGGGAAACGCTGATGGCTCCGGGCGTAGGGCGGCAAGCTGGCGTATTCCGACCCATCATTGCGCCAGCAGACTGGGGCGATTGGGGGAATCACATTTTCTTCTGCAGCCAGGTGGTGCCGCACCGCCGGGGTGCCGTGATGGATCACATGATCTATTGCCTGGCGCCGGGCGAGAGTATTCCCTATCCCTTCGCCGTCGCACCGCGATCCGGCAAAGAGCAGATCTCCGGCGCGTTGCTGCCCGGTGTATTCGGTCGCAAGGGCACGCCGGAAGAAGGTCTGCTGCTGATCTTCAGTATGCATAACAGCACGATCTACGCCGTACGTCCGGATGGCTCTGTCACACCCTGGTTGGTAATGGACGGCGAACAGGGTCCGGGACCGGTCATGCCGTATCGCTTGTATTACGCCGATCCGCAAGTGGTTGGCGAGGAGAACATGCTGGTGCTTGAAGGAAAGTGGAGCACCAACTTCGGTGGCGAGCAGACTCATGAATTCCGCACCGCGCATTACCGTATCGCCGACGGTACGGTTCATCCGCAGCCGATTGCTGCCTTGCAAGGTGGTGCCACGCTGCGTGCGCCGGAAAGCTTCGGGCCATTGGGCGGTGAGACATTCCGTCCCGAGTACGCGGGGTTCATGTCTTCCGTTCATTGGGCAGAGGGTGATTCCAGCGAGGCACTGCCCTATACCACCTCAATCATCCATCGCGATGCCGAGGGCCGGGAGCATGTATTTGCTTCCAACATCCAGGCAGGCCAGAACCTCATCGGTTTCGCCGGCAACCGGATGATCGTGACCAACATGGGCCACAGCTACTCCTCGGGAAATTTCAAGCATCCCGACGGTACGGTGTTCGCCATTCGTTACGTAGGCTGACGGCCGAAACGCATCCGCTGCGCGGAACCCATTGAGTCTTCGGATTTTGCGCGGTGGATGAGCTTAGGCGGGGATCACGCGATGCAAGAAGAAAAGCCGGCCCTGGAACTGGAAGGAAAGGTGGCCTTGATCACGGGTGGCGCGCGCGGAATCGGTGCCGCCATCGCCACTTTGTTCGAGGCTCGGGGGGCAAAGGTGGTGGTGGCAGACATCAGCTTCGGCGAAGAACGCCATGAGCGTGGGCGCCTGTTTCTGCCACTGGATGTAAGTGAGCCTGGGGCATGGGCGCAGACGGTGGCGAGTACTCTCAGGGTATTTGGTCGGCTGGATATCCTGGTCAATTCAGCAGGTATCTTCACCGTAGCGGCGATCAAGGATGAGACCCCTGAACGTTTCATGCGCATGGTACAGATCAACCAGCTGGGCGTTTTTCTCGGCATGCAGGCAGTACTCGAAGCGCTGCAAGCCGCTGGCGGCGGCAGTATCGTGAACCTGTCATCTGCAGCCGGGTTGACGGGAACACCCAGGACAGTTGGGTACTCGGCGACCAAGTGGGCGGTACGAGGCATGACCAAGGTCGCAGCGCTTGAATTCGCGCCCTTCAATATCCGGGTCAACTCTATCCACCCTGCTGCTGTGGCCACGCCGATGCTGGGGGACATGGCCGCCAATGCTGGAAAAAGCACGCCAATTGGTCGCGTTGCGCTACCGGAGGAAGTAGCGGAGTTGGCGTTGTTTTTGGCCAGCGATGCCAGTCGTTACAGCACCGGTTCCGAATTTGTCTGCGATGGCGGACTGACTGCGGGGCCGGTATTCCAGGGATAAGGCGTCTTCGCCAGGAGCAAAATGTGCGCTCATTGGCCGGCACTGAGCCTGCTGATTGCCAACTGCTGTTCGATTCGGCCTAGGCGGGCCGCGACGTCTTCCAGGCCTGGGTTGCGCCGAGCCAGCAAGGCAGGCATTACGAAGTCGTTCACGTAAGCAAGCAGCTCGGAGAAGTTGTTTGACCAGGGGGGCGGCAACTGGCGTATGGAGCTCGCATTGCGAACCAACCACTCGGCCATCTGCTCTGGGCTCAGGTCGGTGCGAAAGCTGCCATCGCGCTGACCGGTCTGCAACAACGGGAGCAGCGGAGCCGCTAGCAAGCGCCTGGCTTCCTCCGAGTTGACGACCATGTTGGAGAGGCGCATCAGGTCGCCACTGTCTTCAATCATTTTCAGAATGGGCGGGTCGGATTCGCGCCCCGATATGCGCGTGACCACCCAGGCCATACGGGCGCTCACCGGCATCGTCGCGTCTTCGCTGTCGAGAACGGCTGCCGCGAATAGGTCGCGGGCGGAGCGAACGGCCAGTTCTACTATCACGGCATCTATGCCGGTGAATTGGCGGTAGAAGGTGCCACGCGATACGCCGGCCTCCTGCAGTAAGTCTTCTACGCGCGCACCGCGCAATCCATGCTGATCGAAGCAGACCATCGCTGCAGCAAGAATGGCTTCGCGACTGCTGGGCGCCCGTTTTGGCGCCGGAGAAGGGGAGGTCATGAGTTATACATTCTTCGCTATATGTATTGTCATTGTGTGATTTATCCACGACTATGTATATACATAGTCCGTTAAGTGTCCAATATTCAGGTGTACAAAGTCGCCAATATGTTTAGTCGGGCGGCGGTCACTTTTCGCGACGGTTGGGCTGCCCGACTGCCTGCCTTTTCAGAAAAGCGCTGTCAGCGGCCCTAGGTGTTGCCCATCGTTAGGTTGAAAAGGATCGCAAGCATGCCTCTAGATTCTCATAGCGCTGCACTCGCGGAGCTCTTTGCCAAGGCGAGAGTTATCCCCCTAAACGAAATGACTGCCTTGCAGGTACGAGAAGGCGCTTCCAAGTTGCGAGCAATGTACGGGCAGGGGCCTGAGGTGGGCAATGTCCACGATGTGCTCGTGCACAGCGGCGGTGCCACTATTGAGGCGCGTCTGCTCGTGCCCCGCGCAACGCCGAAAGCCTTGATGGTCTATTTCCACGGCGGTGGTTGGGTTACCGGGCATATCGACGACTTTGACACGCTGGGGCGCAAGTTGGTCGAGCGCACGATGTGCGCGGTATTGCTGGTGAACTACCGTCTGGCTCCGGAAGCGCGTTTCCCCGCTGCGATTGATGATGGCATGAACGCCTTGCAGTGGGCCGCCGCGCAGGGGCGTGAACTGCTCGGCTCGGATTCGCAACTGCCTATTGTCGTTGCTGGAGACAGCGCGGGTGGGAACATCGCTGCCGTGGTTGTGCGGCGTGCGCGAGATGAAGGGTTGACGCAAGTTGCCGCACAAGTGCTTCTTTATCCAGTGACTGACGCAGACTTTGAGCGTCCTTCCTATCTCGACCCAAACCTGCAGCCGCTCCTGACCGGCGAAATGATGCGGTGGTATTGGGATCATTACCTGCCCGATATCAGACAGCGCCAGCACCCAGACGCTTCTCCACTGCTGGCGAACGACTTGAGCGGGCTGCCGCCAACCCTGTTGATCACCGCTGAATACGACCCCCTACGCGACGAAGGCGAGGCCTATGCGGCAAGACTGGTTGATGCCGGCGTGCCGGTTCAGTTCGAGCGTTACTTAGGGCAGTTCCATGGGTTTGCTTCGTTTGTGAACGTTCTGCCTGGGAGTGCTGCTGCAATCGAGCACATTGGCCGCTTCCTCGAGCAACGGTTGGCAGGCCCGTCCACATCACACCCTTAACCCCACTTGGTATGTAGCCGCTGGCCTTCGCTCAGGGCTGTTCAGTACCGAGTTCTCTTACCTACCCACGAGGATAGTCAGAGCATGTCCGAACATATCTCTTCCCCCCTACAAACAGGGGCGGATCATTCCGGCCAAGTTGATGCGGTTGTCGTTGGCGCCGGCTTTGCTGGTCTTTACATGCTGTACAAATTGCGCCGCCTGGGCCTGCGTGTGCAGGTATTTGAAGCAAATGCCGATGTGGGGGGGACCTGGTACGCCAACCGATATCCCGGCTTGCGATGTGATGCCGAGAGCGTGGAGTACTCCTACTCCTGGTCGGAGGATCTGCAGCAGGATTGGTGCTGGAGCGAGCGTTTCGCGACCCAGCCGGAGATTCTCAGTTATATCCGCCACGTTGCCGAACGTTTCGACCTGCGACGTCATATCCGATTCGAGACGCGCGTGACTTCCTCTTCGTTTGACGAGGCCACAGGGCTTTGGCAGGTGCGTACCAACCAGGGCAATGCCATCAGCGCCCGTTACTTCATCATGGCCAGTGGCTGTCTGTCTTCAGCGCGCTTGCCGCACATCGAGGGCCTCGAAACCTTTGCAGGTGAGTGCTATCACACCGTCGACTGGCCCCAGGCTGGGGTCGATTTCCGAGGTAAGCGAGTAGGCATCATTGGTACCGGCTCGACCGGTGTTCAACTTATTCCAGTTACTGCTCAACAAGCCGAGCACCTCTATGTGTTCCAACGTACGCCTGCCTATGTGGTGCCAGCGCGTAACGCTCCTCTAGAGGCTGACTATGTCAGCAAAATCAAAAACGACTACGTGGCGATCCGCGCGGCGGCTCGCCAGCAGGGACTGGGGCTGTATCCGCGTCCGACCGAGTCTGCTGTGGAAGTCAGTGCCGAGGTGCGGGAGCAGACATTCGAGCGCCAGTGGGCCGTCGGCGGCCCGCAGTTTATGTTCACCTACAAAGACATGATGACCAACAAAGAGTCCAACCAGTACGCGGTGGATTTCCTGCATCGCAAGATCCGCAGCATCGTCACTCGCCCTGAGGTCGCCGACGAGCTCTGCTCGCATGATTACCCTGTAGGGGCCAAGCGCAT
>JBBNAI010000100.1:0-3589 GCA_037994305.1 Pseudomonas sp. | reverse complement strand
GCAACCAGTTGCGCCAGCTCAACGAGGAAACCATCAGCCTGGCCCTGCAGCCGCTGCTGGCGCCGCTGTCGGAGAAGTACGCGGAGAACGCCGGCGTCTGCGGCTACCTGCAGGCGATGCAGGTGCATCTGCTGAAAACCGTGGTCGACCTGCTGGCCGACGACAAGCCGGACGCGCAACGCCGCGAGATGATCGAGGAGCAGTACCTGCCGAGCCTGGTGGTTGGGCACCACGTCGATGGCGGCGCGCCGGTGGTGTTCGAACCGCATCCGACCTACGACAACCTGTTCGGCCGCATCGAGTACAACACCGACCAGGGGGCGCTCTACACCAGTTATCGGCAGTTGCGCCCGGGGGCTCTGCACCGGGCCAACGGCGGCTATCTGATCGTTGAGGCGGAGAAGCTGCTCAGCGAGCCGTTCGTCTGGGATGCGCTCAAGCGTGCCCTGCATTCGCGCCAATTGAAGATGGAGTCGCCGCTGGGCGATCTCGGTCGCATCGCCACCGTCACCCTCACGCCGCAGATGATTCCGCTGCAGCTCAAGGTGATCATCATCGGCTCGCGCCAGTTGTACTACACCCTGCAGGACCTGGATTCGGACTTCCAGGAGATGTTCCGTGTGCTGGTCGACTTCGACGAGGAAATTGCTGTGGGCGACGAAAGCCTGGAGCAGTTCGCCCAGTTGCTGCGTACGCGCACCTCCGAAGAGGGCATGGCGCCGCTGACTGCCGCCGCCGTGGCGCGCCTGGCGACCTACAGCGCGCGCCTGGCCGAACACCAGGGGCGCTTGTCGGCACGTATCGGCGACCTGTTCCAGTTGGTCAGCGAGGCCGACTTCGTGCGCCAGCTGGCCGGGGATGCGGTGACCGATGCCGGCCATATCGAGCGCGCGTTGAAGGCCAAGGCCACGCGCACCGGGCGGGTCTCGGCGCGGATCATCGACGACATGCTGGCCGGCATCATCCTGATCGACACCGCCGGCTCGGCGGTGGGCAAGTGCAACGGCCTGACCGTACTGGAGGTCGGCGATTCGGCCTTCGGCATGCCGGCGCGGATTTCAGCCACCGTCTACCCGGGTGGCAGCGGCATCGTCGACATCGAGCGTGAGGTCAACCTCGGCCAGCCGATCCACTCCAAGGGGGTGATGATCCTCACCGGCTTCCTCGGCAGCCGCTACGCCCAGGAATTCCCGCTGGAAATCTCCGCGAGCATCGCACTGGAGCAGTCCTACGGCTATGTCGATGGCGACAGTGCCTCGCTGGGTGAGGTCTGCACGCTGATCTCGGCCCTGTCGCGCACGCCGCTCAAGCAGTGTTTCGCGATTACCGGCTCGATCAACCAGTTTGGCGAGGTGCAGGCCATCGGCGGAGTCAACGAGAAGATCGAAGGCTTCTTCCGCCTGTGCGAGGCACGCGGCCTGACTGGCGAGCAGGGCGTGATCATCCCGCACTCCAACGTCAGCAACCTGATGCTCGATGAGCGCGTGCTGCAGGCGGCCCGTGCCGGGCAGTTCCATGTCTACGCGGTGCGTCACGTCGATGAGGCCCTTGGTCTGTTGCTTGGCGAGCCGGCCGGGGCGCAGGACGAGCAGGGCGAGTTCGTCAAGGGCAGCGTCAACGCGCGCGTGGTCGAGCGCCTGCGCAGCATCGCCGAGATGGGCATGGAAGAAGAGGAGCCAGCCAAGCCGGAAGAGAAGGCCAAGCCGGCCGCCAAGCCCAGGGCGAAGCCGGCGCCGAAAAAGCCCAAGGAATGACGCCTCGACCGCCGGGCAACTGGTCAGTCACTGAGCAGTTGCCCGGCAGCCGCGAACGGCGTCGGCCAGGGCGGCTTTCCCCCGCTCTTTCCACAGAGTTATCCACAGCGCGCGGGGATAACTTCGATCTTCCCGAAGCGGCGCAACGGGGTGTAGTCTGAAGGCCAGACCTCGCGAGGATCGCCGCCATGCCGCGCAGCCTCTGTCTTACCCGTCAGTGCCTGGGCCTGACCACTCGCATCGAATGCCTGATTCGTCCGCTGGCGGGCGAGCGTGGCCTGTGGACGCTGCTCTGCGCCGCCGGCATGTCTGGCGCTCAGCCGTCGGCGATCAAGGCGCAAGGCCCATTCCACGGGCCTTTCGTGGCTGAGACAGTGCTCGACTCGATTGCCCAGTGCCTCTCCGTACAAGGCTACGAAGCCTGCATGGACGAGCCCATCTGGCGCCTGCACCTGCAAGCCGAACTGCGCCGCCTGAACGGCGAACGGTGCCGCTCCCTGGGCGATTGCCAGTTCCGTCCGGAAAGCTGAACCGCGCTGCTGAGCGCTTTTTGTGCAATGTCGCCTGCGCTACGCCGCGACTGGCGTGCAGCCATCCGTCCCGCCCCTGCCCACAAGGTTATCCACAGCAAGCGTGGATAACCTCTGTAACCCTTGTTGCCTTTGTCCCGTGAGCCTGGCTGGGTATACTCGCGACCGGTTTTTCAGATGACGGGATACTCCATGGAACGCTTTATCGAAAACGCGATGTATGCCTCGCGCTGGCTGTTGGCGCCAATCTACTTCGGTCTCTCGCTCGGCCTGCTGGCGTTGGCGCTGAAGTTCTTCCAGGAAGTCTTCCACATCATCCCCAGCGTTTTCTCCATCGCCGAGGCGGATCTGATTCTGGTGATCCTGTCGCTGATCGACATGGCCCTGGTCGGTGGCCTGTTGGTGATGGTGATGATCTCCGGCTACGAGAACTTCGTTTCGCAGCTGGATATCGACGAGGGCAAGGAGAAGCTCAGCTGGCTGGGCAAGATGGACTCCGGCTCGCTGAAGATGAAGGTTGCCGCCTCCATCGTGGCGATTTCCTCGATCCACCTGCTCAAGGTGTTCATGAACGCGCAGAACATCAATGACACCAAGCTGATGTGGTACGTGATCATTCATATGGCCTTCGTGGTGTCGGCCTTCGCCATGGGCTATCTGGACAAGCTGACCAAGCACGACCACTGACTCCCGCGTGCGCTTTACCCACCGCCCGGTCATTGCAGAATGTCCGGGCGGTTGTGTTTCCAGCCCTGGCAATCGGGCAGATCTGTGGCTGCATGCGCGGTGTGGCTCTGTGCTAGGCTGGCCGCCCTTTTTTGTCCGCTAGTGGAGCCCGGCCATGTCCGAAGTCAACCTGTCCAACGAACTGTCCACCGACGAGGGCCGCGTCAGCTACGGCATCGGCCGTCAACTCGGCGACCAACTGCGCGACAACCCGCCGCCGGGCGTCAGCCTGGAAGCGGTGGTCGCCGGTCTGCGCGACGCCTTTGGTGGCCAGCCGAGCCAGGTCTCCCCGGAAGCGCTGAACGCCAGCTTCCGCGTGATCCGCGAGATCATGCAGGCCGAAGCGGCTGCCAAGGCCGAAGCGGCTGCGGGTGCCGGTCGCGAATACCTGGTCGAGAACGCCAAGCGTGACGGCGTGACCGTGCTGGAATCCGGTCTGCAGTACGAAGTGCTGGTAGCTGGCGAGGGCGCCAAGCCGTCCCGTGAAGACCACGTGCGTACCCACTACCACGGCACCCTGATCGACGGCACCGTGTTCGACAGCTCCTACGAGCGTGGCCAGCCGGCTGAATTCCCGGT
>JBBNAI010000099.1:0-1721 GCA_037994305.1 Pseudomonas sp. | reverse complement strand
TGTTCGATGGCGTCGGCGAGCTGCTCGGCATGCTCGGCGCGCAGGGCCGCACGCTGTACATCGCCACCAGCAAACCGAGCGTGTTCGCCCGCGAGATTGCCCGGCATTTCGACTTCGCCCGGCACTTCAAAGTGATCTACGGCAGCGAGCTGGACGGCACGCGCACCGACAAGGTCGAGCTGATCCGCCACCTGCTGGCCGAGGAAAGCCTGGACCCGGCGGATACGCTGATGATCGGCGACCGCAAGCACGACCTGATCGGCGCCCAGCGCAACGGTTTGCGCTCCATCGGCGTGGGTTACGGTTTCGGCAGCCACGCCGAGCTGATGGCCGAGTCACCCGCCTGGTACTTCGCCACCCTGGCCGAGTTACACCAAGCCTTCACTCGCTAGTCGCCACCTGCCAGCCACCACCAAGGGCACGGTACAGCGCCACGCCGGCCTGCAGGCGCGCCAGTTGCAGTTGCGCGCTGTCGTCCTGGGCGGCGTACAGGGTGCGCTGGGTGTCGAGCAGGGTGAGCAGGGTGTCGGCGCCGGCGCGGTAGCGCGACTCGGACAAGCGGAAGGCCAGCTCGGCCTGCTCCAGCACCGCCTGTTGCGCCTGCCACTGCGCCTCGACCCCAGCCAGACCGTTGAGCGCCAACTGCACATCGGCGAAGGCGCTGACGATGCTGCTGCGGTACGCGGCCAGCAGCTCCTCGCGCTGAGCCTCGGCCAGGTCACGGCTGGCGGCCAGGTAGCCGCCGTCGAAGATCGGGGCGAGCAGCGCCGAGCCCAGGGAATAGACCGGATCGGCAAAGACGTCGGAGACCCGCTCGGCGCTGCCGCCGGCCGTAGCCGTCAGGCTCAAACGCGGCAGCAGGGCAGCGCGAGCGGCCTGCACATCGGCATCGGCGGCAGCCAGTTGCGCCTCGGCGCGGGCCACATCGGGGCGGCGCAGCAGCAGGTCGCTGGGCAGGCCGGCGCTGATCGCCGGCAGTTGCAGCGCTTCCAGTTGCTGCTCGGCCAGGTTCAGGCCGGCACTGCTGCTTTGACCGAGCAGCACGGCCAGCGCCACGCGGCTGTCGTCGGTTTGCTGGCTCAGCGCGGCCAGGGCGCGGCGCTGTTCGGCGACCACCCCGCGCTGCTGCGCCAGTTCCAGGCTGGTGGCGGCGCCGGCGCGCTGGCGCGACTCGACGGTGCGCAGCACCCGTTCGGCGTTGTCCAGGTTGAGCACGGCGATGCGCAGGCGCTGGTCCAGGCCGACCCGCTGCAGCCAACTCGACACCACGCCGGCGCTGAGGGTGACCTGCAGCGCCGCGCGGTCGAACTGGCTAGCGCGCAGATCGGCCAGGGCGCTGTCGCGACCGGCGTTGAGACGGCCCCACAGATCGACCTCGTAGCTGGCCGCCAGCCCTGCCGAATAGCTGTTGCCCGCCACCTCGGCATCACCGCCCAAACGCCCTTCTCGACCCGCGCCGAGGGTACCGCCGAGTTGCGGCAACAGCGGGGCGCCGGCCATGCGTGCACTAGCTTCGGCCTGGCGCACGCGGGCCACGGCGGCGGCCAGGTCATCGTTGGCCAGCAGCGCCTGGGCGACCAGGCGATCCAGCTCGGTATTGGCGAAGCCCTGCCACCAGTCCGGCGCGACCTGCGCACTCACCAGCGGCGCGTGTTGCCACTGCGCGGGTGCCGCCGGGGTGATCACGGCGGGCTCCTGGCTGGCGCAACCGTGCAGGGCCA
>JBBNAI010000098.1:0-12370 GCA_037994305.1 Pseudomonas sp. | reverse complement strand
TAAACCCGTGGCCTGCCTTTGTCTTGGCACTGGGCGGGGCGCTATAGTCGTGCGACATCAGGTCGCTGTCGGAGCCATGCATGAGTCGCATCACCGTTGAACGTTCGCATTCCCTGGGCCGCGAGAGCGCCCGTGAAAAAGCCGAGGCGCTGGCCGAGCGCCTGGCCCGTGAATACGACGTGAAGTACCGCTGGGTTGGCGATACGCTGGAGTTCAAGCGCAGCGGTGCCGACGGCAGCATCGAGGTGAGTGACGAACTGGTGCGCGTCAGCCTCAAGCTGGGCCTGTTGCTGTCTGCCCTGGGCGGCACCATCAAGCGCGAAATCGAAGAGACCCTGGACAAGCACCTGCAAGGTTGAGGTGCACGGCGTGCTGGCGATTCCTGCGGCCTAGTATGTGATTTCTAATTTTTCTAACTACCTTGCGTTCAAGTCCTGTGAAAGGACCACCTTTTCATCACTCTGAACGTGAGGTGCCGCATGGCCACTAAAGCCGCCGTCAAGAAGAAAGTTGAAGCCGTAGTCGAGAGCAAAGCCACCGTCCTGACCGACGTCAAAGCCTATGCCCGCAAGGTCTGGCTGGCCGGTCTGGGCGCCTACGCCAAAGCCGGTGCCGAGGGCGTCGATTACTTCAAAGACCTGGTCAAGGCCGGCGAAGGCGTCGAGAAGGAAGGCAAGAAGCTGGTGACCAAGCAGGTCGAAGCCGCTAACAGCCAGTTCGAAACCCAGGTTGCCAGCGTCAAGTCGAGCGTCAAATCCAGCGTCTCTGAAGTGAAGGGCAAGGTTGAAGGACAGTTCGACAAGATCGAAAAAGCCTTCGACGGTCGTGTCGCTGCCGGCCTGAATCGCCTGGGTATTCCCTCCAAGCAAGACGTTGAGGCACTCTCTGCTAAGCTGGACGAGTTGAATGCATTGCTTGAGCGTGTCGCGCGTACTCAATAAGGAGAGCAGGATGGCTGTCAAGAAACCTACCGCTGCCAAACCAGCAGCTAAGAAACCCGCCGCGAAACCCGCAGCGAAGAAAGAGAGCGGTTCCTGGATCGGCGAGATCGAGAAGTACTCGCGTCAGATCTGGCTGGCCGGTCTCGGTGCCTATTCCAAGGTCAGCAAGGACGGCACCAAGCTGTTCGACGGTCTGGTCAAGGATGGCGAGAAAGCCGAGAAGCAAGCCAAGACCGAAGTCGACAAGCAACTGGACGTGGTGAAGTCGTCGGTGGGTACCACCGTCGGTTCGGCCAAGTCGAAAGTCGACGAAGTCAAAGGCAAGGCGCTGGGCAAGTGGGGCGAGCTGGAAGAGGCTTTCGACAAGCGTCTGAACAGTGCCATTTCCCGTCTCGGTGTACCGAGCCGCAACGAAGTGAAATCGCTGCAGACCAAGGTCGATACCCTGACCAAGCAGATCGAGAAACTCACCGGTGTTTCGGTGAAGTCGGTCAAGCCGGCAGCCAAACCTGTTGCCAAAGCGGCTGCTAAACCCGTCGCTAAGCCAGCTGCCAAACCCGTAGCCAAGGCTGCTGCTAAACCTGCAGCCAAGCCGGCAGCTAAACCGCTGGTCAAGGCCGCAGCCAAACCGGCCGCTAAGCCGGTCGCTAAAGCAGCCGCTAAACCGGCTGCCAAGCCTGCGGTGAAAGCTGCAGTGAAACCGGCTGCCAAGCCAGTGGCGAAGAAACCGGCCGCCAAGCCTGCTGCCAAACCGGTAGCTGCTGCCAAGCCAGCCGCACCGGCTGATGTTCCGGCCGCACCTGCTGCACCGGTTGTTGCACCCGTGGCACCTGCTACACCGTCCTGAGTTTTCCCAGGACAGCAAAAGCCCGGCCTAGTGCCGGGCTTTTGCGTTTCTGGGCGGTCACACTTCCAGGTAGCGCTGGGCCAGTTGTTCGGCAGCGCTGCGCGAGTCGTCGGTCAGGTGTGGGGCGACCAGCATCATCACCTGGTACACCACCAGGCGAACTTCGCCGTCGGCACCGACGATGCGCTGGTAGTCGAGGGAGAACAGCAGGGTCAGGGTGACCTGCTCGACCAGTTGCCCCAGCGCTTGCGTGTCGCTGCGCAATTGCCCGAATGCGCCGAGGCGCGCCAGCAGCGAGGCCAGGGTGCGCTTGAGCTGGTTGAGCCACAGGCGGATGCCGCGGGCCAGTTTGGGCAGGCGGCCGGCGAGGTTGGACAGGTCCTGGAACAGGAAGCGGTACTGCGCCAGGCGCTCGACGATCAGGTGCAGGAACAACCAGTAGTCCTCGGCATCCAGGGCTGCCTCTTCCGGCGGATCGAGCAGCGGTGCCAGGTCGGCCTGGAAGCGCTCGAACAACTCCATGATCAACGGCTCCTTGCCGTGGAAGTGGTAGTACAGGTTGCCGGGGCTGATACCCATCTCGGTGGCGATTTCGAGGGTGGAAACGTTGGGTTCGCCCTGCTGATTGAACAGGTTCAGGGCGCACTCGAGGATGCGGTCGCGGGTCTTCATTCCATGATCTTGTAGTGGCCGCAGGGGAGTCGACGATAACTGGCCGAGGGCTGCCCGGCCAGTCGTTTCGCTAGTGCTGGTTAGCGCATGTGCACGTAGGTGCCGGGCGCCGCTTCCATGGCCGGGTACTTGCTGTTGCCGACACTGAACACGCTTTCACTCTGCTCGCCGGAGCGCTCCTGGATCCACTCCAGCCATTGCGGCCACCAGCTGCCTTCCACCTTTTTCGCGTCGTAGAACCAGGCGCGCGGGTCGGAGCTGAGCTTGCCGTTTTCCAGGTAGGTGGATTTGGGGTTGCCCGGCGGGTTGAGGATGCTCTGGATATGCCCGCTGTTGGACAGCACGAAACGGCGGTTGCCACCCAGTAGCAGGGTCGAACGGTAGACCGCGTCCCACGGGGTGATGTGGTCGTTGATGCCGCCGACGCTGAAGCTGTCGAGATTGACCTTGGACAGGTCGATCGGCGTGCCGCAGGTTTCCATACCGCCAGAGCGGGTCAGCGGGTTGTGCTTGAACAGGTCGAGCAGGTCGCCGTGCAGGGCGGCCGGCAGGCGCGTGTTGTCGTTGTTCCAGTAGAGGATGTCGAACGCCGGCGGTTCCTTGCCCAGCAGGTAGTTGTTGACCCAGTAGTTCCACACCAGGTCATTGGGGCGCATCCAGGCGAATACCCGGGCCATATCGCGGCCATCCAGCACGCCGCTCTGGTAGGAGCGACGCTTGGCCGATTCGAGGGTCTGCTCGTCGGCGAACAACATCGCCGGGCTGTTCACCTGGCTGTCCAGCAGACTGACCAGGTAGGTGGCACAGCCAACCTTGCGCAGCTGGCGCTTGGCCTGCAGGTGGCCTTGCAGGGCGCCGATGGTCAGGCCGCCGGCGCAGGCGCCCATCAGGTTGACGTCCTTGCTGCCGGTGATGGCGCGGCACACATCCATGGCTTCCTCGACCGCCTGCACATAGCTGGACAGACCCCATTCGCGATGCCGCGCATCCGGGTTGCGCCAGCTGATCATGAACACCTGCAGGCCGTTCTTCAGGCAGTACTGGACGAAGCTCTTCTCCGGGCTGAGGTCGAAGATGTAGAACTTGTTGATCTGTGGCGGAACCATCAGCAGCGGCTTGGCGTACTGCTTTTCACTCATCGGCTTGTAGTGGATGAGTTCGAACATCTCGCAGCGGAAGATCACCGAACCGGGAGTCAGGGCCAGGTTGCGGCCGACCTCGAAGGCCTGCTTGTTGACCTGGCTGGGCATGCCGCTGTTGTTCAGCATGTCGTCGTACAGGTGGCGTGCGCCGCGGATCAGGCTGGCGCCGCCGCTGTTGAACAGCTCCTTGACCGCCAGCGGATTGAGCAGGCTGTTGGAGGGGGCCAGTGCATCGTTTAGCAGGGCGAACAGGAAGTGCGCGCGGGTGCGGTCGTCCGGGGACAGGTCGCTCTCGTCGATCCACGCCTTGAGCTGCTGCTGCCAGGCCAGGTAGGCCTGCAGGCTGCGTCGATAGAAGGGGTTGAGCTGCCAGGACGGATCGCTGAAGCGCGCGTCCAGCGGGTTGGCCTTGTGTGGCGTGTCGCCGAGCATCACGCGCCCGAGCTGCTTGCCCAGGGCGAGCAGGTGCCGGGCGCTGTGAACGGGTTGGCGCAGACCCTGGAAGGCTAGGCCACGCATGGTAGAAAACATGTCGCGGCCACGCAGGCCGACCATCGCGCTTTGCGCGTTCATGTAGTTCGCGGGTACCGGCAGTGATCCCGGTGCAGTCTTTTCACGCATGGGGCAGGCTCCGTCGTCAAACCGTCATAACAATGACAGCAAGGCTTGTACCAAGGCGCGCCGGAAGGCATTCCAGACTGCCGCGCTAGAAATCCATTTACTCCGGCAGGGCCCGAAGTGGGCTCAATCCTGCCGGCGCAGCACTACAGTTGTGCGGTCAGTGACCGCGAACGGGCATGGGTTGCGGGTGCATCACGGCCCGCTGCCGTTCTTCCTCGAGGAACTTCATGATGATCGGGGCAACCGCTTCGGCGCGGGTCACTAGAAACAAGTGACCATCGTCGATGATGTGAAATTCCGTATTGGGGATGCGCCAGGCCAGCAGACGCATGTTGACCAGCGGAATCAGCGGATCATCGTCGCCGGCCAATACCAGAGTAGGCTGCCTGATCTTGTGCAGCCAGTGGATGCTGGTCCAGCCGAGGCCGGCGAACAGTTGCCAGTAGTAACCCATCTTGCCACCCGAGCGCACTTTGCTGGCATGTGCCAGGGCCAGCTTGGGGTCGCGGCGGAAGGCACCGCCATAGATTTCCGGGGCGATCTGTACGCCATAGGACGGCTGGATATAGCGCCGTGGGCTGGCCATGCACCAGAGCACCTTGGGCTTGCCCGGCACCATTACGGCACCTGCCGACGTGGCAGCCAGCACCAGTTTCTTGCAGCGCTCCGGGTAGTCATGGGCGAACTGCTGCGCCAGTGCGCCACCCCAGGACACGCCGATAGCGTTGACCTGGCCGTAGTCCAGGTAGTCGAGCATGCGCGCGGCCAGCTTGGCCAGACCGGGGAAACGGTAGGGCGTGCTGGGCGTGGACGAGCCGCCAACGCCGGGGACGTCGAAGGCGATCACCTCCAGTTCCGGGTCGAGCGCCTGGACGAAGGGCATCACCAGCTCCAGGTTGGCGCCGATGCCGTTGAAGATCAGCAGCGGCGTGAGTTTGCTGCTGCCCGGACGAACCGCCGTACGGATGGTCTGGCCGTCCAGTTCGATGGTGCGAAATGCGAAAGGTTGCGGCATGCGCTAAGCCCTATGGTTTGATCCGTGGCGAGCCGACATCCAGCGCGGCTCTCCAGTGACCCACCGGTTGGTGGGCAAGCACCGCCCCGGACCACATGGGCCGGGGTGGCGGGCGGCACTTCCAGTTGCCGCGGGCAGTACTGCGCAAGGTGCAGCGTGTACGGGTATATCGCTGTTGTTCTTTAGGAGGCCTAGCGTTCGTGCACGTAAGTGCCGGGGGACGCCTCGCCTGCCTGGTAGGTCTTGTTGCCGAGGGCGGCCGGTGCCTTCTTCAGCTTGCCCGAGCGATCGGCCAGCCAGGTCTGCCAGTGCAGCCACCAGGAGTCCGCATGCTTGGTCGCGCTGGATTGCCAGGCGCGTGGGTCATGCGGCATGTCGGTGTTGGTCATGTAACGCGCCTTGGGGTTTCCTGGCGGGTTGAGAATGCTCTGGATGTGCCCGCTGTTGGACAGCACGAACTCGACCTTGCCGCCGAACAGGTGGGCCGACTTGTAGCACGAGCCCCACGGCGTGATGTGGTCGTTGGTGCCGGCCAGGCAGTAGATGTCGCTGGTCACCTGCTTGAGGTCGATCGGCGTACCGCAGACTTCCAGCGCGCCGGGTCGGGTCAGCGGGTTGGTCTTGAACATTTCGATGAATTCGCCGTGCAGGGCGGCCGGCAGGCGCGTGGTGTCGTTGTTCCAGTAGAGGATATCGAACACCGGCGGCTCGTTGCCGAGCAGGTAGTTGTTGACCCAGTAGTTCCAGATCAGGTCGTTGGGGCGCATCCAGGCGAAGACTTTCGCCATGTCGCTGCCTTCCAGGACGCCGGACTGGTAGGAGCGGCGCTTGGCGGCCTCCAGGGTCTTCTCGTCGGCGAACAGGGCGACCTGGGTGTCGAGTTTGGTGTCCAGCACGCTGACCAGCAGGGTCAAGGCGTTGACCTTCTGCTCGCCGATGGCGGCGTAGTGGCCGAGTAGGGAAGCGGTGGTCAGGCCGCCGGAGCAGGCGCCGAGCATGTTGATGTCTTTGCTGCCGGTGATCGTCAGGATCACCTCGATGGCTTCCTTGAGCGCCTCGATGTAGGTCGACAGGCCCCACTCGCGCTGTGCCTTGGTCGGGTTGCGCCAGCTGACCACGAAGGTCTGGATACCGTTGCGCAGGAGGAAGCGCGCGACGCTCTTTTCCTGCGACAGGTCGAATACATAGAACTTGTTGATTTGCGGCGGCACCACCAGCAGTGGACGTTCCTGCACCTGCTCGGTGATCGGCTTGTACTGGATCAGTTCCAGCAGGTCGTTGCGAAACACCACGGCGCCGTCACTGGTGGCGAGGTTCTTGCCGACTTCGAAGGCGTCCATGTTGACCTGGCTGGGCATGCCACCGTTGTGCACGATGTCCTTGGCCAGGTGGGCGAGACCGTCGAGCAGGCTCTTGCCGCCGGTTTCGAAGAAGCGTTTGACCGCAGCCGGGTTGGCCATGCTGTTGGTCGGCGCCATGGCCTCGGTCATCAGGTTGATGACGAAGTGGCCGCGGCTGGTGTCCTGTTCGGAGAGGCTGCTGTCCTCGATCCAGTCGTGCAGTTCCTTGCGCCACACCAGGTAGGTCTGCAGGTAGCGGCGGTACAGCGGGTTCTGGCTCCAGGCCGGATCGGCGAAGCGGCGGTCGCCTTCTTCGGGCGTGAGTTCGGATTGGCCGAGCAGCACGTTCTTCAGTTCGAAAGCGAAGTGAGTGATGTGCTTGGCGCTATGGAAGGGTTGTTTGATGGCCTGGGCGAGGACCATACGGGCAGAAGTAAGCAGATCTTTACCGCGTATGCCTATCACCGGGTTCAATCCCAGTGTGCTTTCCGACGCCTGCCGTTGCAGGTCTTCATTATTCTTTTGGGTCATCTACGACGCTCCATTGTCCTGAGACGAATACCGGCATGTTGCTGTGTGCTGACACAGGGCGAAGGGCTGGTACTGCTCGGGTTACCGGGTGCGGATTAAGCTCCGCGCTTCTTCGCATTCGCAGTAGGCAAATGCATGGAACCTGCCAGTTCCTTGGTTACCCGAGTTTGCCCGTTTGCGCAAGGGCGCAAATCCTTATGGCGCAGCGCGCGGCAGTATGCCGAGAGCGATTAGAAAGTGCGCCCTAAGCGTGACGGAAATATTGTGGGAGGGGCGGGCTAGAGCAGTAGCTTGATAATGGATTCGTTCGGGTCGCGGGATTTGCCGGCGGCGGCCAGCTGCGCCAGATAATCCGACCACAGCTCGTCGTGACGGCTGGCGAGTTGGTAGAGGTAATCCCAGGTGAACAAGCCGCTGTCATGGCCGTCGTCGAAGCACAGTTTCAGTGCATAGTTGCCGGCCGGTTCCAGGCCCTGCAAACCCACGCCGAGCTTGCCAACCTGGAGGATCGGTTTGCCGTGGCCCTGCACTTCTGCCGAGGGTGAATGCACCCGCAGGAATTCGGCGCTGAGGCTGTAGCTTTGCCCGTCGTACTGCAGCTCGAGGGTCTTCGAGGCCTTGTGCAGTTTGATCGTAGTGGGCATGCGCATGGGAAGCTTCCGGGTGGTGGGTGAATAATGCCGGGCATTATCCACCCCCGACCCTTAGAGGATATAGCGCGACAGGTCTTCGTCCTGCGCCAGCTCGCCGAGGTGGTCATTGACGTAGGTGACGTCGATGCGGATCGGCTCACCGTTCTGCTTGCTGGCCAGGTCGCCGGCACTGAAGGAGACTTCTTCCAGCAGGCGTTCGAGCAGGGTGTGCAGGCGGCGCGCACCGATGTTCTCGGTCTTCTCGTTGACCTGCCAGGCGATCTCGGCGATGCGCTTGATACCGTCCTGGGCGAACTCGATGTGCAACCCCTCGGTCTTCAGCAGTTCGGTGTACTGCTCGGTGAGCGCGGCGTGCGGCTCGGTGAGGATGCGCTCGAAATCCTGCGGCGACAGCGCCTTGAGTTCGACGCGAATCGGCAGGCGGCCTTGCAGTTCCGGCACCAGATCGCTGGGTTTGGACAGGTGGAAGGCGCCCGAGGCGATGAACAGGATATGGTCGGTCTTGACCATGCCCAGCTTGGTGTTGACCGTGCAGCCCTCGATCAGCGGTAGCAGGTCGCGCTGCACGCCTTCGCGGGATACATCGGCGCCGCCGACATTGCCGCGCTTGGCCACCTTGTCGATCTCGTCGATGAATACGATGCCGTTCTGCTCAACCGCTTCCAGGGCCTTGGCCTTGAGTTCTTCCTCGTTGACCAGGCGCGCGGCTTCTTCCTCGCGCACCAGCTTGAGGGCTTCCTTGACCTTGAGCTTGCGGCTTTTCTTCTTGCCCTTGCCCAGGTTGGAAAACAGGCTCTGCAGCTGGTTGGTCATCTCTTCCATGCCCGGCGGGGTCATGATCTCGATGCCGGCCGGTTGCTCGGCCACTTCGATCTCGATGTCCTTGTCGTCCAGCTGGCCTTCGCGCAGGCGCTTGCGGAACAGCTGGCGGGTATTGGAGTCGTTGCTCGGCGCCGGGTCATCGTTGAAACCGACCCGTGCCGGCGGCAGCAGGGCGTCGAGGATGCGCTCTTCGGCAGCGTCTTCGGCGCGCGACTGGACCTTGTGGATCTCCTGCTCGCGCAGCAGCTTGATCGCAGCATCGGCGAGGTCGCGGATGATCGATTCGACGTCACGGCCGACATAGCCGACTTCGGTGAACTTGGTCGCTTCGACCTTGATGAACGGGGCGTTGGCCAGCTTGGCCAGGCGCCGGGCGATCTCGGTCTTGCCGACGCCGGTAGGGCCGATCATCAGGATGTTCTTTGGTGTCACCTCGGCGCGCAGCTCGGCCGGCAGCTGCATGCGCCGCCAGCGGTTGCGCAGGGCGATGGCCACGGCGCGCTTGGCGTCGTCCTGGCCGATGATGTGGCGGTTGAGTTCGGAGACGATCTCGCGGGGCGTCATGGACATGCAGGCTTGCTCCAACGGAAGCCGCGCTTATTCAGCGCAGTCTTCTTCCTCAATAGTTAGGTTCTGGTTAGTGAAGACACAGATGGAGCCGGCAATGTTCAATGCCGCCTCGGTGATTTCACGCGCGCTGAGGTCGGTTTTCTGCAGCAGGGCCATGGCCGCGGCCTGGGCGAAGCCGCCGCCGGAGCCCATGGCGATCAGGCCTTGCTCGGGTTCGACCACGTCACCGTTGCCGGTAATGATCAGCGAGGCATCTTTGTTCGCAACCGCCAGCATGGCTTCCAGGCGGCTGAGCGAGCGGTCGGTACGCCAGTCTTTGGCTAGTTCGACGGCGGCGCGCACCAGGTGGCCTTGGTGTTTTTCCAGCTGGCCTTCGAAGCGCTCGAACAGGGTGAAGGCGTCGGCGGTGGCGCCGGCGAAACCGGCGAGTACCTGGCCGTGGTAGAGGCGCCGGACTTTCTTGGCGTTGCCTTTCATCACGGTGTTGCCCAGGGATACCTGGCCGTCGCCGCCCATGACGACTTTGCCGTTGCGGCGAACTGAAACGATGGTGGTCAAGGGGAGCGTCTCCACACGATGGGCGAATTGCCCTGATGAAGACTTAGGTGGGGTGGCCCGTCCGGCTTTTCAACCGGGCGGGCACAAATCGTGGATCAGAGGTCGCTCACGAGATCGCGAGCTAAGGCCAGGCAAGGCGAAACGCCAGTAACAGCCTCCGGCTGGTCAAACTGGCGAAGGCGCGCAGTTTACAGGCTGTAAATGAGCGGCCTGAGCCGGTTTCCAACGCGGCATGGCCGACGCGCAGCAGCTCGTGTACGGCCTCTCAGCGGCTTTGGCGCTGCTGTAACAACAGGTTGCTGTAGCCGCTGGCAGCCAGCTGTTTCTGCGCGCTGGCCAGTGCTTCGCGGCTGGCGTAGGGGCCGACCAGTACGCGGAACCAGGTTTCTTCGCGCACCTTGCCCGACTCCACCTGCACGCTCTGGCCGAGCAGGATCAGCTGGGCGCGCACCTTGTCGGCGTCTTCGCGCTTGCGGAAGGAGCCGGCCTGGAGGAAGAACTGGGTGGTGACCGGCGCCATGGCCACGGTGGGGGGCGGTGGCGGGGTCTGGCCGTTGAGCAGGGCTTCGGCACGGGCGGCGTCGATCTTCGCCGCTTCCTCCGGGGTCACCGGGGTGGTCGGCGGCGTAGGTGGGGTTTCCTGCTGCATGGCGTCCGGCGGCACGATGACCTCGGATTCCGGCAGCAGGGTGTAGAAGTCGTACTTGGGCTTGACCGGTTCCTGGGTCGCCGGGGTCTTCTTCTGCTCGACGGCCTTGCTGCTGGTGCGCGCCTGCTCATCCGGCTTGGCGCGCTTGACGTCGCCGCGGCCGGGTTCGAGGCTGAACAGGAACACCATGAAGCCGCCAATCACCAGGCCGCAGGCCAGCCATACCCAGCCGGGTACCGGTTTTTTCGGGGGTGCCTGGTAGCGGCTGGCGCCGCGCTTGGGTGCCGGTTTTTTCTTCGCCGCCACTTACATGCGCTCCAGGGTATCCAGGCCGAGCAGTTGCAGGCCTTGCTTGAGGGTGCGGCCGGTCAGTGCCGCCAGGCGCAGGCGGCTGTTGCGCAGCGCTTCGTCCTCGGCGGAGAGGATCGGGCAGTTCTCGTAGAAGCTGGAGAACAGCCCGGCCAGGTCATACAGGTAGGCGCACAGCAGGTGCGGCGTGCCTTTGTCGGCGACGTTGTTGAGCAGCTCGCCGAACTGCGCCAGCTTGCCGGCCAGGGCGTGCTCCTGTTCGGCGTCCAGGCTGATCTGTCCGCCGATTTCCTCGACGCCCTTGCCCAGCTTGCGAAAGACGCTGGCCACACGGGTGTAGGCGTACAGCAGGTAAGGCGCGGTGTTGCCCTCGAAGCTCAGCATCAGCTCAAAGTTGAAGCTGTAGTCGCTGGCGCGGTGCTTGGACAGGTCGGCGTACTTCACCGCACCGATGCCTACCGCACGGGCGATCTGGCGCAGCTCGGCGTCGTCGAGGTCGGGGTTCTTGCTTTTGACCAGGCTGTAGGCGCGCTCTTCGGCTTCATTGAGCAGGTCGACCAGTTTCACCGTGCCGCCATCGCGGGTCTTGAACGGGCGGCCGTCGGCGCCGTTCATGGTGCCGAAGCCCATGTGTTCGAGCTGCATGCTGGCCGGGACGAAACCGGCCAGGCGCGCGGCGGCGAAGACCATCTGGAAGTGCAGGGCCTGGCGCTGGTCGACGAAGTACAGCGCGCGGTCGGCCTTCAATACGTTGGCGCGGTAGCGGGTGGCGGCCAGGTCGGTGGTGGCGTACAGGTAGCCGCCGCCGGCCTTCTGCACGATCAACGGCAGCGGGTTGCCTTCGGCATTCTTGAACTCGTTCATGAACACGCACTGGGCGCCTTCGCTTTCGCTGAGCAGGCCCTTGGCCTTGAGGTCGGCGACCACGTTGGCCAGGTCGTCGTTGTAGGCACTCTCGCCCTTGACGTCGGCCATGCTCAGCTTGACGCCGAGGCGGTCGTACAGCGCCTGGCAGTGGCTCAGGGAAATATCGTTGAAGCGGTGCCACAGGCGCAGGCACTCGGCGTCGCCGGCTTGCAGCTGCACCACCAGCTCGCGGGCGCGGTCGGCGAACTCCGGCGACTCGTCGAAGCGTTTCTTCGCGGCGCGGTAGAAGTTCTCCAGGTCGGCCAGCTCGCTTTCGGCGGCGGCCGGGTTTTCCTGCATATACGCCAGCAGCATGCCGAACTGGGTGCCCCAGTCGCCGACGTGGTTCTGGCGGATCACGTCATCGCCGAGGAACTCCAGCACGCGCGCCACGCCGTCGCCGATAATGGTCGAGCGCAGGTGGCCGACGTGCATTTCCTTGGCCAGGTTCGGTGCCGACAGGTCGATCACCACGCGCTGCGCCGGGCCAGCCTTACGCACGCCGAGTTGGGCGTCGGCCAGGGCGGCTTCCAGGCGCTGGGCCAGGGCGTCGCTGTTCTGGAAGAAGTTGAGGAAGCCGGGGCCGGCGATCTCGACCTTGCTGATGCCGTCATCGGCGGGCAGGGCGGCGACCAGCTTTTCGGCCAGGTCGCGCGGCTTCATGGCGGCCGGCTTGGCCAGCATCAGGGCAATGTTGCTGGCGAAGTCGCCGTTGCTCTTGTCCTTGGTGTTCTCCACCTGAATCGCCGGCGTCAGGCCTTCGGGCAGTACGCCCTCGGCGGTGAGGCGGGTCA